>JAKQJD010000397.1 GCA_029561355.1 Bacteroidota bacterium | reverse complement strand
GCCAGTTCGGAGCCTGTGTTGCCCATGCCGATCAGGAGCACTTTTTTGCCGGTAAACGGCTTGGCGTTTCGGTAGTCTTTGCTGTGAATGAATGTTCCCTGAAACTGTTCCTGTCCGGGCCATTCCGGTTGATACGGCACACGGTTGTATCCCGTTGCCACCACAACGCATTTCGACTGAAACGTGTCGGTACCGGTGGTCGTTTCCCACTGATCCTCTACCCGCCGGATGTGCCGAACTTCCTGCCCGAAGAGCGGCTCGATGCCCATTTCCCGGATGTAATTTTCCCAGTACGCTATCAAATCGAGTCGCGGCACGTACGTCGGGTAATGCTCCGGGAATTCCAGGTGCGGCAGGTTGGAATGTTCTTTCACCGTGTGCAGACACAAGCGTTCATAGTGCCCGTGCCAGGTATGGCCTACCCGGTCGGATTTTTCCAGCAGCAGGTACGGGATGCCCAGGCGGGCGAGGCGGCCTGCTATTGCCATGCCGGCAGGGCCGGCGCCGATGATGAGGGTGTGGGTGGTCATTGTAGTGAGTTGTGAGTTGTGAGTTGTGAGTTGTCAATTGTCAATTGTGAGTTTTGATTCCAGTGTATTGTAGGGGTGACTTCGAGTCACCCCTACAATAGGCTCACAGATTCCAATCCATCAGGCATTCGTTTCCATTGTCCTTTTTCTTGATAAAAAGGACCAAAAATCAAGGCTTTATTCAAATCCTGCGATTTTGTCCCGACGCGGTCGGGACGGGTTCGCACCCAAACTCGCCCCGCCTGCGTCGGGCTCAAACATGGGTGCTCTCTGCCGTCTCCAATGGCGCAAAATCGGGATTTGAATAAGGCCGGCCCCAGTAAAGCAGGGCGATTTTGGTCTGTTTTCCGGCTCAGTTAAGTGCGACTAAAGTAAAAATCTCTTTCATTACCTGCATCATAATTCTTTCGTTTTCTGCGTTTGGGTGTCAGACAATATGAGTTTAGATTATTTTTAGTGCAAACGCCTGATTATCAACACTGATAACTGATAACCGATAACTACCTAAAACCTCAAAACCTGCCGATGAAAAAACGCTTTTCCGTTCCCCTGCTCCGCGCCTGCGCCTGGTTTTGCGGCGGCATATCGCTTGCTGCTGTTTTCGCCTTCGCATTCAGGCAGGAAGCGCCGGTTTTTGCGATTGGTTTGGAAAAAATGAATGTATTGTATGCGGGTGTAG
>JAKQJD010000340.1 GCA_029561355.1 Bacteroidota bacterium | reverse complement strand
GGGACGCCCAGCATCAGCACGGTGGAAAACAGCGGCGCCGTACCACCCGGAATGTACAATCCTACCCGGTCGATGGGCACACTTCGCCGGCTACACACCACGCCGGGCATGGTTTCCACGGAAATTTCCGGCTCCCGCTGTTGCTCGTGAAAGGTACAAATGTTGTTATATGCCAGCCGGATAGCCGATTTCAGTTCTTCCGGCAGGTTTTTTTCAGCGGTTTCAAATGCTGAAATATCTGTTTCGAAGGCCTCCGGGGCGTATCCGTCGAAACGTTCCGACAGCCTGCGTACGGCCCGGTCGCCTTCACGGCGCACCTCTTCGAGCAGGCCGGATACCGTTTCGCGGCGAGTTGCAGCCTGCGTATCCGTGGGGCGTTTCAGCACGCTGTTGAGTTCGGAAAAGGAAGGGTTTTTTAAAATTTTCATGGCTTCTTTTTAAAGAATCATTCGTTCGATCGGCACCACCAGGATGCCTTCGGCGCCGGCGGCTTTGAGTTGTTCGAGGGCGTCCCAGAACACATTTTCCGGAATGACGCTGTGGAGGCTGCTCCAGCCGGGCTGGGTGAGCGGCAGCACCGTCGGGCTTTTCATGCCGGGTATGATGGCCGCAATTTCGTCGAGCCTGTCATTGGGCACATTCATCAGGATGTAGCGGTGGTTTTTGGCATTCCGGTTGGCGTGAATGCGGAAGAGGAGGCGGGCCAGAATCTCCCGTTTTTCCGGAGAAAGGTCGGGGTTGGCCACGAGCAGCGCTTCCGATTCGATGACAGTGGCTACCTCCCGCAGCCCATTGGCGAGCAGGGTGCTGCCGGTGCTGACGATGTCGAAAATGGCATCTGCGAGGCCGAGGGAAGGTGTGATTTCCACCGATCCGCTGATTTCATGAATCTCGGCACGGATGTTTTGCGCTGCCAGGAAATTTTCCAGAATACGCACGTAGCTCGTAGCGATGCGCAGACCCTGCAGGCTTTCGGGGCCGTTGTAAGCGGCGTTTTTGGGCATGGCGAGGCACAGGCGGCATTTGCCGAAACCCAGGCGTTCGACGGTTTCGACGTCCTTGAGGGTTTCCAGCAGCACGTTTTCACCCACAATCCCGACGTCCACCACGCCGCCTTCCACATATTCGGGAATATCGTCGTCGCGGACGAAAATGAGTTCCAGGGGAAAATTTGTCGCCTGGGTGCGCAGCAACCTGCTGGGGCTGCTGCTCAGGTTGATGCCCGCATCGCGCAGGAGTTGCAGCGAGTCTTCCGACAAGCGACCTGATTTTTGAATGGCCAATCGAAGCATTGAAAAAGTAATTTGACGGATAAAAATAAAAAGCCCGGCTTGTCGGAGAACACTCGACAAGCCGGGCAGAAAACTATATTGTAAAACGTTTTACAATACCATACCGCATCGCTTGCCGTCGGGCAAATGATGGTGATGATGGCAAACTGTAAACGAATTTTTCATGCGCCAAAGGTAAGGGTTTGTTTTTGTATTATCCAAGCGATACGCTTTGCAGGGTAAATTTAAAAGTATAAACAGATGCTCAAAGAGGACAATCAGGAATTTATATTACAATAATCTTTATAACAATCGTTCTTTTGCATACTTAAATACGGAAAATATGAGGTCAATCACGCTCTTTTTACTCTTGCTCTCCCCAAACCTTTTTTCCCAAACCAATGTAACACTCCGCAGTACATATTCATTTCCGAACAAGGAACTGGCCAACCTGTGGGGTTATGCTGACGGTGCGGGCAACGAATATGCCCTCGTCGGGACCCAGACAGGCATCAGTATTATCAATGTCACAAACCCCGATAACCCGACTCTCGTAGTCGACGTCGTGGGCCCTACCAGCGACTGGCGGGAAATCAAAACCTTCGGAAATTTTGCCTACGTGGTAACGGAAGGTTCCAGCGGGACCAACGTCGGACTGACCATCATCAACCTGTCTTTTCTGCCCAATCTGAATGTAAATGATCCCAATCAGGTGCATGCATATCAGGGCGATGGCGCCATATTGAACCAACTCAGCCGGTCCCATGCACTGCACGTAGACGAAACGGCGGGGTACCTGTATCTCTACGGTTCGAACCTGTATGACGGCAGGCCTTTGATGTTCAATCTGAATGCAGATCCGTACAATCCTTCCTATGCGGGCTATGTGAATACGAATTTCCCGGGCTCCGGCAATTATGTGCACGACGGTTATGTTGACAACAACATGTTGTATGCAGGACATATCTACAACGGATTTTTTTCCATCGTCAATACCACTAACAAGGCCAATCCGGTACTACTCGCTACGCAGAGCACGCCGAATAATTTTACCCACAATACCTGGCTGAACGGCTCCATCCTGTTTACGACCGATGAAAGGAACAATTCGTTCCTGGCCGCTTACGACGTGAGCGATCCGGACGATATCCGTTTTCTGGACAAGATACAGAGCAACCCCGGCGATGGCTCGATCGTACACAATACCTACATTATCAACAATTATGCGGTCACCTCGTGGTACAAAGACGGGTTTACCGTCGTGGACGTATCGCGCCCCGACAACCTTGTTCAGGTCGGCAATTATGATACTTACCCGGCCGAAGGTGGGGGAGGCTATGGCGGCTGCTGGGGCGTTTACCCTTATTTGCCTTCCGGGAATATCATCGCATCAAACATCAACGACGTACCTTTTTCGAGCACCGGAAAATTGTTCGTACTCACGCCAAATTACGTGCGTGGCTGCTACCTGGAAGGCATTGTTACGGATGCCGTGACCGGTAATCCGATCAACGGCGCTACCGTACAGATCCTGTCGGCGCCCGTCCAGACGGAAAGCAGCATCTCCAATGGCACCTATAAAATGGGCCGGGTCGACGGCGGCATGTTTACTGTGGAAGCCAGCAAAATCAACTACCAAACCTATACCACCTCTGCAACGCTCACCAACGGCATTCTGACCACGCTGAACATACCGTTGCAGCCGCTCGTGTTGCCGGTCGAACTGACCCGTTTTGAGGCGCGACCCGATGGAACGAGCGCCCTGCTCGACTGGGCTACCGCTTCCGAACGCGATAACGCAGGTTTTGAAATCCAGCACAGTACCGACGGCGTTTCCTGGGAAGTGGAAGGTTTTGTAAATGCCCGAAATGATGGGAAATATCCCGCCCGATACGGTTTTGAAGTAAAAGACCTTACACCGGGCGTTCATTTATTCCGGCTTCGCCAGGTGGATACGGACGGCAGAAGCGAGCTCTCCAACATGGAAAGCGTCTCCATCGAAGGTTCGAAAATACACGCCCAGATCGTGCCGACGATGGTTTACGATCAATGTGAACTGCGCATCAAAACGGAAATTCCAGCCTCTGTTCGGGTGGAAATTTTCCGGGCCGACGGACAAGGCACCGGCCTGCTCTGGACACTGCAAGTCGAAAATGAACATATCCTGCAATTGCCCGTACAGCATCTGCCGGCAGGGGCCTATTTTGCCAGTATTCTGGCGGAGGGAGAACGCGCGGTGGTTGCGTTTTCTAAAGGTTGATGAGGTTGATGAGGTTGATGAGGGTTGATAAGGGTTGATATCCATTGGCTCGGAAAAGGGAGAATTGTTTCTTTTACCGAGCGGATGGATATCAACCCTCATCAACCCTTATCAACCCTCATCAACCCTTATCAACCCTCATCACCCTCATCAACCCTCATCAACCCTTATCAACCCTCATCAACCCTCATCAACCTCATCAACCTTTAGAAAACGCAACCACCGCGCGTTCTCCCTCCGCCAGAATACTGGCAAAATAGGCCCCTGCCGGCAGGTGTTGTACAGGCAATTGCAGGATATGTTCATTTTCGACTTGCAGTGTCCAGAGCAG
>JAKQJD010000332.1 GCA_029561355.1 Bacteroidota bacterium | reverse complement strand
CGCACGGAATATATGCGCCGCGTGATGACCGTTATTTATATGGATAGCGAAATGGTGTTGAAAGAGCCCGAAAACGACAATCAGGTGAATGACTGGAATACCTGGTGCCCGGGCGCGGTGGTCGGGGAAGTGATCGACACGGAACTGAATCCGGTGATCTATCGTCGGAGTTGAACACGGTTCCACCTATGACACAGCCCGTTTTCCCAACTTCTTTACACCGGGCCGCCGCCGAGGCGGTGTACGATTTTTTTTCCGCCGAACCACAGATCGATACTGTATTGGTGGTCAATTCCTGTGCCCGCGGAACGGCTGTTGCTGAAAGCGATCTCGATTTCGCCATTTTGGCAAAACCGGAAACGTCGGCTGCTGAAAGGAGCGTTATGGAATCCGCATGGAAAAAGCATCTGAATGAACACGCGCCGCTGAAAAGATTTACGCAGTCGCATCCTTTTGCAAAAATCCATCTCGACGTCATTTCGGGGCAATACGAACCCGGTATTTGGGACGATGGCGGCGGTCCTGACTATTTTGAAGTGGAAATTGGAAATCAGGTTTTTTATTCTGCCGTCATGGGCGAAACGGGCGTGTATTTCACCCAACTCCGGCAGAGATGGTTGCCTTATTACGACGAGTCCTTGCGGTTGGAGCGCCTGGAAATGGTAAAACAGGCGTGTCTGTACGACCTTTCGCATATTTCGCATTTCGTCAAAAGAAACTTGCATTTTCAGGCGTTCGACCGGCTCTACAAAGCATTTCAGGAGTTTTTACAGGCTGTTTTTATCCAAAACAAAACCTATCCCATCGCCTACAACAAGTGGATAAAAGAACAGGTGGACCAATGGCTTTGCTTGCCGGATTTGTACACACGGCTTTCGCCGGTTCTTTCGGTTTCCTCCATAGAGAGCGAAGAACTGAATGCCAAAGCCGAAATGCTAAAAGCGCTGGTGACAGAATTTCTATTCTAACGATTTACTTGTCCCAACACTCTTTTTCTATCAGTGCCTCTATATCGGGGTCGCGCAGCACTTTCAGATAGGTGTCGTGGTTGTACCGGTCGTTTTCCTGCGACGTTTTTCCCTGAAAAATAAAATTTCCCAAAACCGGCCAATTCCGTTTTTCCGCAGTTGTCAGTACCACACAGGCGACCCGTTCGGGAGCGTCCTGCGGGTGGTTTTGCTGCTCCATGTTTTGCGCCAGATCCAGGTAGCGCGTGATCGTGGTGCGCGTGGGCGCGTCGAATTCGACGCGGTGAACCTGCGGCTTGCCAGGCAGGTAGGTCACCCGGAAAGCGTCGTTGTCGGCC
>JAKQJD010000326.1 GCA_029561355.1 Bacteroidota bacterium | reverse complement strand
AACAACAAACAAAATTCACATAAACCCCCGCAAGGGGATCCAACCGTTTCCAACCATGACCATCGAACAGTTAAAAGAACTGAAAGATAAGTTGGCGGTCCTCAGGAGGTATCTTTGACGTGGACAACCGTTCACGAGAAGTAGAGGACCTAACCACTCAAACACTTGACCCCAATTTCTGGAATGACCCCAAACGCGCAGAAGGCATTCAGCGCAAAATAGGTATCAGCAAACGCTGGCTCGACGATTTTGCCGACCTGGCCCGCGAAGTAGACGACCTGGAAGGTTTGTTCGAATTTCAAAAAGAAGGTATGGCTTCCGAAGAGGAAGTCGAAGCCCAGTACAAAAAAACATCCGACATCCTGGCCGACGCCGAATTCCGCTCCACCCTCAACCAGAAGGAGGACGAAATGAATGCCGTGCTTACTATCAACGCCGGCGCAGGTGGTACTGAAGCCTGCGACTGGTCGGCCATGATCCTGCGCATGTACCGCATGTGGGCGGAAAAAGCGGGATTTAAGGTGGTCGAACTTTTTGAACAGGACGGCGAGGCAGCAGGTATCAAATCGGCCAGCATCGAGATTCGCGGCGACTATGCCTACGGCTGGTTGAAAGGCGAGAACGGCGTGCACCGGCTGGTGCGTATCAGCCCGTTCAATGCCCAGGGCAAACGCCAGACGTCGTTTTCCTCGGTATTCGTCTACCCGCTCATCGAAGACGACAGCATCGAGATTATCGTCAATCCCGACGACATCCGTTGGGACGTGTTCCGGGCCTCCGGTGCAGGTGGTCAGCACGTCAACCGGACGGAATCGGCCGTGCGCGTCACGCACATTCCCACGGGTATCGTGGCCGAATGCCAGCAGGACCGTAGCCAGCACCGTAACCGCGACATCGCCATGACCTTGCTGAAAAGCCGCCTCTACGAACTCGAAATGCGCAAACGCCAGGCCGAAAAGGACAAAATTGAAGCCGGCAAAAGCAAAATCGAGTGGGGCAGCCAGATCCGCTCCTACGTGCTCGACGACCGCTGGGTAAAAGACCTGCGTTCGGGTTATAAAATTCACAATCCCGATTCCATCCTCAACGGCGACCTCGATCCGTTCCTGAAAGCGTATCTGATGTGGGAACGGAACCCGACGGGGGTGGTGGAGGATGAAGATTAGAAGGTGAGAATGTGAGAGATGTGAGAGATGTGAGAGCCGACTTCGATCCCACCTGACTTCTCTCAGCATACCTGTTACGGAATGCCTTAAGTAATCAGGTGGGATCGAAGTCGGCTCTCACATCTCTCACTCTCTCACACCTCTCACCTTCTCACTTCTCTCACTTTCTCACTCTCTTTTATGCTTCCTTCCGTCATCTTCGAAGACAACCACCTGCTCGTGCTCAACAAGCCCGCAGGCTGGCTCGTGCAGGCCGACCGCACCGGCGACGTGACGCTGACGGACTGGGGAAAGGATTACCTGAAAGAGAAATACAACAAGCCGGGGGCAGTGTTCTTGCATCCCGTGCACCGCATCGATCGGCCGGTGAGCGGGGCGGTTATTTTTGCGCGGACGGACAAGGCGCTGGGTCGGCTCACCACTTTGTTCCGGGAAAAAAAGGTGCAGAAATTTTACTTCGCGCTCACGATCAAAGCGCCGAATCCGCAGGAAGGCAAACTCAAACATTTTTTGCTGAAAGACGAATCGCGCAACGTGGTGCAGGCTTATCCCAAACCTTACCGCGACGCCAAGGAGAGTATCACCCATTATGAAACCATGGGTAAACAGGAAGCCGGGTACCTGCTGAAAATCACGCCGCTCACCGGCCGGCCGCACCAGATTCGGGTGCAACTCTCGGCAATCGGCTGCCCGATCCTCGGCGATCTGAAATATGGCGCGCCCAAGGCTTTGCCTGATGCGTCGATAGGATTGCATTGCTTTCAAATGGAACTGATGCACCCTGTGCGGCAGGAACCGCTGGTGGTGGAGGCGCCGCTGCCGGATGGGGAGTGGTGGCGACCGTAAGGTGAAATTCGGTGAAATTCGCCCCCGGTGATGCCGAGGGGCTGATGCTGACGCCCTTTCAGGGCTATGCGTTACCGGACTTCGCACTTCTCACTGACGGCTTCGCACTTATTTCCCCGTAGCGTTCATCGCCCGCTCCAGTCCCACCGTCACAAACGTTTTAATCACTTCCGCCGCTTTTTCCAGCATCCGTTCCAGTTCAGCCTTTTCATCCTCCGACCATTTTCCGAGTACAAAATTGACCTGTTTGCCTTTTGAAAAAGAGTTGCCGATGCCGATGCGCAGGCGCGGGTAGGCATCTGTGCCGAGCATTTCCTGAATACTTTTGAGTCCGTTGTGGCCGCCGTCGGAGCCTTTGGCGCGCAGGCGTTGTTTGCCGAAATCGAGGTTGAGGTCGTCGAGAATGGTGACGCTGTTTTCCACCGGAATTTTTTCCTTTTGCAGCCAGTAGCGGATGGCTTTTCCGCTGAGGTTCATGTAGGTGCTTGGTTTCAGCAGGATGAGCGTACGGCCCTTGAATTTCACTTCGGCCAGATCGCCGTGGTGGTCGCTGCGCCAGGTTCCTTCGAGTTGTTTGCAAAGGAAGTCCACGGCCTCGAAGCCGATGTTGTGGCGGGTGCCGGTGTATTCGAAGCCGATGTTGCCGAGGCCGGTGATCAGGTATTTCACGAGAGGGTGGAGGAGTTGAGTGGTTGAGTGTTGAGTTGTTCAGGGGTTGAGAGTGGGCAAGGGGTTGTTTTCGGCGGCAAAGATAAAAAAATGGAGGATGGGCGGAAAGATGGATTTGATAGACGTTGCGGATTTTAAAATCAATTCCAATGCCCGGTATCCGTTTAATCAGCATCCCCATCCACTAAATAATTCTCAAAATCTCCATTCCCATCTCGAACTTTGCCATCCGGAAAAACGACCTGACATGAAAAAACTGCTCCCTGCGCTCCTGTTTTGCGCCTTCCTTTTTAGTTTCTGCAACCCGCCTGCCGATAAAAAAACGGATCAGCCGCAGCCCGTTGTGGAAGGCGTTCCGGTGCCGGTGCAAATCACCGACCTGAACTGCTGGACGGAGCGCGGCACGTTTTACGTAACCGGTATTTGCAACAGCCAGTCGGATCAGTGGCAAAAAATCAGGTTGCGGATGACACCGTTCGACAGCACCGGGCAGGCGCTGAAAATCAACGGCGGAACGGAAGCCGAAATTCCGGTCTTTTCCGCCGCCATCCCGCCGCGAGGCCGCAGCGCCTTCTTCCAGGGCTGGCCCATGCCCGTGTTTTCGGGCAAACCCGACACCTGCCGTATTGTGGAAGCCCGGGGAATGGTGCGGGATGCCGGACCGGTATTGCTGGTGCAGGAACAGAGCGGCGTGAAAATGGCCCTTCCGGGAGGTGCCGAGCAGGGCTGGCAAGTGGGCGGCGTTTTGTCTAACCCGCTTACCTTCGAGGCGGCACACCCGCACCTGGAAATGCTGTTGTATGGAACCGATCGCCGCTTATGGCTGGCTGTAGCGCTCAATATTCAGGATCCGGGGCTGAAAAATAGTTTGCATGTAGAAGGCACAGGGCCTATGGCGCCGGGCTCAAAGCGGCCATTCGGCATGCAGGTGACCTATGGCAACCTTCCGGAACAACTGAACAATCTCAAAATCGGGCGCGTAGACATGCTGGCATTCGATAACAGATAAAAAAAATTGAATTTTCTGCAACCTTTTTGTCTTTTCACCCGTCTATGCATGCGAACTCCTGAATAAATTATTTCATTTAATCCTAAAATGTGAATACATTTGTCTGTCTCAATAATGAAGACTATGAAACGTAAATTACCCAAATCTTTCTTTTTTGCCGTTTCCCTTTTTAGCCTGTTCGCTTTCACTTTTGTAAATGTAAACGTCGGTACGGGCGCTTGCGGCGCTTCCGAAAACTGCCTCGTTCAAAAAGTGCAGCAACTGGAAGACCAGAATGGCGGGAATATTCAAACGCCCGACATTACCATTGTAGGGCGGCTGATTGAGGTAGCCCAACGCTACCTTTCGCATGAATAAATGATCAAAGCGTTGGATTTCAATGCTTTATGATATATTTGAATGGCCTGCTATTTTAGCAGACAATCCCGGATTTTTTCCTGATGTGGAAAATCCGGGATTTTTTTATTCCAGCCCATTCGGGAAAATCCGCAGAAAAATTTTCAGCGCTCCCCAGCCAATGGCGATGCCGAGCAGTGCTCCGCAGGTAACGTCTACCGGATAATGTACCCCTACATACACCTGCGAAAAGGCGATCGTGCCGGCCCATGTCAGCGCTGCGGGCCGTATCCAGCGCCGCGCGCCGCCCAGCAGTCCGGCCACCAGCACTGCCACGGCGAAGTGATTGGCCGCGTGCGAGGAAGGGAAACTATACCCGCCGCCGCACGAAACACGTTCCTGCACGACCATCTCCGGATCATTGCAGGGCCGGATACGGCGCACGTTTTTTTTGATCAGTGTGCTGCTGGTAAAGTCGGCCATTCCGACTGCCAGGCAGGTGAACAGTACGATCATGCGGCCTTTTTTGCCGAAATTCAGCAGAAAAAAGGCGACCAGGAACAGGTACAGCGGCGCCCAGAACAGCCTTTCCCGGCACAACGGCAACACAGCGTCGAACACCGGATTACCCAGCGAGGTATTGATGAAGTGGAACAACGCCGCATCGGCAGACAAAAGCGCTTGAAGCATATTACAGCATTTTTTGGGCTACCAGGATCAGGCGTTTCGAGCGGTCGGGATGATAATAAGGCATATCGTAATCGCCGTAGGTGCGAACCAGCCGCATGTCTGTTTGTTTGAAAAGTGAAAGAAAATCAGCCAGTTCGAACAAGCGCACCCGCTCCTGAAACGTATGTTTTTTACTTTCCGCTTCAAACGTGATTTGTTTGTACACGTGGGCATCGCGGATTGTTTTTTCCAGGTGAAATTCGATGCCTTGTACCGTTTTTACTTCGGAAGGCACCAGGTGTTGCCGCACCCAGTTGGAGTTGAAAAAATCGATCAGCACCATTCCACCCGGTTTGAGGCCTTTGGCGATATTTTGCATAACGTGCAGGTGATCCGACTCTTTAAAAAAGTACCCGAAACTGGTAAACATATTAATCACCGCATCGAAGTAATTGGTTCTGAACAACTTGCGCATATCGTGCTGGTAAAATGCCAGCCGCTCGTGTTCGAATTGCCGGGCAAAGGAAATGCTGTTCGGGGAAATATCCACGCCGGTTACGTCGTATCCCAGTTCGGCAAGGTAACGCGAATGCCGGCCTTTGCCGCATGCGAGGTCGAGCACGCGCGCATCGGTAGCAATTCCGAGTACTGCCATCATATTGTCTACCATTTTGCGCGCTTCGCGTTCGTCGTGCTTTTCATAGAGCACGTGGTAGTAAGGAGAATCGAACCACTCCTCGAACCATTCTTTTTTCATCTGAATTCTTCAATTAAAGGCTGCAAAGTTAGGTCGAATGCAGGAGTTAACGGCAGGGTATAAACGAAGAGGACAGTGGGTATAAAAAAATCAATATGCTCCTATACCTTGCATGCTGATTTGATCGCCATGGAAATCTTACTCGTAGCCGCTACCCCATTTGAAATATTGCCCGTGCAGGACTGGCTGAAAAAGGAATTTACCGTTGAAAAAGACGGTACGTTCCGAAAAAACGGCCTGCAAGTGTCCGTACTGATTTCTGGTGTAGGCATCACCGCCACTGCCTGGAGCCTGGGCCGCTATTTTGCCCGCAAACAACCCGATCTCGCCATCAACGCCGGTATCGCCGGCGCTTTCGACCGCTCGTTGCCATTGGGCTCGGTTGTGCATGTGGTCAGCGAACGTTTCGGCGACCTGGGCGTGGAAGAAGCCGACGGCAGGTTTACCGATCTGTTCGAACTGGGCCTCCTGGAACCGGCCGAAAAGCCCTACGTCAACGCCCATTTATACAACCCCGCCGCTTCGGAAAGCAGGTTTTTGCCGCCCGCTAAAGGATTGACCGTCAATAAAGTACACGGCAGCCAGGCGTCCATCGACGCTATTTGCCGAAAATATCCGGACGCGCAGGTGGAAAGCATGGAAGGCGCTGCCTTCTTTTTTGCCTGCCTGCAATCGGATGTGCCTTTTCTGGAAATTCGCAGCATTTCCAACTACGTGGAACCGCGCAACCGCGAGGGCTGGCAACTGGCGCTGGCGATTGAAAATTTGAACGGGACGATTAGGGAGATGCTCGGGAGCCTGGAAGAGAAGTGAGAGAGTGAGAAGGTGAGAGAAGTGAGAGGGTGAGAGTTCGTAGCGTACACCGCTTCGCCCAAGGTTGTTTCCATGAAGCAAAGCCTTGGGCGAAGCGGTGTACGCTACGAACTCTCACCCTCTCACTTCTCTCACCTTCTCACTCTCTCACTTCTCTCACTTCTCACTCTCTCACTCTCTCACTTCTATTACTTGGGTACAAACCCGTCCGTCTTCCGCTTCGGCGTTTCCACCGGTTTGGGTGCGCTGATTTGCGGCGCGGGAGTGCCCGCATCTTCGCCACGGCGTCGTCGTTCGTCATCGGTGATGGGCTGCTGCTGTTGCGCGTCGTCCTGGAAACGTACCTGCAACTTGTAATTCCGGTTGATCGATTTGACCATGGGGCCCATAATGAGTTGCATAACCGTATCGGCGCGCATTTTGGCTTTATCGAGCACCTTTTCGTTTTCGATGGCATCGCTGCGGAACTGGCGGCGCAGGTCGTTGAAGTTGCGGTTCATTTCATCCCCATTGATGCCGGCCAGCCAGCCCACGTCTAGTTTGTCTACACGCGGGTACACCTCGTGAGAAAGAATGACCGGCGGCGGCAGGGTGACGTAAACGATACCTTTTTTGGGACTGAACGTTACATCGAAGTAACTATCCAGTTTGAAGCCGGCTTTCACCACACTGATCGCCTCCACGCGGAGGTCCGTTTCCGACACGGAGAGGCCAAAAATTTTGTATTGCAGGGTTTTATCAATGGCCAGCCGGCTGCGGAGTTCGTAGGTTGCCAGTTCGGCAATACTTTTGCGCACCTTTTCCTTCAGCAGACCGCGCGAGGCGCTGAAATCCATGATCTCGGCCCTTTTTTTCAGGCGTTCCACCATAGGTTGCAGGCCTTCGGAAAGGGCTATGCCGCAGGGTGTGTCCACACTTTTCCCTTTGGCCATGATAGCGCCGTTGTTCGATTTGATGAGCGTGGCCATGATCTGGGTGACGAAAAAGCAGGTGTATTTGCCGGCGACTTCGTTAAAAATCTGGAC
>JAKQJD010000238.1 GCA_029561355.1 Bacteroidota bacterium | reverse complement strand
TTTAGTTCGAAGGTGGTGGTTGAGCGGGAATGACAGGTTGTAGAAAACGAAACTCTTCCTGTAAATATCCTCTCCAACCATATTCTTCCATAATACAGTAAATGAAACTGCCAAAGGCTGCAATCAGTCCATACAGGTGAGCGTTTATGCCATATTTATTTTGAACTCCAATGGTTCGTTTTGAGTGCGCAAGGTACATGCGGTTTTTGGGTTTTCCCGACGTGTCTTTTCCAAATGCAAATTGGGTATAATTGGATACATAAATGGATCATATTACCACATAGGCACATAGAACACATAGCCCGTAGCGTACGCTACGCTATGTGTTTTATGTGCCTGTGTGGTTAAAAATGTCGCGCCCGGAAAGTTGAGCACATGGTTTCGACCGCTTCGCAGTCCTTTTAACCCATGTGCTTCGCCTTATTTACTCGTGGCCAGCGTGCGCAGATACTCGTCCAGATTCTCCATCGACGCGGCGAAACCTTCCTTGTAGCCCATTGCAACGAACTGTTCCATTTCGGTAAGGCTCGCCATTTTTTTGGCAATCCGAACGACGGTTTTTTCACCCTCGGCTTCGAAAGCGTTCGTGGTCATGGAAAACGTAAAATTCGAATCGAGGGGATTTCCATTTTCATCGGAAAAGGAATTCTTTGTGGTAAAACTGGATTTGGGTTGTATTTCCACAAACTCCGCCAGGCTCCAGCGGCCGCTGGAAACATTCTCGGGAGAAACCATGGTATACAACCAGCGACCGCCTTCCCGGAAATCCATTTCCTTTGTCTGCACCCGCCAGGGTTTGGGACCCATCCACTGGTCCAGTATTTCCGATTTTGTAAAGGCATCCCACACGAGGTCGAGGTCGGCGGCGAATTCCCGTGTAATGTGAATGGTGGCCGTGTCTTTGTCCACGGTAAAATCAAACAACAGGTTCATTTTTCCTTGTTTTTTATGGTGTACAATAATTGATCGAGTTGCTGGAACCGCTCTTCCATGATCTTCCGGAACTGGTCGAGCCAGATATCGATTTCTTTCATTTTGTCGATTTTTAGTTCGTAAAAGATCTCCCTGCCTTCCTGCTTCTGGTCCAGCAGGTCGCATTCGGACAGGATGCGCAAATGTTTGGATATAGACTGCCGCGTGCCGTCGAAGTGCTCGGCAATGGCGTTGGGGGTCATGGCTTGCATGGCAATCAGGACGAGGATGGCTCGT
The DNA here is from genome assembly GCA_029561355.1 of Bacteroidota bacterium. Lineage (GTDB taxonomy): Bacteria > Bacteroidota > Bacteroidia > Chitinophagales > Saprospiraceae > M3007. Next base: position 21,365 of record JAKQJD010000238.1, on the reverse strand, counting down.
CGGGTCGGGTCGGCAATGGCCTGGAAGATGTCTCGTCTCATATGCGATGTTTAAATAAGAAACCAATCGGTTGCAAATGTACGCGCAACTGATTGGTTTCGCAAAATTTTTTTTGTGAAAATTTGAAATGGGCTATTTGCGGGCTGCGCTGGTGGGCCGTTTAGGTCTTTTTGAGAAGTGTTTGGGTTGTTTACCGCATCGTTTGGGTCTTTTTGAGAAGTGTTTGGGTTGTTTTGAGACGTGTTTAGGCTGTTATACTGAAACCTTTAGGTGGGTTCATGAAAATTTTAAGTCCGAAAGCCCGGTATTTGGGTTGGGGAGGGGAATTTTTAGGTGGGCGAACTTAAACGCTTCTCAAAAAGACGTAAACGCTTCTCAAAACAACCCAAATACTTCTCAAAAAGACCTAAACGGGACGGTAGAGGAGAGGGTGATATGGGTGATTGGCCTAAACGGGGGGGCTGAGGGACTGGAAGGCATGACAATGAGACGGAAGGATAGGGGTGGGGGACGTAAACGTATGGTCACCAGCCATTTATAAAAGTTGCGTTCAGTCCTAAGACTGAACGCAACTGGTAAGGTACTATGCGAAGCAGGAAAAATCCCGAACACGCTATTAGGTTCAAACGCAGGCATAAATATTAGACGATTGCTAAATTTTTACAAAATGCCGGCTGAATATCCGTCCCGCGCGATCCTGCCACACAAGGAAATAAGTGCCTGGCTGCATACCTTCGAGTGAAACATCTATTTGCTCCCCATTTGCGGGCACATCGAGTATGCGGAAGTTGCGTCCCAAAACATCGACCAGATAGAGGTTCACAGGTGTCTCATTTTTCCAATAGACAGAAACCATGTCTTGTGCCGGGTTGGGAAACAGTTGAACATTCTTCAGGAAAGTATCTGAATCGTTTACCCCCACAATGCAGGAATCTCGTGTTTGTTCCAATTCAATGCTACCCTGAACATTGATGCTTGTCAGGGATCCGCTAAAATTCACTACGTCAATTTCAAGTATATGATTGCCAGAGGAAAGCTGGAGCGTATGGTCAATCACATATCCTGCCGTTGGAATAAACGGTGACTGGTCGCCCGGATTGAAGTTGCAATCGGGGATCGGTACATTGCCGAGCCACCAGTTGGAAGGCAGCAGTACTCCATCCAGATATACGCAGGCGCCGTTGTCGGCCAGCATGCGGAAATTGAGACGATAATAATCGCCACATGTATCTGTGCAAAAAGAGAAGCGCACCTGATAGTTGGTTTCATTGGAACCCTGGTTGTTATCGAAACCGATCCATTGTGAAGCCACCGGGGTGAAATTCCAGCGATCCAGTGTGCTCATCGGCGGAAGTGTGCTGCCGACGATAGTCCACCGGGGATCGATGGTGCCGAACGGAAGGACATTGAGGTTTTCATCTACTCCCGTGTTAATATTGATGGAACTGCCGACAACAGCAGGCAATGTACGGCCGGGCGTGCAAGGACAGTCCTGCGCATTGACGGTTTCAATTTTACCCAGAATATTAATACTCGTCAGGGACCCGGCGAAATTTGTCACATCAATTTCCAGCGTATGAATGCCGCCGGATAAATAGAGCGTATGATCGATCCCATATCCTGCTGTTGGAATAAACGGTGACTGGTCGCCCGGATTGAAGTTGCAATCGGGAATCGGTACATTGCCGAGCCACCAGTTGGAGGGCACCAGTACACCATCCAGATATACGCAGGCGCCGTTGTCGGCCAGCATGCGGAAATCGAGCCGATAGTCGCCACATTTTTCAGTACAAAAGTCAAACCGCACCTGATAATTGGTTTCACTCGAACCCTGGTTGTTATCGAAACCGATCCATTGTGAAGCCACCGGACTGAAATTCCAGCGATCCAGCGTGCTCATCGGCGGAAGTGTGCTGCCGACGATAGTCCACCGGGGATCGATGGTGCCGAACGGAAGGACATTGAGGTTCTCATCTACGCCTGTATTAATATTGATGGAACTGCCGGCAACACCCCCCAATAGACGATCGGGTGGACAGGTTTCATTGTCGGCCCAGCGGATGCACAAATTGTCTACTTCGCCGCTTAGTTCGCGATACCAGCCCCCTCGGGCAATATTGCCGTGCTGAACGGTATTCAGCCCTTCGATACTTGCCGGGATAACCAGATCCACCGGAGAGCCCGGAAGGTGGGTGGTGCGGCCGGCATCCGAAAACACACTCAATCTTGTCAAAGTGGCGCTTACCCTTTCCAGATGAACATAATATGGTACGCCTAAGGCATTAGCCTGAATAGGGGTGGATACATATTCGGAGGCATCCGATCCTTCTACTGCGTGGAGTATGAAGTAACTATTGCCGTCAGAAGGATTGCCGGGGCTGCCGAACATACATATAATAGCGTCCTGCCGCGGGGCCGGATAACCTGTGCAGGGCACGTCCGGACAGTCGCTGAACGGCTCCTGCGTTCCTGCTGTGAGCGACAGGATGGCATGCCCTGCATGCGGTCCTCCGTAATCACCTACACTGACCGGGAGGAAATCGATGTTCGCAGACCATGTTTCGCCGGCGTCGAGGGTAGTACCGATGTTTTTAAAAATGCGGCGCTGTTCGCTGTCGGCTGCGCCGTTCCGGTATTGTACCAGGCCGGTTTGAATGGTGACCAACTGGCCGACCTGTGTCCACCCGTCCGAACTTGAAAAATCGTCTGAGAACTGGCATGCGCTCTGCGCAAGAAGCGTCTTTGTAAAGAGCATAAGTATGACTGCTGCGGCCGGGAGCCGCAGGTAGGTACAAGGGTTCATAAAAATTGAATTAGAGGTTTAAAAAAATGGTGTGCGTTTGTTTGTAGTGGTATAATGCGGGTATTGAAAAATGCAAGTGTCCCGGAATGGAGAATTCCCGAACACGCTCTTAAACCTTTAATTTGCAGGGAGGAGTGCTACTTGTGCGTTGTAAATTGGGCATTGAAAAATGTACATTTTTCAATGCAAAAAGAGATGAACTTAAAAGCACCCCGGTATTGGAGGGGAAGAAAGATGACCGGGGGAGCATAAGTGGCACAGGGCGAAGCCGATGCGCCGGCGATCGGTTAAGGCATGTAACCGAGGCTATTTTATGGCATTTAACAATGCTTCTGCCTGAGCCTTGCGGCTGCCCGTTTTCATTTTTTCAAGAATGGGTTTCGCTTCATTCGGGCGATTGATTTGTAACAGGGCCAGGGCATGCCGCCAATCTGCGACGTCGCGCAATTCACCCGGAGGTACACGTTCAAAAAAAGCGACGGCGCGTTCAGCCTGTCCGGTTTGCAGCAAAGATTCTCCGGCATAAAACAGGATCTTGTCGCCGGCGTCGGGCTTGGCGGCCAGCGCCGTCAGTTGAGCGGCGGCAGCGGAAAAATCTCCGCTCCTGTAGGCTAGAAACGCCTGTTCCACCGCATCCGGCTGGGAAGTGTCATTGCCCATGGTAGCGACGGGCGACGGGTAGGGCTTTGCAGTATACTCTTGCGCCAATTGTGCCGCATCCGGGCGGGGTGCTTCGCGCAGCCACCAGACGGCGGCCAGGACCAGTGCGACGCTTGCTGCGGCTGCCGTCCAGAGCATCCTGCGGCGAGTGATGAACGGCGCCGGGGGAGATACGTCTTCGGCGACCTCGATCTGTTGCAACTGCTTTTTCAGGCGAAGGTTGTCCATGGCTTTCAAAGCCAGGTAAAGGTCGAGTTCCGACCGAAGATCAGGGTCCTGCTCCAGTTGTCGTTCGAAGGCTTCCAGCGCTTCTCCCGAAAGCGAACCATCCGCATATGCCCTTAATGTTTTGTCAACGTTTTCTTCCATGTTCGCATGTTTTTAGTCAGGCCCTTTTTGCTATTAGTAATGCTATTCTGATCAAATGATAGGCAAAAAAGATTCGTTTGTCGGAAAAAATGGCATGTATGATAATTATTATCAGGTCATCCGCTTCGTTCGGCGTTGTTAGCCCAACCGTTTTGCTGAAGTATGTGCAGGGTTTGTCGCTCGAGTTGACCTTTGCAATCCTGCTTTTTAGCGGTGACGCCGCGGGCGTCTTTGAGCCCGAATTTTTCCGCCAGTCCGCCCACCTTTAGTCCGTTGACGATCGTATCAGTCAGCAATTCCCGGCATGCATCGCTCAATTTTGATAACGCCTGCCGAAGCGCCAGCGTGTGGCGTTGGCGGCGAACTTCGAGCCCGGTTTCTTCTTCGCTGCGAATCAGGTTGTCGAAGTCCGTATCGTCGATATTATCAGGCAATTGTTCCAGATAACGTTCATGGCGTTTGAGCAAACTGCTTTGGCGGCGGAGTTCCATTTTCCAGCAATTGGAAGCCGTTACGAGTAAGAAGCCAAGCAGATTATCCGGCCTGAGGTTTCCACTCATCGCCCGGTCGCGTACGGCCAGAACGGCGTCGTTGTACATTTCGCGGACGCGGTCTTTGGGGCATTTTTCCTTATACAGGAGCCGTCCTGTCACATATCCGAAATGCGCTATATAAAATTGATGCAGCGCTTTTTCGTCGCCCGAAGCAAAGTTGGAGAATTCCTGTTCCGTCAAGATGATTTCGAATTGTTTTGGATGGCAAATGTATAAAATTGTATTGCCTGGAACAGCAGCGGAGCAGGAGTATTTTGCAAGACATACAGGATCAGTGTTTTATAAAATTATTTATTAAATTGTGATGTATTTTACGGAATTGGGCCTCGCATTTTTTTATCCTTGCATTATAGAAAGTAGAAAAGATCGGAAAAATGGATCTTCTTTAATTAATCACTCCTAACTTACACACACACCCAAATAACACTCTCTATGAAACCACTTGTTTTTTTATGGATGCTTTTTGCCGGTGTTTCGGCGTTTGCGGCAGGGGAAGCCACAATTAAATATAAAATTATCATAACCCCTTCGAGTACTTCAGCCGGCGGATATTCTTGTTCTTTAGAGGCTATGCAGGATACCCTTTTTTGGCAAAAAAACGACCTCATTACCTGGATTTTTCCGGACGGGCAGTATCTGCAATCCGAAGATACTATTGGAGGAGGAGCGGCAATCAGCCAGGTCGTAACCTGGAAGCCATTTAAGAGTCCCGTCTATAAAGACAGTATTTTCGCATATGTAGCCAGAAAAGGTAAACCAGGTAATCCCGCACGTGTGGCTGTATTGGCAACAGACTTTAGTATCACTCGTAGTGCCAGTGAACCGGAGAAATTTTCTTTCCCTGCAGGTATAAAATGGCAATTAAACCGCAGCTGGGATTTTTCACCGAATAATGAAACGTTGCTGATTTTCTCCTACGACCCCCAGGGGTGTAGTGATAAATCGAGATCTGATTTTACACCGGGAACGGTGAATATTAATTTTGATCCCAAGCAGATAATTATGTTGGATACAATTTCTTTTGGTAAGGAACAAGTAGATATATCCGTCCCAAATTCGCCTCAGATTTCGCAACTTTCTTCGGAGCCATATTACAGGCATGTGTTTTTTAAAGTGAAATTACAACCGACAGTTCAGTTGGGCGATAAAATTGATATCAACCTTAATACGGAGAATTATTGTGGAAACTCATTTGAATCAACATATTCTTATATTGTCGCTGCTGATCCCCACGATCCGAACTGGAAAGTAGTAGATATCGATACCATCGATGCAAATGGGCCCGCCGTTGTATTAAATTACACCATCCAATACCATAATAACGGAGCGGCGCCTGTAAATAAAATCGACGTAGACGACAGATTTCCCGCTCAAATCGATCCTTCCACTTTTGCATTTACAAGTATGCCTATAAAGGGGAGTCAATCTAGTGTTCCTACTTTTCCTGAAAGCGACCATCTTCATATAGAATTTGGCAATATGAACCTGCCCGGCCTCAACCAGCATAGCCCTTCTTCTTACGGATACGATCAAACCATTTTTCGTTTTTCTTTCAAGGTACTTACCAAGCCGAACCTCAACATTACTTTCCCCAATAATGCAACGATCACTTTTTACGATTCCGCCGGCGACCCTATGATGCCCATCATTACCGATCCGGCCACCGTTTATACGCAAAGCCCCCAGCAGAAATGCCCGCGATGCTGCTGCGGCCTCTTTTGCTGGATAAGAAAATGGTGCCACCGAAGAAAATAAATCACCCGGAAAACAGGATAAATGTATGAATCGATTCGCTGGTAAAAAATATCAGTTCTTCAAGGCAATGACCGTCGTGGTCATTGCCTCTTTCGCATGTTGGGCACTGGCGCAGCAGAGTGACCAATCACGTGCCAATGAGAAACAGATCAAGCGTATAAACACCCTGGAGGAACTGGGAAAACATGAGGAAGCCTTGTTTTTGGCCGATTCGCTTATCAACGATTTCAAATCCCGAAATTTACGCCCGGAATGGTATGATGCGGTATACAAAAAAACGCTCATGCAAAACAAACCCAAAGAAAGACCGGAAGCCATAGCGCAACTACAGGCAATCATGCATGCAGAGACCCTAAACGACAGCATTACCGCCAAAATATACGGCTTGCTCGGCTATTTATACCTGTGTGAAGATGATTACGAAATGGGAGCCCGGTACTATGAAAAAACCCTGGCAGGCCTTTTATCCAACAACTGTAAAAGTGGCTTAGGTACGGCTTACATGAATCTCGGCTATGCGCTGAAAAGTCAAGGCAATTACCGGGTAGCCATCCCGTATTACCTCACTTCACTGCCGCTACTGAAAAAGGAGGGTAAATATGACAACCTTTCGGAGGCGCTCATTAATCTAGGCGATATGAGCCGTTTCCTGAATGAATTTGCCAAGGCCCGGCAGTATTATCGCCAGGCCTTCGAGGTGCTTCCCGGCTCCCCCGGACGGCTTTCATCCAGCCTCGGCTGGGTCAAAGCGGATGAAGGCATGTACGAAGAAGCATTGTTCTACTTCCGGGAAGCGCGCCGGCAAGGAGAATACACCGCTGAAGAAGCCAGAATCATGGGGGCCTGCGAAGAAAAACTGGGCGATACGCTGAAAGCGAACCTGCACTACCGCGATGCGCTGCAACTTGCGGAAGACGACCAGGATTCCACCATCGTCCTGAATTATATCGGTAAGGCCCTGCTGAAACGAAAACAACCCGAAGCGGCACTCCGGATATTTCAACAGGCACTTTACATCAAGTATCCGAAACTAAAGACCGATCATCCGGAAGATAACCCGGCAACCTTCGACCATCCAGATTTCTGGACGGTCGAACTGCTTTCCGGCAAAGCCAGGGCTTTTCATTACCTGTACCAGACGAACAGGTCGCCGGAATATCTTCACTTCGCCTACGCGGCGGCATCCGGAGCCGCAAGGGCACTCGACGTATTCCAGGGAGAAATGAGTGATGACTCCGGGCGCGATGCCGTAGATTACGCTTACAATACCTATGAAACGGGCGTTCGGATCGGGCTGGATTTGCAACTTGCCGACCCGAAACATGCAGACGTAGCAGGAATTTACGACATGGCGGAACGCGCCCGTTCCAGAATACTCAAAACCAATATGCTGGAAAAAGACGTACGCCGCAGCATCGATATACCGAATGATTTAGAAGAAGCGGAGCAGAAAGCGCTGGCCGATCAGTCGAGGTGGGAAGAAAAAAATAAGCCCGATAGTCTCCTTGCGGTAAATCGCAGACTGGACTCCATTAAATCCAAAATTTACGAATATGCGCCTGTTCTGAAAAAAGCGCGTACTCAATTAACAAACACACCTGTTGCCGATATCATCCATACGCTGCAGAAAGGCGAACTACTGCTACAGTATTTCTGGGGCGACAACAATGTCGTAGTCTTCGCCGTCACCAGACAAGGTGTTCGAACGCATGTAATCGAACGTTCCCGGGGTTTGACCCGAATGGTCGACACCTTGCAGTCGGCATTACAAAACCGGCAAATGACTCCGGAAGCATATGCAGCCTGTGCGTTGCCGGTGTACCGGCAACTTATCGCCCCTGTACTGGAACAAACGGCATCCGTTGATCGCCTGTTTATTGTGCCCGACGGGCCGCTCTGGTCGATTCCTTTCGAAGCCTTGTGCGGTACGCCCGACGGCCGTTTTTTAGTAGAAGACTATCAGGTCAGTTACCACTGGTCGGGCGCTATGTGGTGGCAGTCGCGTACGGAAGAGTCCAGGCCCACAGCTGCAGTATCGGGTTACGGCGGATTCGCACCGCGTTATGGTGCCGCTGCCGGTCTCGCCCTCACGATGGGCCGCGGGTTTGGCGATCTGCCGGAAGCCCGCGTTGCCGTACGCACGGCCGGAGAAGCGTGGGGCGGAACCGTGTATATGGGCTCCGAAGTGAACCAGGCGCTCTTTCAGCGGGAAGCGGGGCGATTTGAAATATTGCACCTGGCCATGCACGGCTATATAGATTCTATATACGGCACCGGCCTGGTTTTTCCGGCGTCGAATGACAGCGTCAGCATCCTGAGCGCCCGGGAAATCAGCAAGATGAACCTGCCCGCCCGCCTGGCCGTATTGTCGGCATGTAATACCGGCAGCGGGGCTATTTTTCGTGGAGAAGGCGTCATGAGTCTCGCGCGCGCCTTCGCCCTGGCCGGTTGCCCGGCCATTACTGCCAACCTCTGGGAAGTGCCGAGCGAGGAAACCAACCGTATTACCACCCGTTTTCTGGCTTTGCTGAAAAAGGGCGATAGCAAGGACGGGGCGCTGCGTTCCGCCAAACTGGATTTCCTGAAACATGCCGAACCCGAACGCCGCCATCCGTATTTCTGGGCCGCGCAGGTGCTGATCGGAAATGAAAAACCGCTGCATGCCTCCCGGCTGGGTTTGTGGCTTGGGATGTTGGCGGGTTTGTTGGTTGTACTGGCAGGGGTGGCATATTACCGTTTTAAAATAAGGAGAGCAGCCTGATTTCATCGGAAATGAGATCGATTTTTTTGGTGTGGAAGCCCGGCAGGGCTTTCACACCCCGCCTCTCCATTGCCTAGAAAAGATTTTTTAAAAATTTTCCGCTATTCTTTTGTTTCCGGCACTTGCATTCCATTGTAGCTGCATTATATCATTACAAACAAACTCCACGGTACTTCAAACGCCGTGAAAATTTAAGCAAGATTTTTAACCACAAAAAATTAATAAACATGAGTAAGATTAATCAGAACTGGATTTTCGGAAACAGTGCGGGTCTGGACTTTTCCACCGCGAATTCAAGCAATCCACCGACACCCATTACAGGATCCGCTATTAATACCGCCGAAGGGTGCGCATCTATCTCAGATGCAAATGGCAACCTGCTATTTTATACGGACGGTATAACTGTTTGGGACAGTGGCCATACACCAAGAGTTACGGGCTTGCTGGGTGATCCGTCTTCAACCCAATCTGCCATTATTGTTCCTGATCCTGCCAACAACAGTCAGTATTACATTTTTACAATGGATGGCTCATCCAATCCGAATCCCCCTTTTAACCATCTGAACGGAGGTTTACTCCATGTAGGGTCCTGGGTGTTTACCCCACTGTCGTCGCTGTTGACCTTGCCCAGTACTGCCGGATTTTCTCCTGCAGAAAAAGTAACTGCCATTCAACACAAAAATTGCAAAGATTTCTGGATTATTACCGTGCTTCAAACCGGAACGGATGGTACTACGAGTGGAAGTGGCGTCGGTAATGCACTTGGAACATTCAGGGTTTTTCTGGTTAATTCGAGTGGAATACAGTACATTGGAGATACGCCGATGAATGTCATGGTGCATGAACTTGGATACCTGAAAGGAAGTCCAAATGGCCAAATGCTTGCCATTGCCAATGGCACTAATAGAAATGTGCTCATTTACCCGTTTGATAATTCGACCGGACTAATTAATACTGTCGATCTGAGAACCGTCAGCGTACCAACCGTCCAGGAAGGTATGGTCAGAGACGTCTACGGAGTGGAATTTTCACCAAACAGTAATCTGCTCTATTATGGAACGCTCACTAAAGGCACACCCGGCTATATTTTCCAGGTTGATCTATCGGCAACGACGCTTTCTTCAACCCAGGTTGGCGCGATTCCTAACCAGGGCGGCAGATATGCTATCGGCGCGCTTCAATTGGGAATCGACGGGCGTATTTACATCGCAAAAGATACGGAAAGTCAATTAGGGGCTATTTTAAGTCCCAATACTGTTGGATTGGGCTGTAATGTTAACAACACCTATATTACGCTTCCGGCAGGTGCATTTTGCGTGTTGGGGCTACCTAATCTTTTACCCAATCCTTGCGAGGACTCTTGTGATTGCGGATGCACAGGTTGCAACAAAGAAGCGGAAATGCAGAACCAGGAACTGATCGACCGGGCCAAAACAAAATACAATACTATACAATCAAGAAAAACCTGTGCCCGCCCGTTTGGTAAAGGCTGCAAAACTTCTGCCATTCAAAGCAACGTCAATCTGGAGCCCTGCTTTTACTTTCATTGGGGAGATGGCAGCAATGACCAAATCGAGGAACACGATACGGAAGTTTTTTATCTCACTGTTTGCAATCCTTTCAACGATATCCGGTACAATGGTTTTAAAATCACCAAAGTCACCCTGATCCCCAACGTTCATCCGCTGGACAAGATACAGATCGTGCCGGATAGGTTTGTCTGCCTGGATTGTATTGAGCCCTGTAGCTGTCAGACAAGGGAATTTGCCATGATTACAAGAGCGAATAACACGGCCGGGAATTACATGCTGGAAATTGAATATTGCTATGAAAGCATCAGCCTGGCATCAGGAGGCGGTAGCGGCAAGATTGATTTTGATTTAAAGATAACCGAAGATTGATCATATACCGGTCATCAATACCTGCGGGCATGTACAGCCTTTGATTATTATATCAGTAAACCCCAACAGGAAGCCGGCCCGTCACAGGGCCGGCTTTTCCTTTTAGCCGTAAGAACCTGCTGATTCGCCCGTTTAGATCTTTTTGAGAAGTGTTTGGGTTGTTTACTGCATGGTACCGGTCTTTCCGCCCGAGTGCCGTATGTGCATCCGAGGCAAAGCCTCCTTTTTTTCTGCGATTTAAGAATTACAAGTTTTTTTTAAAATGCTTCGCCCGGAGGCACTTGCATTTTTATATACGAGCATTATACTATTACATAAACATTTTAAACACCTGATTAAAATACCCTGAAACACAATGAAAACATATTTGAATCAAACTATTTGAATTCATCACCTCAATAAAAAAACATGAAAAACCTCACCCTGCCTTCATAAGTTGTTCTTTGGTATTTCCTGCCGACGTTATGCCGCTACGCGGCTAAAGCGACAAAGTAGAACTAAGTATAGACTTAAAAGGAAAACTACTTGAGATAAAATAAATGCACGGCTGATTCAGAGGTTACCCAGAGTTTTCAGGATACCATACAGGTTTCTTCTAATTTTAAAAAATCACCTTAAACGCTTAAAAACAATGCAAACCAATAAATCCCTCAATGTAGTATTCTTCCTGACTATCAGTTTACTATGTGTTTCATGCAAAAAAGACACCTTTACTCTGAATGGGAAAATATTTAATATTACGAATCAAGACCTTATTTCCCAGGCAAAAGTATCTATTGGGAATATAACTGTTCAAACAAACCGAAATGGTGAATATGAAATACCGAACTTGAAAATAAATACGGAGCATGTCATAAGTATTGAGCATAAAGATTTCGTATCAATTATAAGGAAAGTTAAGTCGAATTTAGCCAAAGATTTGGGTGCGAATTTCCCGCTCATTCCAAGAAACGAAGGGAAAGAATTCAGTTCCACCGACACCATTGTCAGCCTTATGCGAAGTGGTGGGAAAGTAGTGATCAAGCCTAATTCTCTGGTCACAAAATCAAATAAAGTGTACGAGGGAAAGGTTTTTCTCCGAACCACTTTTATCAATCCCAAAGAGGATAATTTGATAATTGCTTCTCCCAGTACGTTTATTTCCTCTGATAGTCGTCCATTGCAATCATATGGAATGATTGAAATCTACGCTACAACAGTTGATGGAGAGAGATTAGATATTAGAAAAGATAGGCCGGCTTTAATTGAAATACCCAATATTTCACGATTAAGCAATAATGTAGGGCTATATTACTTGAATACAAATTCCGGGCTTTGGGTTAATAGCGGGGTATTAACATACAACGAGAAAACTAATACGCTACTTGGTGAAGTTACTTCAATATCAAGCGCGTGGAATGCTGATGACCCATGTGCAAGTGCGCTTGTTTGTATTAGAATACAAGTAGTTGACGGACTAAATACTCCACGTCCTTATTTTGGAGTAGGTGCGGTCGGCCTGTCTTATTCCGGTTATACCGGAATTTCCCAGACGGATGCGAATGGTTTTGTCGATTTATACGTTTGCCCAAACCAAGCCATTAAGTTTGTAGGAGATATTATTCCCTGTTGTGATGCGGGTGATATCCCGGGTACTCCTGAGCACATTTTTTGTTGTGAAAATCATGGGCAGGCACAGGGCCCTATCGTTGACTTGAGTTTGGTAACCTTAACCCCACCATGCACTTCATTGGGTACGGTAATTTTCCCATAACTAATGTGCTTTTGATTTTATATCAGTAAACCCCAACAGGAAGCCGGCCCGTCACAGGGCCGGCTTTTCCTTTTAGCCTCGTCACCAGCCCTCCGACCGACCAACTCAGCGCCCACAATCATTGCCTCCGACCTACAGTCAAAGTACACCTCAATAATCCCACAAAAACCAATTGAAAAGTAAAAATTACTCGAAGCACAATCCCCATGCTAAACGGAGCCCACCATTTTCCCCCAAAAAAGAAACGCAACTATCTGTTACCAGATAATTGCGTTCTTCTTCTGTCGGGGCACCAGGATTCGAACCTGGGACCCTCCCGATCCTATCGGGATGCGCTATCGGGCTGCTGTTCGTCAATCCATTGAAGTATATATTTTTTACTCTTCCAGGCTTTGATAGTAGTTTCTAAATGAACTGATTCACTTCGGGTTTCGAATGTTTTGGCATAGAGAAGCACCCAAGGCCCCTTGCCTTTGGTTGCTTTGTTCAAATTAGTATTATGCCTGAAAATTCGGTCTTCCAGATTATTGGTTTGGCCGATGTAGAGTCTACCGGAAGTGGTAGACTGAAGGATGTAGGTGTAAAACATAAAGAAGCATGATTAAGGTGAAAACTATTAAACAAGAAAAGCCAGCCCTTTTACAAGGACTAGCTCTCTTCTGTCGGGGCACCAGGATTCGAACCTGGGACCCCCTGCTCCCAAAGCAGGTGCGCTACCGGGCTGCGCTACGCCCCGAAAAAACCTCCCAATAGAGCGGATGGAGCGGGATTCGAACCCGCGGTACAGTTTGACCCGTACGTCGGTTTAGCAAACCCGTGGTTTCAGCCACTCACCCATCCATCCGTTAATCGATTGGGCCGCAAAGATAGTAGACTAGGTTTCACATCGCCAAATGAGAACCGGATTTTTTTTTAAAAAGTTCGGGACTACTGTTTTTGGACGCGATTTTCGCTGATTATGGGCGGAATTCGCTGATTGGGTCCGTTATTGAATTGTTTGAAGCACAGGCTATGAGGAAGCAACATATGGATTTGCGCCGATGAAAGCCGGCCGGAGCACGGATGAGCGGCTTCACAAATTTATTTTTCGGAGGATGGGTACCGGAAAGCAGGTTCATAAACCAATGGACATTCTTTCACCGGTACAACTGCATTCTCAGAAATATGAACACAGACAAGATCAGACATATGCTTCAGGTAGGCCGGATCGATGGCGTGTTATCTGTCCTCTGCTCGATCGCACCGCATTGCGACAAAGAAATGCAGAAACAGATTTACCAGCAGGCCAGCCGTTACAATGGTTTATTCCATTTTCAGGAAAGCGATTATGTGCTTAACCTCAACAAGATTTCGTACGCACTCTACGAAATTCTGGAAGAACTGCCTGTCAGCATTTTATCGGACAATAGCAACCTGGAGTATTTCACACCCAAATTTCTGGCCCGCCAGTACAGCGTTGCCACGCGGGATGTGATTCCGAGGAATACAGAAATGATGCAGTTGGAACAGTTGCTTCAAAACGGTCAGTTTGTCGGCGTAACGGGTTTTCCGGGTGTGGGAAAAACGACGCTGGTGGCCCACTGGATAGAAAAGGTACAGCAGGAATGGGATTACGTCATCTGGCTGGATATTGAGAAAGACTGGCAGATGGCATTTTGCGACTCGATGCTGGTGATGAATCTGAATGTCAGGCCTCCCGTTCATCAGCACGATCCGGTGGCGTACTACCGCGAACTCTTTATGTTGCTTCTGCAAAAATTGCGTTCACTGCCCGGGAAGGTGCTGTTCGTGATCGATAATTTGCCCGATGAATATACGGCAGCCGGTATGCTCCGGCAGATCAACCCTTTGCCGTCCTGGAAAATGATACTCATATCTACAACCAGGTGGAGTGAAATTCCATGTGTGGAAGTAAATTCCATTTCCATCGATGAGGCTTGCGACCTGTTTTTGCGACTTTCCGGTTCGACGGATGTTGCAGCGTGCCGGAAAATCGTGGAAGCCATTGAAGGTCACACCCTTACCGTGGAGTTGCTGGCCAAAGCCATCCGTTTCAACCGCAACCTGAGCCCGGCGAAGTTGTACGAGTTGCTGGACCTGAACGGGCTGGCCATCGATATGGTCGACGTTCCGGTGAAATATTCCAGGAGCAAAAAGGCCAAAAGTAACCTCGATGAATGCCTGGCGCAGTGCTTTCACATGATTTTCGACTTGCAGGAGCCCGAAGTTATGCAGTTCCTGTCGCTTTTTGCAGCGCTTCCGCCGGTGTTCATCAGCCTGGATCGGATGACGGAATTGCTTCAGATCGGCGAGGGGGAACGGATAGGACTTGAAAACCACCTGAATTTTCTGGTCGAACGGGGCTTGCTCGTAGAAAATGCAGGAGATATCAAGTGTCACACGGTCCTGCGGGAAATCGTCCTGAAAAACTTCCGTTTGCCCGCTATTTCCTATTCACTGCTGGTAAACGCGCTGTCGGCCAGACTAAACGATTTCTTTTCGCCACCGGTCGTTAAAAAACAATACCTGCCCTTTGCAGAATCGGTGGTGCATGCCTTGCCGGCCGATTACCCGAATCTGTGCGCGTTTCTGTGTGAAATCAATGATGCGTTCGACGATCTGAAAGAACACGCCAAAGCCCTGCGATTTGGCCTGTGGGCCATCAAAACGCATCGTTTGACGCAGTCGGCAGACCGCTGCGAACTGGCTCAGGCACTGCACCACGTCGGCAATACCTATTTTTTAATGGGTGATTCCTATTACCAGGAGAGTGTGGACTACGTTCGGCAGGCGCTCGCTATTCTGGAAGAAATGGGCAACCCGCGCATTCCCTTGCTGGCGTGGATTTACCACGACATCGGCCGGTTTTACGAATATGCCGGAAATGTCCCGTACGCGCTCCACCACCACAATCTGGCATATGCGGTACTGGAAGAACTGGTGCAGCAGAACCCGCAACCAGAATGGATCGTCGACCTGGCGATTGTCTGCAACAGCATCGGCTGGAATTACGCGCTGAGCAACGATTGGGAAAGAGCCCGCATTTGCATTGAAGAGGCTGTGGATCTGTTCGAAGAACATTTCAGTGGCTACAACCCTAAAATGATCTGTCCGCTCGAAAACCTGGCAACGGTTTGCCTCCGCGAAAACAACCCCGAAGAAGCAGAAAAGTACTACCGGCGTGCCCTGGAATTGAAAAAGGATTTTTATGGTACGGATCACCCGGAGTATAAAGCCGCAGCAAAAAAAATGGAATCATTCCCTCACAATTCCCTTTCTGAAATCTCAGGTGAGTTTTCGGACAGGATATAAACCAACATCATTTCACTTATAAATTCTTTCATCATGGCAGTTCAATTTGGAAAACGACTTCTCGATCAGGTGATCATAGCAGGCGGTACTATTATAGTCAAAGGCGGCCTGATAACCGCCGCCATCGCCGCATTACCGTACGTCGCAGGCACTGCAGTGATTGCAATCGCCGCTGATCAGATCATGAAAAACAAAGAGAAAAAGAAAAAGAAAAACGGTTATTAGGTAATTTGTTTTCAAACATTCTAACAACATACCCTGTCGGACTTTCCAGTCCGGCAGGGTATATTCTATATCCGTGGAACCCGCATAGCAGTTGACCCTACGAGGGCAAATCCGCGTAAATCTGTTATCCCTCCGCGTAATCCGCGTTGCTACAACTGCTGCAACCGTTCCAGCACCTGCTCGCGGTAACTCTTGCCCAGCGGCAGGTCCCTGTCTTTCACTTTCACCGTCATATCGTGCAGATCGACGCTTTGCATCCATTTCAGGTGAATCAGATAGCCGCGGTGGATACGTGCGAAGCGGTCGGCAGGCAGCCGGGCTTCCAGGTCGCCGAGCGGAATACGGATGGCGAATTTGCGGCCGGCCACCGTGTGCAGCATCGCGTACCGTCCTTCCGATTCCACGAACAGGATATCGTCGAGCGGTACCTTTTCGAGTTTTTCACGGACTTTGATAAACAGGCAATCGGGCAGTACAAGATCCGTTTGTTCAAAATCGTTGGGCGCAGGCGCCATACTGCCGATGGCCAGTTCGATGGCGCGGCGGAGTTGCAGCAGATCGAACGGCTTGAGAATAAACGCTGCCGGGCCGGTGCGCCGGGCGCGGGCGAAGGTGTCGTCGTCCTGCATGGACGTGATAAAAATGACCGGAACGGCGCGCAATTGCCGCAAACGCTCGGCCAACTGCACCCCATCGGTATCGCCGCGCAGGTGAATATCAAGCAGCAGCAAATCGGGTTGTGTGCGGTGAAAACAATCCAGCGCATCGAACGCATTGTCGCAGACACCGGCCACCTCGTACCCCATTTGCAGGGCGAGCATTTCGAATCGGTCGGCGTGGATGGGTTCGTCTTCGACGATCAGGATACGCATGGGAGAGGGTGAGAGAGTGAGAAAAGTGAGAGGGTGAGAGGGTGAGAGTGGTGAGAGAGTGAGAGGCATAGAGTGTACCGCTCCGTTCAAAAATCTGGTGTTTGTAAGGGGAAATAATGCGAATCATGGTTTAAAAGGAATCATATCCACTAAGAATTAACTGAAATGCCGTATTTCTCGAGTGTCATCCTGAACGCAGTGAAGGATCTGGCCCGAGATGGAGGCAGATTTCTGCACTATTCCCGGGCCAGATCCTTCACTGCGTTCAGGATGACACTCGGGATGGAACATTTTCAACTTATCCATGGCGATTTCGAATCTTTTAAACCATGATTGCATCCTAGTAAATTCAAAAAATGGGGACGTCTCATCGGGAATCCTTCTAATCCTTACCATCCTTTTAATCCTGATTCATCCCTCCCTCCCCCGGTAATGAAATCTCAAACCTCGCTCCCGTCCCTTCCGCGCTAAAAATACGCAAACTCCCCTTATTCAGTTCCGCCAGTTCCCTGCACAGCACCAGCCCCAGTCCGGCGCCTTTTTCACCGGCAGTGCCGTGTTCGCTGCGTTTTTCGAGGCTGAACAACTGGTCCATTTTTTCGGCGGAAATGCCGGCGCCGGTATCGCTGACGGAAATGACGACTTGTCCGTCCTTTTCCCCGCCGCCGACGGTCACACTGCCGCCGGGCGGTGTGAATTTCACGGCATTGCCGATGAGGTTGCGAAGAATAGTTTGCAGGGCATTGCGGTCGGCCGACACGCGAAGGTGTTCGGGAATGTGGTTTTCCAGCCGGATGTCTTTGGCGCGCGCGGCATTTTCGTGTATTTCAAAATTGAGCGTCGCTTCGGAGGCGGGCGACAGCACTTCAGGATGGTACGGGATCATACCCCGGTTGAGCAGGGCCCAGGAAAGCAGGTTGTCGAGCAGGGCGCTCAGGTTGGCGGCGCTTTTGGAGATTAACCCGCTGATTTTCTGCAACTTGTCCGTATCGCCTTTTTGCAGGTAAAAGTTCAGTTGTTCGCCCACCCCCTGAAAAGCGGACAGCGGATTGCGCAGGTCGTGGGCGATGATGCCAAAAAACTTGTCCTTGGTCAGGTTGAGTTGCTGCAACCGGCCGTTCTGGATTTCCAGTTGTTTCCGGGTGCTTTGCAGTTGGCGGTACAGGTATCCGCCGGCCAGCAGGATAAAAAACAAACCCGCCGCGACGATGCCGTACAGTTGGTTGCGTGAGGCCAGCAGTTGGGTTTCCAGTTCGGCTTTCCGGCGCGCATCCTGTTCCGCTTCCACGTTTTGCCGGGTACGTTCTTCGGCGAGCCTGTTTTCGAGGTTGTTGTCGTACACGCTGTCTTTTACGGCGGCGTACTGTTCGTAGTAGGCCAGCGCCTGCGGGAAATTATTTCGCTTTTTTTCAATTTCCGAAAGCAGGAGGTAACTGCTGAATTCCTGTAGGCGGCTGTTGGTGCGGCGTGCCAGGTCGAGTTCTTTTTTTGCCCATTCCGCCGCTTCTTCCAGCCGGCCCATATGTTGTAAAATGTCGGCTTTTTGATAAAAAATGCCCTGCTGCTGGCGCGGGCCCTGGGTTTTTTCAAAATAAGCGATACAACTGTCGATGGCGGTCATCGCTTTCACGTAGTCTTTTTGAGAGGTGTACCACACCGCTTCAATTTTCCGGATGGTGGCCAGGGAATAAAAATCCTGCGTACCGGTCGCTGCCGTTTGGGCTTCTGCGAGGTACTGAAATCCCGGACGCGGTTGCGAAAGATGAAAGTAGTAATCGCCCAGGGCTATGCATGCTGAAATGATGCTGGACGTCGCATTGCCTTTTCGTGCGTAATCGAGGGATTTGAGGTAACTCTGCTCCGAATCCTTGCCGTATTTCAGGGCGGACAGGGTGAGGGCATTGTTGTAATACAAATCTGCAATCAGTTCATAATTACTGCTGTTTTTGCCGGTTTCGATGCCTTTGCGCGCAAACGTAAGAGCAGCCTGGTAATCGCCCAGCGCATACGAGCCGGCCAGCAGATTGGAGTACACGTTGAGCAACGGGTCGGTGGTGGCCGGCCCCTTGTTTTTCAAAAACATCTGCTCCGCTTCCAGCAGGATTTTTTGTCCTTCCTGGTGTTTCAATTGCTGGTTCAGAATAGAGCCGTACGACTGTAAAAAAGGGCCGAGAATGACCGGATCACCGGAAGGTTTCAGCAGCACGCCGGCGGAGTCGAAGAGGGAAAGCACCTGCGGGAAATTCTGTCCCGAAAAATAAATCAGCATGGCTTTGCGGTACAGCAAACGCCCTTTCAGCACGGGGTTTCCGGGAGGAAGTATAGCAAGCGCTTTTTCCGTACTCTCCCTGGCGGGCTGGTCCTGCTGCCGGTTGTAGTAGAGTTTGCCCAGTTCAAACAGGGCCGAAGCCTCTCCGGCAGGGTCGAGTGCCGCCTGTTTTTGAGCGATTATTTTCTGCAAACTGTCTACTACTGGATCGGACTGTGCCGAAAGCCATAGCGGGAAGGCCAGGGCAAGAAACAGTGTCTTTTTCATGCGCAGTAAATCGGTGATTGGACTTGGATTGGGTAGCGGGATGGGGATGCGCATCTTCCGCACAATCCGCGTCCCATTTACCTGCAAAAACGCTGTTAAGTTATGCTTTTATTCAAAAATTCATAAGCGGCATTTTTCATTCATGACCAAAATCTGAGCAGTCGGTGACCGCATTTCAGTCGTTCGTGACCAAAGCCGGTAGTCGTGCCCGGTGACGCAGACATATTTGAATCAGTTTTTACCAACCACTGATTTATACCATGAAAAAAAATCTGCTTTCCCCGACGTCGTTTCGGTCCGATGCGAATCACCCCGATTCCGTTCCGTTTACTTTTTTAAATGCCTTTAAAAGGGCCGCATGCCTGTTGACCGTACTGCTGCTGATGTTCTGTCAGGTCTTGTCCGCCAAAGATGTGGACCCGGCCACGGCCATGCAGGTGGCGAAACATTTTTACCGCAGCACCTCCGCTGGACAGGCGTTCAGTGACGGAAACCTGCAACTTTCCATCGCGTACGGCGAAACAAACCCGAGCATTCCTGAGCGGGCCGGTTTTCTCTATATTTTTAATGTAAATGCCAATGCAGGATTTGTCATCGTAGCAGCAGATGATGCGGTACAACCCGTGCTGGGTTATTCGGATACCGGCTCTTTCGACCCGGCGGACATACCCGACAATATGGCCAAATGGCTGGAAGGCTACCAGCATGAAATCCTGTATGCCGTAGAAAACAACCTTCCCGCTTCCAATGAAGTTCGCCAAAAATGGGAATCCCTGCTGGCAGGCCCGCAGGCAGTAGCCGAAAACAACGGCGCCGGGCCATTTCTGACCACCACCTGGAACCAGTCGCCTTATTACAACGCACAATGCCCCGGCGGATCGGTCACCGGCTGCGCGGCCACTGCGATGGCGCAGATCATGAAATACTGGAACTATCCATCCCACGGCGCCGGGTTTCACGTTTATGTAGAAGACAATTACGCGGCATTGTTTGCCAATTTCGGTGCCGCCACGTACACCTGGGCTGCCATGCCCAATAGCCTGCAACAGGATAACTCCGAAGTCGCTCAACTGATGTACCACTGCGGGGTATCTATCGACATGAATTACAGCCCGCAAAGCAGCGGCGCCAGTCCGAGCCTTATTGCGCCGGCGTTGATCAACTATTTCAATTACGATCCGGGCCTGCAACTCATTGAAAAAAACGGCTATCCGGGCGACTGGACTCAAACCATGAAAGATGAACTGGATGCCAGCCGTCCGGTCCTGTATTGCGGTTACGGCACCGGCAGCGGACATGCTTTCGTCTGCGACGGATACAATGACGAGGATCTTTTTCACTTCAACTGGGGTTGGGGCGGTTCTTCCGACGGGTGGTTTGCCCTGAACGCGCTGAATCCCGGCTCGCTCGGCACAGGCGGCGGTACCGGAGGCGGTTACAACACGGGCCAGTTGGCTATTATCGGAATCAAACCCAAACCGGGTGACGAGGTGAATGTACAAATGGCGTTGCCGTTGATCGTCACGCCCGATCCCGTGCAATTAGGAGGGAGTTACAGCGTGATAACCGGTCTTCAGAATTTATCGCCGTTTCCGTTTAGCGGCCAGGTCGGACTTGGACTTTATCTGGAATCGGACGGTTCCCTCATCCGCATTCTGCACTCCGAGGACGTGCTCATCGGGCCTTCGGATACCTATAGCAAGACTTTTTCCGGTACGGTGCAGGTTCCCGCTGCCAAATACCTGGTGGCTGCCATATATAAACCGGAAGGAAGCAACTCGTGGACGCAGGTGCCGAACGGTTCATTTGGCAGTTACGCGACGTTTTATGTAGCGACTCAGGGCGCACTTTCATTGCTGAATCC
>JAKQJD010000307.1 GCA_029561355.1 Bacteroidota bacterium | reverse complement strand
TCCGACGAACTGCGGCTGCTGGTGAAGCAAAGCCAGCAAAGCGGCGCCATCAAGGAAGATAATTACCAGATCATCCAGAATGCGTTCGATTTTTCGGAAGTGACGGCGCAGCAGATCATGGCGCCGCGCAAAAATATTTTTGCCCTGGAAGTGGATACGCCGAAGGATGAAATTTTGAAAGAGCTCATCGAAAATGGCTACTCGCGTATTCCGGTATATGAAGACGATATCGATAATATGCTGGGTATCGTGTTTGCCAAGGATATTTTTCAGGCAAATATTCAAAATCCCGACTGGAATTTGCGGGAACTGCTGCGGCCGGTGCAGTACGTGTACGGCAACACCAAACTGAACCGCGTACTGAAAGAATTTCAGACCAAACACATCCACATCGGCATCGTGATTGATGAATACGGCGGCACGGAAGGCATGATCTCCATGGAAGATATCCTGGAAGAACTGGTCGGCGAAATTCAGGACGAATACGACGACGAAAAACTGCCGGTCACGAAAAACGACGACGGCTCATTCAATATTTCCGGTATCGCACCGCTGCACGACGTGAACAATTACCTGCCCGTGCCATTTCCAGAAAAAAGCCAGTACAATACCTTTAACGGCATGATTCTCAATCGATTCGGTCGCATCCCGCCCGGCAATGAAACCTTTGTTTTTGATAAATACGAGGTGACGGTGCTGGCCCGCAAGCAGAATATTCTGACGCTGCTGCGGGTGAAATTGAAGGAAGATGAATTGAAAGACGAAGACTGAAACGCGGATCGCGCGGATAGGAAAAGCGGATCTTCGCGGATTTGTTGAGAGCGTGTTCGGGATTTTTCGCTTCGATTAATAACAGGATCCACTAGGATGACAAGGAAATCTGTTATTAATCGAAGCGAAAAATCCCGAACACGCTCTCAACAAATCCGCGAAGATCCGCTATTAAATCCGCGTAATCCGCGTTGCAAATCCGCGAAGATCCGCTATTAAATCCGCGCGATCCGCGTTGCACTACATCATATCCGTTCCCTGCGTATTCACCCGGTTATTCTTCCGGGTAAACAGCGAAGTATCCATTTTGCCGAAGCGGTACGAGAAGTTCAGGCGCAGCATCTGCGGGTTCATGAAACGCTCGGTTTCCTGCGTGAAAAATCCGGTAGCGGTATAGGAACCCATTTTACGCGAAGCGAATACGTCCTGCATGCTCAGCGTAACGGAAGCCTGGTTTTTCCAGAAATCCTTGCGCAGCGAAGCATCCACAAACCAGTATGCTTTGGTGTAACCCTGTGCGGTGTTCTGGCTCGGCGGACCGCCCGGACGGAACGGGTCGTTATTGGTCACCGGCGTGAACGAAGCCTTGGTGCGGTATTCGCCGTTCATCTGGAAGGAAAAACCTGCCGGCAGTTTCACCTGCACCGTTTCTTTAAAAAATGCGCTCATACGGCTCGTTTTCAGGTTGTTTTCCACATTGGAAGCGTCCACGTCAGATTGGTATACGTTCACGTTGGACGTCAGATCGAGCCATTTGAAAAAATTATTTTTCAGCGTCAGTTCGGCGCCGTAAGCGGCGGCATGGTTGCCGTTGGTAAAACTGGTGATCACCACTTCCTTGTTCAAATCGGCATTGAATTCCGTAAACTGGTACGAAGCGATCAGGTCGGTCGCCTGTTTGTAATACAGCGAAACGAGCAGGTTGTGGCCTTTGGAAAACACGTTCTGGTACGACAATTCCACCGAATTGGTGAATTCAGGCAGCAGGGCCGGGTTGCCGCGACGCAGGTTCAGCGAGTCGGAAAAATCGGTGAACGGCATAGTCTGGAAAAAATTCGGACGGTTCACCCGGCGCGTGTAAGCCAGTTGAATCTGGTCGGATTCGTTCAGTTTGCGGGTAACAAACACGCTCGGAAACAGGCTGACCGGGTAAGCGATCGTGAACGACGAATCGCGGTCGGTCAGCGCGCCTTTGTAATAACTGCTTTCCGCACGCAGGCCCGCCTGAATGCCCCATTTCCCATACTCGCGGCTGCCCTGGATATAGGCGGCAAACACGTTGTCGTTGAATTTGTAGTGGTCCGACAACTGCGACACCTGCGTCCAGGTATTTTCGCCCGCATTGAAAAACGAACTCATGTTGTCGTTGTGGTTGTCGCGCAGCGTGGCTTTGATACCGCCCTCGATCTTGGTTTTGTCGTTAATGGGATTTACAAAGTCTGATTGCAGGGTTAAAAATCCGCCATGGCCGGCCCCTTCCTGTTTTTCCAGGCTTTCCACACCCGTATCGTACTTCGTGGAATACTGACTGCCGCCCATAAATTTGACGCGGTTGTAGTTGACGTCGGCGGTCCATTCGGCGCCTTTTTTCGGAAACAGGTGTTTGAACTGCGCCGAAAGGCCCATGTTGCGGAAATTCCGGTCCTGTTCGGAACTGCGGATATACGAACTGGAAATCAATCCGTCCGGGTACAAAAAGTCGGTCGTCGTCGTGATGTCGTCGGCGGGCATGAATTTACCGCGCATGAAATTGCCGCTGAAAGTGAGGGTATTCCGGTTGTCGAGGAAAAAATCGACACCCGCCCGCACATTGGCGAACGTGCCGTTCATTTTCGTATTCGACTGTTGCATCACGTTGGTAAGCGGATCGCCGAACAGGTTCTGGCGCAGCGTTGTACCTTCTCCGTCGCCCTTGTGCTTATTCAGCATGGCCGAACCGAACACGTTTATTTTTTTGCCGCGCGCATTGAGGTCGGCGCCGAAGTTGTAACCGCCCCGGGAGTCGGTGCCGGCGCGTACGTTGCCGTTGTAGCCGATGCGTCGTTCTTTTTTCAAAACGATGTTGACGATACCCGCCGCGCCACCGCCCGCGTCGAATTTGGCCGAAGGGTTGGTGATGACTTCCACACTTTCAATGGCGTCGGCGGAAATCTGGTCGAGGGAAAGTGTCGTCGGTTTGCCATCTACAAAGATCTGGGGCGAGCCGTTGCGCAGCGCCACATTGCCGTCGAGGTCGACCGA
This sequence comes from Bacteroidota bacterium, assembly GCA_029561355.1. Taxonomy (GTDB): domain Bacteria; phylum Bacteroidota; class Bacteroidia; order Chitinophagales; family Saprospiraceae; genus M3007. Next base: position 8,270 of record JAKQJD010000307.1, on the reverse strand, counting down.
GAGCGAGGGTACGTTTTTCAGGGCATCCTGCGCAGTGCCGCCGGCAGTGGTCAGGTCCTTGTCCACGCGGTAGGTTTTGCGGTCGAGCGACAGGGTCGTGGTGGAAGATTTACCTGAAACGGTCACTTCTTTCAAGGCTGTGATACCTTCCGACAGGCGGATGTTGCCGAGGTCTTTGTCGAAATTGGCGCCGCCGGCTCCGGGAAATCCGCCCGCAGGAGGCCCGCCGGCGGGTTTGGTGCCCGGTGCGGGCGGTTTAATGCCGAAACTGACCGTTTGCCGCACTTCGGTGTAGCCGAGGAAGGAAACGATCAGCGTGTATTCGCTCACGACGGGCAGTTTTTCCAGGTTGAAATCGCCGTTGTCTTCGGTGAGTTGCCCGGCCCAGAGGGTGTCTTTTAATTGTTTGGTGGCCGGGTCGAATTTTTTGCCCGACAACTGAACGGTAGCGTAACTGACGCCTTTGCCCGATTCGTCCACCACTTTTCCGTAAAACCGTCCGATATTCATTTTGGCAGGATCGAAACCGCCGCCGGGAGGGCCTCCGCCCGGCATTTGTGCAAGGGCGGGGGAGAGTGCCGTCAGCAAGAGGGCAGTTGCGAAGAGGAGTATTTTTTGCATGATATGGTATGTTGAATGCTTTTTTCCGAATTCCGGCAATCCTGCGAACCAGTAAGTCATCGGATGACTCGAAGTCATCCGATGACTTACTGGTTCGCAGGATTGCCGGTTTCAAATAAACAGACACATCGAAAACACAGACTACCGGCTTCAAGTCTGATGCTCTCTGATGTGCCTATTATTTCTGTAAATGATTCGCATGAATTACGCGGCAAAGATGGCGGCATGAATGCGAGTAAAACCGGGAGTGTCGACATACCGGCAAATTGTGTAGTTGAACCGGCCTTTGCCGCGTTTTTTCCTTTGGTAATAGTTACGACCTTTGTCCCGTACTTATGAAAATTTCCAGTTCCATACTATTACAGGCGGCAGTCTGGATCAGCATCTGGTCGATCTTCGCATTTGCGGGTAACTCGGCCGACAAACTCCCGGCATTTTACCTGGTCATTACGCTGCGTGTATTGGGGTTCGCGCTGTTTTTCAATGTAGTTTACCTGGCTGTGCTGCCGCTGTATTTCGCAGGAAAAAAGCGGGCGCTGTATTTAATATCGCCCCTCGTCTTTCTGGGATATGTGGCCCTTTCCATTGCGATGGACCTGTCGATTGCTACCCCTGAAAAAACCATGCGGCCGATGCCGAAAGAAATGGGCGATCAGAAAGAAATAGGGGCTCCGAAAGAAAGACCCCTGGCGTTTGTCATTATTCCGGCCGTTTTTCTGGGACTGGTGCTGTTTGGCGCTGCCGCCACCTTCCGGGGTTTTTCCGCATTTGAAAACAAAAAAAAGTCGGAAGAAGAAGCGAACCGCCGCCGCCTGGAAGCGGAAATCGCACTGCTGAAATCGCAGATCAACCCGCATTTTTTACTGAATACGCTCAATAACCTGTATGCGCTTTCCCTGACCGAACCCGCTAAAACGCCCGAAGCGCTGCTGAAACTGTCGGAAATGGTGGGGTACATTCTGTATGAATGCGCCAAACCCAAGGTGGCCCTTTCGCGCGACCTGGAGTTTATCGAAAATTACATCGCGCTGCAACGCCTGCGCCTGCCGCCGAATGCGGAACTGAACGTGGACCTCCCGGCGAGTTTGCCGGCCGATTGCGACATCGAGCCGATGATCCTGATCCCTTTTATCGAAAACGCGTTCAAACACGGGCTGACCACCAAACAAGCCTGCGAACTGTCGGTTATGCTGAAAGTAAGCGATAACCTGCTGGTGCTGCAAGTGGAAAATCCGCTGCTTCCACCCAAACAAAGTACCGACCCTTCGGGCGTGGGCATGGCAAATACCCGGCAGCGGCTCGAACACTCTTACGCGGGTAAATACAAGTTGCACGCCGAAACCGACGGGCAGCGCTACCGGGTTGAACTGCGGTTAAATCTGGGAAGATGACTTTTATAGCCCTCGACGACGAACCGCTGGCCCTGGTGCTGATCCGAAAATTCGCACAGGATATGCCGGAATGGAACCTGCTCGCCACGTTCACCGACGCAGCGGAAGCCGCCGCTTTTCTGCAAAACAACACTGTCGACCTGCTGCTGACGGATATCAATATGCCCGACGTGAGCGGACTTCAGTTCGTGCGCGACCTGCCCGACGAACGGCCGATGGTTATTTTCGTGACGGCCTACAAGGAACACGCGCACGAAGGTTTCGACCTCGATGTGGTCGACTACCTGGTAAAACCCGTTTCGCCGGAACGTTTCCGAAAAGCCCTGCAAAAAGCGGCCGACCTGCTCGATCTGCGCCGCAAGGCCGAAGCGCCTGCGGTGCCGCCCGGCGATGATTTCTTTTTTGTTTTTGCAGAATACCAGCAGGTGAAAATCCTGGTGAAAGACATCCTGTATCTGGAGGGTATGGGCGATTACGTGAAGATTTTTCTTCAATCGCAACCCAAACCGGTAATGACGCTGGAGCGCCTGAAAAACTTTGCCGGGCGTCTGCACGAAAAAGGGTTCCGGCGCATCCACCGCTCCTTTCTGGTGAACCTCGATAAAGTAGAGGCCATGCAAAAATCGCGGGTGCGTGTGGCAGGCTTATGGCTGCCGGTGGGGGAGACGTATTCGGAAGAACTGAAGGATTGGCATACCTGAAAACTTCCGGAAATATGCACTTTGTTCAAATCACCGCCTTGCGCACTTTTTCTATCCATCCCAGGCGCTTTACCGGGTCCGACCATCTTACACGCGTAAAACGCATCACTTTTACCGGCGAAATACCACAAAATTCCAGGGTTGCCCTTTTTAATGTCTGTAGATCGCTGTTGCGGTACTGGAAATATATCCACCACCAGGGCGCATCGCAGGTGGTAAAAACTTGTGCGGAACGTCCTTTGAGAAGTTTGTCCCAAAGCGCATCGGTTTTATGGTACTTATAAGCAAAACCGGAATAGAGGGTGCGATCCAGGAAACCTTTGAAAATAGCCGGCAGGGAACCCCACCAGATTGGATAAAAAATGACCCAGTGGTCGCACCACAGGATGTTTTCCTGGGCCTGCTTCAAATCAGGCTCAAGTTCCTGAATGGTATGGTAACCTTTCCATAGGATCGGATCGAAATGCATAGCGCCCAGGTTCTGGCGGCGTACTTCATGCCCTTTTTTAAGCGCTTCGGCTTCATAGGTGTCTGCCAGCGTTCCGTTGAGCGTTTCCGTATCCGGATGGCCGAGTAGCAGGTAAATTTTCATGAATGAATTTTTACAAAGCTCCGGTCCCTCTTTCGGAATCAGAATAATCCATCTCACTGGGCGCTATGATTTCTGCAATTACTCAGACTGAAGTGCTGTAAATCTTGTGCATCGACAAGGCCGAAAGTGCCAGCCCTGCCAGCAGCACCAGCGAACGCACCCAGTTCATGGCACTCCATTCCGACCATACCTTTGTCAGGCCTTCTACGTCGGTCAAAGCGGCATCCTTGAACATGAAATCATTTCTGGGATAGAAGTAGGCGAAAGTCATCACGTCGCCCACCACATACAGCAGGAATGCGATGCCCAGGCAAAGGCGGATGTCGGAACCCGATTTCCAGAAAAGAATCAGCGCCAGCAGACCCAGGACTTGATTCAGTGGTGAAAAAATCCGGAAAAAATTCCCGGGATTCACCGTTTTGAAATACTCGCGGGAGGCAGCAATGGAGTTAGGAATATCGCTGCCCCACGACCGCGCGTCTACCAGCGACGTATACACATTGGCCAGCAACAAGCCGGCAGCCACGAACATGGAGGCAAAAAGAAAAATGTTTTTCATCTGTTTGTTAATTTTCCACAAAGGTCAGGGCCAAACAGACAGCGAAATTGTACCTATCGGACATTCTCGAAAAGGTGCCCCGGCAGGCTGCTCAAACTGCGCCGGTAAGCGCCGGGGGTGCGCTGCGCATAAGCCTGGAAACATTTGATAAAATGCGACTGGTCGACAAAACCGCTTTCATAGGCGATTTCTGTGAGCGACAGCGAAGGTTGGTGCATCAGGTGCAGGGCATGCAGGTATTTTTTGTATTGGAGCATTTCTTCAGCATTCATGCCGGTGTTCTCGTGCATTTTTCTGGATAAATGCCTGGGAGAGTAGCAGATGGCGTCGGCCAATTGCGCCACCGATTTGAAGTTGCCTGCCCTATTATTCAAAAAGGCGCCCAGCATTTTTTCCTGCTGCGACGATGCGATGCTTTGTTCCGACAACCAGCCGGAAACAATATCGACTCTTTCTTCAAAAGTCTGTTTTTCCGCTAATTGATGCCACAACGCGTCCAATTCACGGTGCACAAGCGCACCATCAATGGCCTGGTTGGAAAACTCGCGGGCTGGAACGCCCAGCAGGTTTTTTACTTCCACCGGTTGCAACTGCACGCCGAAATAGGTGTGCGGCTCGGGGTGGTGCAGGTAAATCGGAGTAGTATTGAAGCCGTTGATGAAGCACCGCGCCAGTGCACCGGATTGTTTGTCAAGCCGCGCCTGTACGGGCAGGCTGTCGCCGAAATCAAAAATGATTTCTACGATTCCTTTCGGCAGGATAATCTCGTTCTGGAAATCGGGAAACCCGTCCGTTTGCCAGATGCAGCAAAGGGATTGCCTGAGGATGGGGTTTTGCGGAAGGTGAAAGTGGTGGTTCACAGCCTGCAAAAGGGTTGAGCATTCAAATAGTAGCCTTGAGGGTTTTCAAAGATATGACTTTGCATTCATTTAAACCAATACTGCATTCCTACACTTGCCTGCCGGTTCCTCCTTTGGAAATTGGCGTCATCTTTCATGATGTCCGGAATGCCGTAGTAAAAATCCGCCCGAACGCTAAACCCCCTGCCGAAGCGATAATCCAGTCCGAGCTTCGGCCCGAAATCGAAGCGGTCAAATTCGATTGTGGTTCTGCTGCGACTTTCGATGGGCTTACGTAACAATTCTCCCGACGATTCGTAATGCGTATGAGCAGATAAAAAGAGCAAAGGTTGCACCCCTAATTTTAATCCGAATTTGCCCAGTTGCAGGCGGTAATACAAGGGAAGCGCCATGTAGGTGCTGTGAATGCTCAACTTTTCCGAAATCGAACCGATTTGTACACCTTCTCCTCCTCCGTATGCAAAAATGGGTCTGTCCGTACTGCCTTCTTTTCCATGCATTTGCATCCACAGCAATTCGACTCCCAATGATGATCTGGAACGAAGTGTTTTTTCAACGGAAATGCCTGCGTTGGCCGAGCCGGCAAGTTTGACTTTACCGCCATCAATCGTCCTTGTAGCTTCAGATGAAGTAATGGAACTCAGTCCGATGCCCGCCGATGCCGCATAATGAAGGCCTTGAGCATGCAGGTGCACCAGAGCAAGTGCCAGTGAACACGACAGGGTCAGTTTTTTGGTAAAAGTTTTCATTTGTTATTTGAATTATTTTTTTCCTGATTTGCTGTTAACTACATCCGAATGCGCTGCAAGCAAGGCTTCCGATACCATCTCTTCCGGGAGTTTGTCCAGTTCGAAAGTCGTCCAGCCCTGTAACCCGAATTTATTGGGCACCGGGTAAATGGCCTCCGCGTCGTATTCACAAAAAACCGCCTGGTCGGCAAGCGGGAGTTTGATATTGGCCGATAGGCTGGGCTCGTGCAGACTCGCGAAAATTCTTTTCCCCGTCACTTTAAAGGCCGTCCGATCAAAATGAGGTTGTTCCTGTGTGCCGGGAAAGGACAGGGCGAGGGTACGGAAAGAAGACGTAGAAAGCATGTTGAAAGGTTTGGTTGCAAGGACGAGTCGCAGTTCATTGCTTGCAAATATATTCCAAAAGACGTTCATCTCCCAATGGCGACTCGTGTAATATCACCTTAAAATTTGTAGCTTCAGTACCTGGATTTTGCTGTCCTGTATCATGTGAAATACGTACGATCCTGCCGGCAGTCTGCTTATATCGAGCCGGAGTTGGCCTGCCGAAATATCAGGGTTTTGAAAAACGGCTACCTGGCGTCCCGTAATATCGTAAAATGCTATTTCCAATTTGGCAGACGGCTCCACATCATTAATCAAAAGCGTGTGCCCGGAAACCGGATTGGCAAAATTGATTCCGGTTTCAGGTGTTGCTTTTTTTACAAAAATGATGGAAGATATCGATGAGGTACCATCAAGATCTTGCTGATTCAGCCGGTAATAGGCATCAGAATGGAAATTTTTATCTTCAAATGCATAGGCGTGCTCTTCCTGGCTGTTGCCGTTTCCTGCAACAAAACCGACAGGAATGAAGGATGTGCCGTTGCTGCTTTTTTCAATTGAAAACCCCTTGTTCTGATATTCCGATGCCGTACTCCAGTTCAGGAGTACGTTTCCGTTCGATTGTTCGAGGCCGCTGAAATGTAATAACTCGACAGGAAGAGATACCCTCGATAGTACAGAAAATGGAGAAAAAAGCGTGATGCCTGTGGCGGTACGGGAACACATATCCGGGCAAGCGGCTGCACCGAGGGTGAAACCCTGCCATGCGCTGCCATCGTACCTGGCCACTGAACAATCCTGAGCATCGAAGTCCACGGTCTCTTCTTCAGGGGACCAGAACAGGGTCACGTGCGTATTGGCAGTACCGGTCACCAGATCAATCTGCCATGTTCTGTCCACATACCCGTCATTCGCCGGTGCATTGGCGAGGGCCGGCGCCACCCGAACACCGAAAGCAGTGTTCCCGCTCACCTGTTGCAGATTGGCCGGATTGTAAGCACCCCCACCTGGTCCCACAGGAAAAGTTTTTGCAGTGCCGCTTACCGGCATCACCAATCGGCCATTGCTCAACGTTTCAAAAAAACGGGTGTTTCCGGCGCCATTCAGGGTAGTGATATTTACATCGCCTCCAGTCATCTGTACCATTCCATCGGTAAAGTTAAAAGTGGGAATCACCTGGCTTCCGGAGATGATCAGACCTGCAGGATTGTTCAGGGTCAGGTTGGAGAAGATCGTACCGTTTCCCGCGAGTGTTTGTAAGGAAGTGCCGCCAAAAATCAGCGTTCGGTTCGCCGGAACGGTTATGGAGCCATTGTTGGTAACAGCAGTTCCTGTAAGTGTTGTGTTGGAGGAACTGTTTGTAAACCCAAGTGTAGCGCCTGTGCCGACAAAAAAGTTTCCGCTGTGCGTGGTGGCTTGCGTGATATTCAGGATGCCTGTGTTAACCGACACGGCCCCGTTATTGGTAAAAAGTACACCGATGTTGCTGGTAGTGCCTGTGTAATTCATGGCGCCGCCCGGCTGGATTTCCAGGATGCCGGCGCCGGAGTCGTTGATACTTCCATAAGCGCCGCCGAAAATACCTCCGTTAAGCACGGTGATTTTAGCGGTTCCCGACAGCGTAATCGTTGCGCCGTTGAGCAGGTTGGAGGTGCCTGCTACCCGCAATTCCTTGCTGCCGGCTATTGTACGGATGCCTGCGGCGCCGGTGATATTACCGGTAACCGTTACTGTTCCGCTGCCTGAAAAGGTGCTGCCCCCATTCCAGGCAAGGCCGGCAAAGACAGGGCTGCCGGTACCGGAATACGTAGCATTGGTAATGCTCACTGTTCCGAAACCGGGGCCTATATTATCGATGAGATTGCCGCCTGTCAGGGTAACGGATGGAGCGCCGGTGACGGGACATTCGAGTGTAGTATTTCCTCCGGATACATTGAACCCGCCTGTCAGGGCGATACTGTTGCTGTTATTAAAATAGACGGTTCCACTGACTATTGTCAGGATGCCGTTTCCGGAGAAGCCTGAACTGGTGCTGGTAACAGTGCCGGCAGTACCCGGTCCCAGATTGAGCGCCCCGGTGATATTGGCTATGCCATTTGTAAGGGTGTGTGTGGTACCGATACCCAGGATTCGGAGTGTGCCTCCTACTGTAAGGGTGCCGCCATTCAAAAAGAAGTTGCAGGATACATTGCTGCTGCCGGAGGACAGCGCAAAAGTGCCGCCCGTTTTCACTTCAATACTGTTGGCAGACGTGCCGTCGATATTTCCATAGGCGCCGCCGAAAACACCTCCGTTGGGCACGATGATTGTAGCGGTTCCCGCCAGATCAATCGTTGCACCGTTGAGCAGGTTGGATGTGCCTGCTACCCGCAATTCCTTGCTGCCGGCTATTGTACGGATGCCTGCGTTACCGGTGATATTGCCGGTAACCGTTATTGTTCCGCTGCCTGAAAAGGTGCTGCCCCCATTCCAG
>JAKQJD010000235.1 GCA_029561355.1 Bacteroidota bacterium | reverse complement strand
TGCCATCGACAAGCACAGCAAAATGCTGATCGTATCGAATATCGAGTTGCTGCTGAACTATTGCACCCGTTTTTACGACCGCCAGTTTATCACCCGCGATCATGCACACAAAGGTATCCTGGAAAGATTTGAAGGCTTGTTACATGCGTATTTCCGTTCCGAAAAACCGCAATTCACAGGCCTGCCTTCCGTGGCTTACTGCGCCGATGAACTCAACCTCTCGGCCAACTACTTCGGCGACCTGATCAAAAAGGAGACCGGAAAATCGGCACAGGAGTACATACAAACCAAGGTGATCGAACTGGCGAAGGAAAGAATATTCGACGTCAGCAAATCGGTGAGTCAGATCGCCTATGAGTTGGGGTTTAAGTACCCGCAGCATTTTACCCGGTTTTTTAAACAACGGGTCGGACAATCGCCCAATGAATACCGAATGCAGAATTAGGAACAACAGCAGACGGCTTCCCGGGCGGGCATTTGAATTACCTGGCGCTTATCATATGAATGAACAATCTTCCCTGCGTTTTTCCAGTCATAAAAATGCCGCCGGGCGTATTGCTTCCGCGTTTTTTGACCTGCTCGAAGGACAATTTCCTGTAGACGGTTCAGACCGGCCTTTGGAACTGAGAACTGCTCAGGATTTTGCTCAAAGGTTGTTCGTTCACGTGAACCACCTGAATCGCTCGTTAAAAGAGGTAACCGGCCGATCAACATCGGCGCATATAGCCGAACGCATCCTGCTCGAAGCGAATGCTTTGCTACAATCCACGCAATGGAATACCGGAGAAATCGCGTATGCGCTGGGCTTTAAATATCCGGCCCATTTCAATAATTTTTATAAAAAACATGCCGGTATAGCGCCTTCTGCCTTTCGCGCTTCGATTCGGTAAGAGCAGGGCAGTGCCCCTGGCACTGCCCTGCATTCATCATAAAAACCGGCAATAATTTTAGTTCTGCCTCGTCAAATACTTACTGAGTCAGTACAAGGCGCCTGGTTTCGCGTTTTCCACCCATTTGCAGCATCAGGAAGTACAAGCCGGTTGGCAAATCAGCCGCTTCGAGGGTGAACTGGTGCTCCCCGGCAGGTTGCATGTTGGCGGCCAGGGGCGTGGCAACAAGTTTACCGGTCGCATCCAGCAGTTGTATGGCTACGGGTTGCTCGGCAGGCAAGGTGTAGGTGACCAGCGTGCTGCCTGAAAAAGGATTAGGTGCGACACTGACCTGGTAGCCCGGCGCGGGAGCGTTTTCCGGCGCAGGGCGGGCAGCGCGCTCTTCATAGCCGCCATCTGACAACCCGTAATCGCAGCCCTGAATAAATGCGTGAAAGTTGCTCCCATTGTAGGCTACAAAACCATCGGTCAAAGTGATTTCATTTCCGGCATGGAAAGTAGTCGTATTGCCGGCGCTGATGGTCGCATTGCTGTGAATCCAATGTGCGGCTCCCTCAGTAACGTTGTTTTGGAAGCCGTTCAGGTCGATGCCCAGTTGACACAGGCCCTGCGGCACCGGTATAAACATTTTTTGGTTGGAATTGAAATTGAAAGACCCGGGCGTCAAATCCGTCAACAGAAAATAGTCATTTGAACCGTCGCTCCAGCCCCAGTTCATGTGAAAATAGTTGTCGCCATCGTAGCCGTCCACTACCCAGGCATGCCCCGAAGCACCATTGATGCCGCTGTAAAATATTGGACGACCTGAAACAAGACTGCCTGTGAGAATGTACTTCCAATCCGTGCTGAATTCTTCTTTATCATAGACCGGGCAATCGGAATATCCAAACCAGGTGTCCATAGCGTAAGCGGCACTTGACGTGTAAGAATAGCTGTTATTTGTACCATAATCCATTTGCGCGCCCACGCCGCAATCAAACATCAGTTTAGCTACTTGATTGCGCGACTCGGTACTGCTCGAATTGTTATAAACGTCCAGCATCAGCGGCCAGTTGTATCCCCCGCCGGCCCAGGTGCACCAGGTGCCGATGATGTCGCTGTCCGGATCGAGTGCATTATTGTCTGTCAGACATATGTCCGAGGTTGCCACCGTCTGACTTGGGAAATTCCAATAGTTCATCAGCTGGGCCATTGCCGTTGCTACACAACCCGTTACAGCATTCATGCCACTGTTGTTGTCAGGACACTGAAGGTTGTAAGGCCAGCCCTGTCCCCAGTTTGAAGTCAGCAGAGGCTGCACAGCGGGGTCGTTTTCAGGTTGGTCGGAGGCGGCATTTTTCCATTCCGACTGGCGCTGCGGCGAGGCTTCTATATGACTGGATTTGATAGCGTCCAATTGTTCGGCATACGTATTGAGCAGGTATTGCATGGCCGGCGGTACGTTTTCTGTCGGAAAGCGATTCTTCAGCGAATAACCCAGCACCGGGACCGAGGCTTTTTGGCCGGCCACCAGCACGTAGCCCTTGCCATCTGTCGGTTCGAAAAGGAAATAATCCGGGGTAGAGCCGCCTCGCTGGATCGTTAGGCGTATTTGGGCCATGCGGACGGCAGGTTTGCCGGATTTCCGTTGGAAAAATTTCAGGGCGAAGTCGGCGGCTTCTTGCGGAGAAACCTTCTGGGCAACCAGTGGCGAGGACAACAGAAGTGCCAGCAGCATTAGGAATGATATATTTTTCATGACTTTGTTGTTGAAATTGAACAGGGTGGGCGCTCCGTCCCTGTTAAGGAAGGGGCGGAGCGCCGCAAAAAGGGAAGGGGATGCGCGGTTGTATTAGCGCCGGGCACGCAAGGCAGCATTTTCGGCTTCCAGTTTTTCGAGCCGCTTGTTCTGGTCGATAAGATAAAGGGTCAGTTCCTCTATTTTAGCCATCATCTTCGTCGTCGTAGCCGCCAGGTCGAGTCCATTTTCCTGGATTTCGCAGGCCGGCTGAATGTCGGGCAAGTGATCATTGTCGGCAATGAACGTTTCTACTTCAGCAAGTGGGCGCAGGTGATAATCGTCGGCGAACACATAGTCGGCCCAGTCGCTTTGCACGCGGATTTCTTTGGCGAGCAGGTTGCCGTTGACCGCCAGTTTGTAGCCCTGATCGGTAGTAGTGCCGATGAGAACGTTACCGTTGGCAGCAACAGAGAACGGGTGGGTATGGGTTGGGATGGCGTTGGCACTGGTGTTGCTGTTCTGAACCAGGTAAACCCAGCCCGTGGCCGGGTTGCACTCCATGATGGCGCCGTAACCACTGCTCATGGCTTTCCAGACGAGGCTGCCGCCGTTTGTTCCGACGTAACTATTGAATCCTACGCTGGACCACGAGTTGGCCAGCGAGATCCCGGGTGTGCCCTGCCCGAACATAGCGACGGTGTTGTTTAAATGCCCTTTTACCACAAATTGGGCTTCAGCGGGGCTGTTGGTGCCGATTCCTACGCGGCCCGTCGTGCCGACGAAATTGCCCGGCGCATTGAGCAGCAGATTTTTGCTGGGGGTGTTGACATTCAGCGACATGCTGGAAGAAATTCTCAGGTTGCCCGAGCCGTCGTCAGTCAGTTGGCCAATGTAACTGCTCGTGCCGTAAAGGCCGATACCGCCTTTCACGTCGAGGCCGTATATGGGGTTGTTCAGGCCGATGCCGACCTTTTTGGTCAGAGTAGTGGGGTAGATGGCAGTGGTGCTTTGAGACCATTGCGCCTGTGCAGTCTGACTGATGAAGAGAGCGGCGAGGAGCAGTATAGCGGTGGAAAGGATGGTGTTGTGTTTCATGGTTGAAAAATTTTTTATGTAATAAAAATGTTCGGTATGGCTGGTGCGGCAGGAAAGCCGCGCCAGTGGTTAAAAAAGATGATAGAATGTTGAAAGTGATGCCGGAAGAGCGCCGGCCCGCGGTTATTTATTCGAGACTATTAAAGGTGCCTTGATCGTGCCTTCGACCAATGTGCGCGTTTCGCAACCCCGGCAAATTCCGGCGCAATTCCAGGAGTCGGCTATAAGGCGCGCACCGGTGCTCAGGGTAAGCATTGCGCCTGTCTGTACGTCCACGCTCAGCACTTCCACTTCGCCGCTGCGGAGAACAGGGTACGCCTGGCTTCCCGTGGAGACATCGGGAATAACAACCGCACTGAATTCATTCGGCAGCCGGCCTTCCCGCCAGTTGGAAGCGCACATCCACTCGGTACTGCGACCGGGAGTGCCGCCTTTCCAGGTAGCCGTTTTTTGTGCGGAAAGGGTGGTTTGGGCGATAAAGAGAAGGGCGAACGGGATGGCGAAAAGGGATATGTTTTTCATGGTACGCGGATTTAGTAATGATTGTTTGCGGTGTGTTTTTAACTTTGATGCTACAAAAATGCCGGGTGTAGCCGGGCCCTGGAAGTGTCGTCTTCCCGTTGGCAGGTTTCAATTTCCGCTTGACGCATTTCCAATACAGACACGATGTTCAAGACCATTATTATAGAAGACAATGCCGATGCGGCTGAAAAACTACAGTTTCTGCTCGCCAAATACTGTGCTGACAAGATCGAGTTGCTGGCACACGCCGCTTCCGGCCAGGAAGGCATTGCCGCCATTGCCGCGCACCGGCCCGATCTGATTTTCCTGGATATTGAACTGGGCGACATGACGGCCTTCGAAATGCTCGAACGCATTGAATCCGTTGATTTTCAGGTTGTTTTCACTACAGCCCACGACCATTATGCTATCAAGGCCATTCGTTACAGCGCGGTAGACTACCTGCAAAAACCCATCGGGCGGGAGGAACTGCTCGCCGCAATCGTCCGTGCCGAAAGCAACCCCCGCCGCATCTTGCAGGAACAGGTGAGCCAATTGTCGCAATACAGCCACCCGAGGGCCACGTTGCCGGAAAAAATCGCCCTTACGACCGCCGAAGGGCTGGTATTCAAAAAAATACGCGACATCGTGCGCTGCGAAAGCGACCGCATGTACACGATAGTAGTCATGGCAGATGGCGAGAAAATAATGGTGTCCAAGCCTATGGGCCAACTTGAAGATGTGCTCGAAGGGCAGGGTTTCTTCCGGGTACACAATTCGCACCTCATCAATATGCAGCATATCCGCCAGTTCGTACGGGCCGACGGCGGCTATGTGGTGATGGAAGACGGCGCGACGGTGAGTGTGGCGCGTAACCGGAAAGAGGATTTTCTGGAATTGTTTTCAAAGTTCTAGATGGATGAATAGCGTCCAGCAACCAGGTAGAAAGTCATTTCAACCAGGCGGAAAACGGAATACGACCACGGCGCTTCTCAACCCTACCTTTACCGTAATGACTCACCATGAAAATATCTGTTGGTTATGAAATATACGGTCGCCTGTTTGTTATTCTATTTGTTTGCCCAGCCGTTTTCACTGGAGGGCCAAAACAACACTTCGGTGATGGATTCCCTCCAGCGCCCGCTCCCGGCAGGTGCCACCGTTCAGGCACAGATAGAGCAGTGCCGTAGTATACTTTGGCAAATTTTCCGGACAGAAGAAGTAGGGTATATTCAATGGTCACAACGCCTCGACAGTTTATACCACTGTTGTCTGGCAGGCAAAACCAGGGATACGAATTATGAGAAAATAGTGGAGGCTGAAGTTGTTTTTTTCAAAGGTTCGTCTGTGGTGTATGCGGAACCACAATCAGCCCGGCCCTTTTTCGAACAAGCGATCGCGAAGTACACGGCGATGAAAGATTCAGGGAGCATGGCGCTGTGTTATTTGCAACTCGTTTCGGTTGCATCAGGCCTGGGCGACAGTTTGCTGTTCGATGGATATTACCGACTTGCCAATCGTCTCAAAGTCCATGTAAAAGATCCGTATCTGATCACGATGTTTGAAAACAACCTCGGCGTGCCCTGCTATGATTTCGGCTTGTATGCCCAGGCGGCAGATCATTATTTCAATACGCTTGCCCTGATTGAAAAATACGCGATCCCGGCATTACTTGTAATGGAAAGAGATGTTTATCACAATCTTGCCGGTATCTACCGACGGCTGGATGATACGGACAATGCGCTGCGTTATACACAAAAGGCCATAGAGTCATCCCGGTACGGAGGCATGGATCCTTCCGATCATTTGGAGATGATGGGGCGAATATATATGCAGAAAAACGATTACCGCCGCGCATTGGAATCCTTTCTTCAAATCCGGGAAGTGGCAGACCTCGGTTCCTATCATATGAATCGGATCGCTTCAAAGTCTTACGGCATGGCGACCTGTTACCGCAATCTGGGACAACTGGACAAGGCGCTTCCCCTGGCGCGTAAGGCGGTTGAATTATTACCTGTCAGCAGAAATGTTCACTTTGGCGGCGCGGCGCTGGAAGAATTGGCGCAATGTGAATTTGACTCCGGCAGGGTCGATCAGGCACTTGAACATGGCAAGGCTGCTTACCAGGCATTTGTAAAAGGTAAAAACAACGGCGGCAGCGCATCCTGCGCCGAATTGCTTACCCGGATTTACAAATCCAAAGGCAATTATGCTAAAGCACTTGAATACAGTGAGTTGCGCTACCGTTTTATGGGTCAGATCGAGCGGCAGCAAAGTAACCGCCAATTGGCTTTCGGTGAGTTCAACCGGAATGCTGAAGTCGAAAAAGCGAAACGGGAGGCGGAAGTAAAAGCCCAACTCACCCGGCAACGCAACATTCGCTACGTCCTCTTTGCCGGTCTGACAGTGCTCGCACTGCTCGTTTTTTTACTCTACAACCGTTTTCGGCTCAAGCAGCGCACTACCCAACAGTTGGAAGCCAAAAACCGTGAAATTGAAGCAGCCCGAATGCGCGCCGAAGCCTCCGAAGCCTTTAAATCCCGCTTTCTGGCCAATATGAGCCACGAAATCCGAACGCCGCTCCACGGCATCGCAGGTTTTACGGATTTGCTGCTGGAAACTTCCCTGGCCGAAAAACAACGTCGCTGGCTCTCTTCCATTCACCACAGTACAGAACGGCTCGGCGAAGTGGTCAACGATATCCTGGACCTCTCCAAACTCGAGGCCGGGAAACTCAGCCTGCGCCGGATTCCCTTTTCCATTGATCACATATGCAATGATGTGCAGGAAGCCCTTGCGTTGCGGGCTGAAAACAAGGGCGTCGAACTCCGGCTCGAAATGGGCGACACCCTGCCCGCTGCCGTGCTGGGCGACCCCACCCGGCTGTATCAGATTTTGATGAACCTGGTCGGCAATGCGGTGAAATTTACAGAAAAAGGCAGCGTCACGTTGTCTGTACAAGTCGTGATGCAATCCGACGAACGAGCGCAGATGGCATTCGCAGTAACCGATACCGGCATCGGCATCGCGCCCGAACAACTGGCAACGGTATTCGACAGTTTCCGGCAGGCCGGCGAAGACACGACCGCCCGCTTTGGCGGCACCGGCCTCGGTCTCACGATCGCCCGCGAACTCGTGCAGTTGCACGGCTCCGACATTCTGGTGGAAAGTGAGGTGGGCCGGGGTTCGACGTTTTCATTCGCACTTACATTGCCACTCGCGGATGCTACACTCTTGAAAGAAGGAATGGTCTCCGGAGATGCCTTGTATTACATCCAGCCCATCCGTATCCTGCTCGCCGATGACAGTGAAATGAACCGGGAAATTGCTGTCGAGGCTATCCGGCGTCACTTTGAAAACGCGGAGACTGTGGAAGCAGCGACCGGAAAGGAGGCCATCGAGGTGCTTGCAACATGGACAGATCTGGAAAACAGGACCACGATCGTGCTGATGGATATGCAAATGCCGGAGATGACCGGCCCGGAAGCCACGCGCTACATCCGACAGCACCTGTCTGCCCACCTTCCCGTTATCGCACTCACCGCATCGGCCACTCCGGAAGAAATTGAAAATGCTTTGACTTCGGGTATGAACCGGCACCTGGCTAAACCTTTCAAACCCCGCGAACTGGCGCAGGTAATCGCCGAAACGCTGGATTTGCAGGCGCAGGCGCCAACCCATGCATTCATCCCGCCGGTTTCAGCACCGGTTTCAGCCACAGAGATACCCGGGCCGTTCGACCTGACGTTCCTGCGCGATTTTGCCGACGGCGATGAGGTGCAGATGCAGTATTTTATCCGGAAGTTTATGGCGCAATATCCGCTGGAAATCAGCCGCTTAGAAATGGCGCTGGACAAGGGTGACGGGGAGGCGGTGTTCCAGGTGGCGCATAGTTTGCGCCCTCAACTGGAATTCGTAGGACTGCATCAGGCGGTCAGTTTAACCTTGGAGATAGAAGAACGAGCCCGCGCTGGTGGGGATTTTGCGGAAATGAAGGCATTGGTTGGGCAATTGAAGGCGGATTTGAATGCCCTGCCTGTAGGGTAATGCTGTTGGCATCTCATTCATAAGCGGGCGACCACAAGGGTCGCCCCGGACGTGGTTGCCCCGATCCCTAAATTCAACGCCACTGGCCCGTAGGACTCGGGCATGGAGTCGTTCCGGTGGGAACAAGCATTCCGAGTTGTTGTTTACGTTGCAAACCACCCTGTTGAATGGCAAAGAAATATATCAAAACCCCAAAGTCGGTGGACACGATCCCCTCCGACCACACGGTGGACGACGGCCACGATCATGATCACGAAGGCCATAACCACGATGAACACGATCACGATGAACACGATCACGACGGGCACAACCACGGCGGAGTAAGTATTTCCGCCTGGCGGGTATATGGTTCCGCTGCGCTCAGTTTTATCCTGTTGATTGGCGGTCTTGCCCTGGATTACGGGCTGAAACCCGACTGGTTTACAGGCTGGGTGCGTTTGCTGTGGTACATGGCCGCCTATTTGCCCGTTGGCTTGCCGGTGGTAGTACAAGGCATCCGGGCAGCCCTTCATGGCAGCATATTCACCGAATTCCTGTTGATGGGCATCGCTACCGTCGGCGCATTTGCCATCGGCGAATACCCGGAAGGGGTGGCGGTCATGCTGTTTTATGCTATTGGAGAAATTTTTCAGGATGCAGCCGTCAGCCGCGCCAAACGCAACATCAAGGCGCTGCTCGACGTACGACCCGATCAGGCAACGCTGCTGCGCGATGGTAACCCCGTCACAGTCAAACCCGAAACAGTGAAAGTCGGCGATACCATTCGGGTAAAACCCGGCGAACGGGCGCCCCTCGACGGCACCTTGTCCGGCAAATCCGACGCGGCCTTCGACACCGCCGCGCTCACCGGCGAAAGCAAACCCCGCACCATTTCCCCCGGCGAAACGGTGCTGGCCGGCATGGTCAGCACGGAGCGTGTGGTGGAAATAAACGTCACCAAACCTTTCGGGGAAAGCAGCATCGCCCGTATCCTCAAACTGGTACAAAATGCTTCTGCGCGCAAAGCGCCGACGGAATTGTTCATCCGCAAATTTTCCAGGGTTTACACGCCCATTGTGGTGCTGCTGGCTGTTTTGCTGGTGGCCGTGCCGGCGCTGGTGGTACCCGATTACGTTTTCCGGGACTGGCTGTACCGGGCACTGATTTTTCTCGTCATTTCCTGTCCCTGCGCCCTGGTGATCAGTATTCCGCTGGGGTATTTCGGCGGCATCGGTGCGGCATCGCGGCAGGGTATTTTATTCAAAGGCTCCAATTTCCTGGACCTGATGACTAAGGTCAGCATCGTGGTGATGGATAAAACCGGAACCCTGACGTACGGCGTTTTCAAGGTGCAAAAAGTGGAAAGCGCCGGTGTGGAGAAAAACGATTTACTGGTAACGGCCGCCGCCCTGGAGCAGCATTCCACGCATCCTGTTGCCAAAGCCATTTTACAATATGCGGACGAACACAAACTGGACTGGAAAAAAGCGACCGTAGACGATGTGAAGGAAATCGCCGGGCACGGCCTGACCGGCAAAGTGGACGGAAAGCAGGTTATGGTGGGGAACACCAGGTTGCTGGATAAATTTAAAATCGCCTATCCCGCCGAACTGAGTGACGAAGCGGACACTATCGCCCTGGTTGCTATCGGCGGCACATACGCCGGTTTTGTGACCATCGCCGACGAGATCAAACCCGATGCCGCCCACACCATCAAACGCCTGCACGATGCAGGAATTCGTACATTGGTGATGCTTTCCGGCGACAAGGACAGCGTGGTGAAAAAAGTGACCCGCACTTTGGGTATCGGTCAGGGTTTCGGCGACCTGCTGCCGGAAGGAAAAGTAGACCAGGTGGAAGCCTTGAAACGCGCCAACCCGGGCAGCGTCATCGCCTTCATGGGCGACGGCCTCAACGATGCACCGGTGCTGGCCACAGCCGACGTAGGTATCGCCATGGGCGGCCTCGGCTCCGATGCCGCCATCGAAACCGCCGATGTGGTCATCCAGACCGATGAACCGTCCAAAGTGGCCACCGCCATCGCCATCGCACGTGCTACGCGGCAGGTGGTCTGGCAAAACATCGGTTTGGCTTTCGGTGTAAAACTGATCGTGATGGCGCTCGGTGCAGGCGGCCTGGCTACCATGTGGGAAGCGGTATTTGCGGATGTAGGCGTGGCGCTCCTGGCGATTTTGAATGCGGTGCGGATACAACGGATGAAGTTTTAAAGAATAATGCGACTCCTGGGTTAACGGGACTGCGAAGCAGTCAAACTATGTGTCTAAGCGAAAAAAAAACTTGTAGTGTTATTTTTTGACCACATAGGCACATAGGGCACATAGACTAGAGTACGCTATGCTATGTGATCTAGGTGCCTATGTGGTCAAAAATGTCGCGCTTGGGAAGCAGAACACATAGTTTTGACTGCTTCGCAGCCCTGTTAACCCAAGATTCGCATGAATAGTAAAACACGATAATTAAAATCAGATAAACATGAACACTACAAGCATAAAAGCATACGGCACCGAAGCGCCCAATGCAGATTTGAAACAGTTGCATATCGAGCGCAGGGAAGTTGCTGCAAAGGATATTGAAATTGAAATTTTGTACTGCGGCGTGTGCCACTCCGATTTGCACACGGCAAGAAACGACTGGGGCGGAACGGTTTATCCGGCAGTGCCCGGCCATGAAATTGTAGGCAGAATCACCAAAGTAGGAAGTGACGTCAGCAAACTGAAAGTCGGCGATATGGCCGCCGTCGGTTGTATGGTGGACAGTTGCAGAACCTGCCACAGTTGCGCACAGGACCTCGAACAATACTGCCTGAACGGCTTCACAGGAACCTACAACGGCAAAGACAAACACCTCGGCGGCCGCACTTTTGGCGGTTATTCTGAAAAGGTAGTCGTCGATGAACACTTTGTACTGAAAGTCCCGGCCAACCTCGATCTGGCAGCCGTAGCGCCCCTGCTTTGCGCTGGCATTACCACCTGGTCGCCGCTTCGCCACTGGAAAGTGGGCAAGGGCAGCAAAGTCGCCGTGGTAGGTTTGGGCGGACTGGGACACATGGCCATCAAACTTGCGAAAGGCCTGGGCGCGGAGGTAACCCTGTTTTCCAGGTCGGCCAGTAAAGAAAAAGATGCCCTGGATCTGGGCGCGGACAACGTCATTCTCTCGACGGACGAACAACAGATGAACACCGCGAAAGGCAGGTTCGATTTAATTATCGATACTGTTCCCTACATCCACGACGTGAACCCGTACGTGACAACCTTGAATATCAGCGGTACCCTGGTGCTGGTGGGATACCTAGGCGGCCTCGAACCGATCCTGAATACGGTTCCCATGATTCTGGGCCGGAAATCAGTTGCCGGTTCCCTGATCGGCGGTATTGCCGAAACCCAGGAGATGCTGGATTTTTGCGGCGAACACAACATCGTTTCGGAAATCGAACTGATCGACATGCAGGACATCAACGAAGCCTACGAAAGAATGCTGAAGAGCGATGTGCGCTACCGGTTTGTGATCGATATGGCTTCTTTGAAAAAATAGGGATTTTGCGGCTTCGCCGCTCGCAGGAATAATGGCTGCGCGGATGACGCGGATTTTTGCGGATTTGCGCGGATTTTGGGTGGCCTTGCGGCCATTATGTTTTTATTTTTTAACCGCAAACATGAGTCATCCAGAATTTTTTCGTTTCAAATAATAACAGATGCCGGTTTGTCTTCCTGTCGGGACCCGTCCGCTCTACGACGCGTTTTTGCGCATTTTCCCTCGTAGAGCGGACGGGTCCCGACAGGAAGACAAACCGGCATTCGTTATTATTCCAGGCGAATAAGGCCTATTTTTATAGTTTTAGGAACACTCACAAAATTCGGGATGAACTCATGTTTGTGGTTAAAAAATAAAAACAGGCCCGTCAGGGCAATCCTAAAAGAATCTTTACGCAGCGGCGCCACTTTTCTGATACTGTTTGTTTTTCTTAACTTTGGCAGGGATGCTATCTTTGTGGTGGGCGGTATTCCTGCAAAGTTTATCAAAAACATACGCTAATGCGCCAGCCATCAAAAATGAAGATTTTGTCTGCATTTACAGGATCTCTAATCTGTATTCAACTTTACGCCTGCCACAAGACACATGGCATGCATCGAACGAATAACGCTGATACTTCTTCCACTACAGCCACTACAAAAATGAAAGTAACGATTGGCACAAACGTCTTTACGGCCACGCTGGCGGACAATAAAACTACAGCAGCCTTCCTGACGAAGTTACCTCTGACCCTCGATATGACGGAGTTGAATGGAAACGAAAAATACGGTGATCTGTCCGGGAATCTTCTTACCGATGCATCCAACCCCGGCACGATTCAAACGGGGGATCTGATGCTGTACGGATCGCGGACGCTTGTGCTATTCTACAAAACATTTTCCACACCCTACAACTACACACGGATTGGCCGTATCGATGACCCGTCGGGATTGGCGGCTGCATTGGGCGCCGGCGATGCAACGGTGAAGTTTGAATTGGAGTAAAATAACTCTCTACCGATATGAAAATAACAAGAGTAGGTTCAAAACCCTCCGTCAAAGGGCCGGAAGACTGGTTTATCGGAAACGTACGGATAGACGGCTTGTTCGACGCCAATGAAGCAAGGCGCGCTGCCGCCGCCAGCGTAACCTTCGAACCGGGCGCCAGAACGGCCTGGCATACGCATCCGCTGGGGCAAACATTGATCATCCTGTCCGGGTGCGGCTGGGTGCAGCGGGCGGGCAGTGCTGTAGAAGAAGTTTTTCCCGGCGACGTGGTCTGGATTGAACCGAACGAAAAACACTGGCACGGAGCCACTGCCACTAATGGTATGACGCATATGGCCATTCAGGAAAACCTGGACGGTAAAGTGGTGGAATGGATGGAGCAGGTAAGCGACGAGGAATATCGGAAATAGCATTGGGCTTACACCAGTTTCCGGGGAGGAATACAATGCAGTAACCAGCAAAATAATCAAATGCAATGAATAAAGTAAGCACTCTAAAATGTCTTCTGGTATTTATTCTGACATCAACCATCAACACGATGTATGCACAACCTGATCCCGGCATAAACCCGTCTCTAAGCCCGCAACAGCAAAATATTGCCGGTATTTCCGCATGCGCGGCGGTGGGCAACATGGCACAATTAGAGATTGAACTGCATGCAGGATTGGATGCAGGGTTGACCGTGAATGAAATAAAATCGGTTCTGGAGCAATTGTATGCCTATTGCGGTTTTCCACGAAGTTTGAATGCCATCACGCTGTTTATGCAGGTGACAGAGGAAAGAAAAGCGAAAGGTATTCTGGATAAGGAAGGAAAATCGGAACCGATGCCGGCAATGGATTCGGATAAATATGAACGCGGCAGGAAGACATTAGAACGACTGACGGGACAGCCGCAGAGCAAACCTGCCAAAGGTTTTGGTGAATTCAGCCCTGTCATCGACCGTTTTCTGAAAGAACATTTGTTTGCCGATATTTTTGATAACGATGTATTGAGTTATCAGCAACGGGAATTGGTCACCATTGCCGCTTTGTCGGCCATGCCGGGCGTTGAGCCGCAGTTGCAAACGCACCTCGCAATAGGGAAAAATACAGGACTCACAGACGGCCAATTGATACAGGTAGCAGATGTAATAGAAAAGCACGTCAGCAAAACACAGGCGAATATCTTGCGTAAACTCTTGTCGGCGCCTGTGGTTCCGGTCGTGGAAGCAGATATGATGGTGCGTATCGCAGAAATTGAAGTAGATGCCAATTACCTGGCAGAATATATCGCGATCCTTAAAGAAGAAGCGGCAGCCTCGGTGAAGATTGAACCAGGTGTACTTGCTATATTTCCTATGTATCAAAAGGATAATCCGACGCAAATAAGGCTGGTGGAAATATATGCCAATCAATCCGCTTACCAGTCACATTTGAAAACACCTCATTTTCAACATTACAAAACAACTACGCTGAAAATGGTAAAGTCACTGAACCTGGTAGCGATGGAAGCCATCGACGTTCTTACCATGCAGGAAGTGTTTAAAAAATTGAAATAAGGAGCGCGTGCTCAACCCTAATTAAATTTCATCCAGAGTTTTGGAAGCAATGCAGGAAGTTCTTCTAGCGTCCAATCCGTGCCTTTGGTTCGTGGCGGTCCCAGGTCATAGTCAAGACCCATTTTACAGGCAAAGCCCCTCGGGAAAGTCTCATCTTCTTCTTTGCCGGTTTTACTGGAATATGCGTCTGTTGCAACATACATGAGCCCTTCCCAATTGCACATATCTCCCTTTTGGACAATGTTCGCCAGGTAGTCCGGATCTTTTAAAGTTTCCGCGTACACTTCTTGGCCTTGTCCGATTAACCAGCAACGGAAATACAAATACGAGTCGTCGGAAACGTAGTTGGTAATGATTTTTTGTGCCGCCATTACTCTATAATCATCGGCATCGAATACACATTGGCGAAAGGCAATCTCGAAATCTTTGATTTCCTCCAGCGAGTGTTTTTCGAGCACGGCGCTGAGAAATATTTCTTTTACAAGGTCATTCCCGTTGGCGACTTTGACTGCGTTGTCAACCAATAACCAGAATGGGTCGGTGGGCGTGGTGAGCATATGTATAAATTTAGCGTGAAAGGGATTAAATATCAAGAG
>JAKQJD010000281.1 GCA_029561355.1 Bacteroidota bacterium | reverse complement strand
CGTCAAACGTTTAAAGAAGCGGGTCAAACGTTTGACTGCGAGCGTCAAATTTTTCACCTTCCGATTGAAATATTTGACTCCCCGAATGAAGCGTTTGATTCCCCGAACGAAGTGTTTTTCTGTTTTTGACCGGCGTTTCATTGCGGGGGGCAAAATTTTAACCCGCGTGGTCAAACATTTGATGGAATCGTTCAAAATTTTGGGTCGTGCCGTCAAAATTTTGACTCCAAGAACGAAACGCTTCATTCCGGGAATCAAATGCTTCATTCGGAGAGTCAAACACTTCGTTCCTGGACCTGAATGACCATCCATTTGCGCCTTCATTGGCGTCCGTATTTCGCATCATGGGCAATTCTTTCAAAGCGAAAATCCGGGATGACTCATGTTTGTGTTCCTTGTGGTTAAATAATTCAACGCTACCGCCCCGAAAACCGCACCCGCGGGTCCACCCAGGCATACAACATATCCGCCACCAAACTCCCCAGAATCGTCAGCACCGCCGCAATCATCAGAATAGCATACAGCACGGGATAGTCCTGGTCCATAAACGCCGCCTGCGTTTTAGTACCCATGCCGGGGTAATTGAACAGGTATTCGATCACCAGAGAACCCGCGAAAACGACGGGGAATACGCTCCCAAAAATGGTAATCAGCGGAAACAACGCGTTTTTCAGCGCATGCTTCCGGTACACGGCCGATTCGTTCAGTCCCTTGGCGCGTGCCGTTTTGATGTACTCCTGATCCAGCACATCCAGCATACTGCCGCGCATTTGCAGGGTTAAAACAGCCAGAATATGCACGAGCAGGGTGAATATGGGCAGGATTAGTTTTCCGGCATGTTTGGCCAGCCAGTACAAAAAAGACTGGCCGGGCACCCATGCATCTATGGAAACACCTCTAATCAGGAAAAGGCCCGCATCGGGTGTGGCGAACGTAAGAATCAGCAAACTACCGAGCCAGAACATTGGAAGCGAATAAAGGACCAGCAACACCCTTTTTCCCTGCCGGTCGAAACGGCGGTTTTTATACCGGGCCATCCGGATACCAAGCGGCACGGCAATTACATAGGCCAGAAAAATAGCCAGTCCGTTGAGGGCCAGCGTAGGCATCAACCGAGCCTGTATTTCCGTGGAAACGGGTCTTTTCGACATCAGCGAAGTGCCGAAATCGCCGGTAAAAAAACCTTTCAGCCAGCGGTGGTACTGGTTGTCGGAGCCATGCCAGTAAAAAGCGGGAAACGGAACTCCTTTATTTTTGGCAGCCTCCTGCAAGGCGGCGGCATTCTTTTCAAGGGCATCCAGGTCGGATAAAAAAGCCGCAGGATCGGGCAAGGCCGAGATGCTTTGTCGCGCCTGGTAAAAAGCCGAATCCAGCAATTCCAGCCGGTCGATCAATTCCAGGTTACTCAGCACGAAATGCAACTGGGTTTTGGCAGGCAGAGAATCGGGTATCCGGTCTGTTTGGCGAAGCAGCACGCCCAATTGCCGGTCGTAGGAATCTACGAGGGGCCAGTTGCCTGTTTGTCCCGTCAAATGCGCCATTCGCTGCCGGCGTGCAGGCGGAAAAACGCGGTACAGCGTATCCGGGTAGGCCGTTGTCGTCAGGGTAAAATAAAATGCGGGTTTGTCCAGACCAAGTTTGGCCGATTTCAAGCGGTAACTGACCGCCTGCCCGACAGGGTCGAGCCCCGAAGTGATATCATGCCCGTAGATAGTGGTGACCGGATCGATGGGTGCGCATTTACTCAAACCGAAAACCACCCATGATACGATGACCAGGGTGGGAAAAGCAAGTAAAATACGGCGTATCAGG
>JAKQJD010000232.1 GCA_029561355.1 Bacteroidota bacterium | reverse complement strand
GCTTTCAGGTAGGTCTGGCTCAGCGACCGCAGGATCTGGTACATAAACCGGTCCATTTCCAGCACCTGCATTTCTTTGGTCCACAGGTCGATGCGCAGCGTGTCGCGATGGTCTTTATCGAACAGGGCAACAGCAATGGCTTTGCATTCTTCCAGGGTGCCGTTGTTGCGGTCGCTGGCGCCCCATTCGATTTTGGTGGGCACCTGTTCGGCGTTCAGCCCGACCCGGATGGTGATATCGCTCGATTTTACTATTTCGTTGTTGTCCATGTTTCGTTCGAAAAAGATTGCACAAAAGGAGCTGCAAAACTAAGAAGTTGTTTGAGTTAATTTGTCGTAGACAGAAAGATAGGATTTTGTTGACAGGCAAGGCTCATTTTGGAAGGAATAGCCGGAGGCTATTGCTGAGAAAATAGCCGAAGCATGTCGACAAAATGCTGCTTTCTGGCACGACAAAATTAACTCAAACAACTTCTCAGTTAAAAAGGTGGAAGCGCCTATATTTGCCAACGACATGATACTGCATTTCGGAACTGATTTCGACGGGATTGTTTACACAGGCCCCACCACTGCCG
Organism: Bacteroidota bacterium; assembly: GCA_029561355.1. Classification (GTDB taxonomy): domain Bacteria; phylum Bacteroidota; class Bacteroidia; order Chitinophagales; family Saprospiraceae; genus M3007. The sequence continues at coordinate 5,979 of JAKQJD010000232.1, read as the reverse complement.
GCGCCGGGGAGATTTGGGCAGGTCCAAAAAAATTGCTGCAATGGCTCGAAAATCAACTGGGCCTAACCGGTTATACCGACAACACCGAATACCTGCGTATTGAACTGTACCGGCAGGCCGTGGGCCAACACTTGGCCGAATGCGAGCAGGAGCCGCTGCTCAAGCCGCTCCCGTTCTATGCCGCTTCCTACCATGCCGACCGCTTCGCTACCGCCACCACGCTGCTGAACTGGCGTGATGAACTGCTGCTGGCCGGCTGGGATTTTAGTTTTCAGGAAGGGCTGCCGGAGCGACTGCGGGTTTTTGCCGTCGCGGAAGAATTGTTCCGGGTAAAATGGAGCGATCCTGCGCTTAAAAAACTGGCGCTGGGTTTTGCCGACCGGTTTTCCCTGGTCTTGAATGCCCTGGACGAGGGGTGTTTTTTGCCGTTAAAACACCTGGTTTTGCACCAGCCGGAAACGCTACAGCAACCTTTTGTCCGGCGATTTATCCGGATTCTGAGAGACCGGACTACTGTGCTGATCACACAAAAAGAAACCACGTGCTCGGCAGATGCAGGCACCCTGCTCGGCCGCCTGCAACGCAGACTGGCACAAGAAGATCTGGCAAACGACGCGCCTCATATTTCCAACGACCATTCCCTGCTTATTCTCCGGGCCCGCCGCGACAGCGATGCCGCAGTGGTGCTGGCGCAAATCCTGCGGGAGAACCGTCCGCTAAATCCTGTTTTTCTGGTCCCCGAAATGAATTTGCTGCTGGAAAGAAGCATCACGCAGGAAGGCATGCCGAATATGGGTATTCTTTCGGCGTCGCTGGCACGGCCATCCTTGCAGGTGTTGAAACTGGCGCCCGCCTTTATCTGGGAGCCGGTCGACGTATTCAAAATCATGGAGTTCGTCACCCTGGCCGTCAAGCCGCTCGACTACGGCCTGGCGCTGGAAATCGCGCGGGTAATGGCGGAAAAACCCGGTCTCATGAGCGATTCGTGGTTTGCCACGGTGTTCGGCTATCTGGAACGCGGTGAAATACCCGAAACGGCCCGCAAGCAGTATGCGTTCTGGTTCGACCGGCGACGGTATCGCGCCGATACGACGGCTCCCAAACGCGACGCGATCGCCATTTATGCCTACCTGCAGGAATGGGCGCTCGAATATTTTGAAGAAAACGGGAGTGTGAATACGTCTTTTCTGGTGCTTGCCGAACAGGCGCGCCGCATCCGGGAACTACTGGATGCCCTGCCCGAACAACGCATCTCGTTTCTCGAACTGGAAAGAATCGTGCGCACCATTTACCAGCCTTCCCCGGTGCAGTTCGCTCCGGCTGAGGTCGGGAGATTCGATTATGTACACCAGTCCGGCGCTTTATCGGCCCCGGCAGATACGTTGATCTGGTGGAATTGCCTGTTTGAAAACACCGTGCCCGCACCGGATAAATGGCAAAAAGAAGAGCGGCAATTTCTTGAAAATCAAGAAGTTGTACTCATGACTCCCGAACAGGAAGGGCAGCGCAATTTGCTGAGCCAGGTGGTGCCAGTAATGAAAACCACGCAGCGCCTGATACTCGTTGTGCCCGATCAGGCCGATGGAAACGACGTGGTGCCGAATCTTTTACTGGGAGATATCGAAGCAGCCTTTCCGTTTTACCGCGAGTTGGTTTTCTCGCTGGATAGCACCCGTGACCGAAACAAACTGTCTGAAATACTTAAAATTCCCGACCACACCGCTTTGCCAGTCAGAAGTGTCGACCGGATGCGCCCGCATCTGGTTATCGGCCGCCCGGAAATGCTTCCGGATAGCGAATACGAAACGCCGACCAATCTGGAAAGCCTGTTTTATTACCCGCACCGCTGGTTTTTCAAACAGCAGTTGAAAATGTACCGGTCCAGCCTGCTCAGCGTGACCGGCGATAACACCTTGCTGGGAAGCCTGTCACACCGTTTTTTCGAAAAACTGCTCAAGGAAAACCTGGCAGATTTCGACCGACGCGGCATTCAGGAATGGGTAGATAGGGAGGCGCTTCCCCTGCTCGAACGCGAAGGCGCTACCTTGCTGCTGTACGGCCGCGAACCCGAACGGCAAAGTTTTTTGAACCGGGTGAAAAACGCAGCCTGGAACCTGATCTCTCTCCTGCGCAGCAACGGATGGACCGTAGTAGACACGGAACTGCCACTGGAAGGTCATTTCGGTGGTATGCCGGTGCGCGGAAAAGCGGATCTAGTATTGCAGCGTGGCGACGAAAAAGCGATTGTCGATTTAAAATGGAGCGGCGCCACGCGACGTAAAGAATTGATTCGCAATGGCGAAGACCTGCAACTGGTTTTATACGCCAAACTCCTGCCGCCGCCCGATCAATGGCCGCACACCGCCTATTTTATACTCGAAGACGGAAAGATGATTGCCCGCAATACAGTCGCCTTTAAAGAAGCAGTTGTAGCAGGCCGGGGCGACGACCACGCCACTGCTTGTTCGGCTATTTTTGAAAAAATGGAACGCACCTACGCTTGGCGGCTCGATCAACTCAAGCGCGGCATGATAGAGCTGCGCACGGCCCGCACGGCCGTCGAACTCGAAGCGCTGTACGAGGGGCAGTTGATGGATTTGTTGGAAATGAAGGAGGAAGATGCGCGATGGGATGATTACCGGACGTTGTTGTTGTAATAACGTCCAACAAGCATACGTTTGGGTCCCTCTGCTAAATGTTTGGGTCTTGTTGAGATGCATTTGGGTCCTATAGAGACCCGTTTAGGTAAATTCAGGATGTTACCCTCTCCCGTAATGTTCCATTCCGGTTGTTTTGAGAAGTGTTTAGGTCTTTTTGAGAAGTGTTTGGGTAGCAGACCCAAAATTTTATGTCTGCTACCTAAACGTTTGAGTAGCGGACCTAAATTTTTAGGTCGGGAACGTATTCGTTTGGGTTCACCAACCCAAACACTTCTCAAAAAGACCCAAACGTTTCGGTAAACAACCTAAACACTTCTCAAAAAGACCTAAATGACGGTTTTTCCCGTAGCAGTGTTTCCGACCTGTTGCCAAGTACAACACGGTCCTCTAAGCGCATCACTTCCTGCCTCAAAGCAACAGAAGCCAATCGCCGCTCTTGGTGTTTTTTTCACCAAGAGCAAACGCATAGCACGACGCTTCTCTATTCGAGCCTCCTCGCCAATTATCCGTTTGTTGGAAAGAGGAGAAGAACACCAAGCGAGGCCGAAACAAACGCGCTTGAGCGCCGGCTATGCAGGCAAAAGCAAGGTAAGCCTTTATCCTGCCCCATAATTCCACGTGCGATCGCTGCCCCAGAGGGGCAGTATCTTTGTAGTTTTACATACAAATACCGTTTCCCGGCCCATCGGGCCGGTATCTTGTTTGACAGATAAGTTGCCTGATCCTCCAGCGCCTGCATCATTCCTTTTTAGATACCGGCCCGCTGGGCCGGGTACATCTGGTTTAAATCCGTTGCTACAAAGATACTGCCCCTCTGGGGCCGCGATCGCGCATGGAATAAGCGGCACAGCCCGCTGTGCCAGCAAAATCTGGTGAGCAGCCTCAAAAGCATCCGTCAAAGAATCGTACTTTTTAAACAGTATGATTGGTGAATAATACAAAACACTAAACACTGATTTACAACCAGTTACTGCTCAATCGGCTTCCCCTCCGACAGCGTTTTGATATACCCTTCCAATGTCTTTTTATTTTGCTCGTCCGGCGCCTGCGTGAGGGCGATTTTCGCCTGTTCCAGTGCTTTTTTCAAATCACCATTGGCAGAATAACCGCGCATCAAGCCCGCATGAATGGGCCACACGTCCCCGTTCTTCTGATGGTTGAGTTGAAATACTTCCAGTGCCTTGGCCGCTTGCTTGCTGGCTATCAACTGGCGTCCGTATTGGTGTAAATCTGCTACGTCGGCTTTTTCCATGGCTTTTTTCATGGTGGCGTCCGCATCTGCCTTGCGCCCGAGTTTTTCTTCAATCTGGGCTTTCAAGGAATACGTTGCGAAGTTTTTCACCCCGTAAAACTGGGTAATCGCATTGTCTGCCCAGGTAAGCGCTTCTTCCAGGTTGTAATTGTTTTGCAGGCAAAACTGCGCCGCGGCCGTCCAGTTTTCATAAACGAATCCCCGGCTATCCTGCAACTCGCCTCGGAGCGTTTCCACCACAGTACGCGGCACGTCAACTTCCACTTTAAATGGAATGCGCCAGCGTTCCCACTCCAGCGCCAGTACAACTGAATTAGGGCTTGGTTCGGAAAAAAGGTACGCCAGCCATTCCCTGCTTGCGGGCAGGTTTTTTTGTTGCCGCACGGTTACACGCAAGGCATCCTCTGCGGTTTTATAAAAATAACTGCCCCAGGCGCCACTGTTTTTGGAAAAAATCAAGGTGCAGGAGTCTGGGTATACGGCTATGAAGAATCCGTATTTGCCGACAGCGAGTTTTTTACCCTCGATGCTTACGTCGGTACTGAACGAGATCGTCGTGTTTTCATTGGCGCCTGCTCTCCAGGGAGATGATTTGGAGGTGCCGAATTGCGGATCCTGAAACCCGTAGTGAACGATCTGCGTTCCCCAAATTTTCCCTTCGCGTCCTTTTACCCCGGGCGCATCCCAGTGCACATTGATGTTCGTGACCCCAATCCGTTGCCCAATACTACAGGTGATATTGCCTCCTTCGGTAGGGAGGGTTACAGGCGCGCCTTGTGCGCTCAAAAAGTGGTTGCCGACCAGACAGATCAGCGTGAAAATGGCAAGTTGTTTCATAGTGGCAGTTAGAAATAAAGTGAAGCGCCAAGATGAAAACATGTGTCTGTAACCGCGCCTTTTTTGGGCAAACGCTTAAAAATGCGGGTTAAACAACATCCGGTCGGGCATCAAGTTTTCAACATGCTCTTAGCGTATTATCTGCACCTGCTGGATACCCACCTTTCCCTGCTTCGTTTTCAGTTGCACCCAGTACAATCCTGCGGTCAGTTGTGTCAGGTGAATTTGTTCCTGTGGCTGGCCGGAAAGTTGAAGGTCCGCCACCTGCTGGCCTTTCTGGTCGATAACGGTAAGGGAAGCGGGCGCATCGCCTTCCGCGTAGTATTTCAGGGTAAGTTCGCCCAGACTTGGGTTCGGGCTGATGATGAAATCGACCTTGGTCTGGTTACTGCGCTCGACGAGATTTTTAGCGCCTTCCGAATCGAATATAGAAGCCAGCGATGCGATATTGCTGAGGTCGATATTTCCGCTGAACTGGATCAACACGAATTCTTCCGGCGCTCCGACCAGTAAAATCAGATCCGTCACGATATTCTCGTCGTCTTTGATCCAGATACGCACGGAGGTTTGATCGTCGCGCACAGCCAGCAATTCCGAAAATTCGTCGGCCGGGATCATGTCGTATACCTCTTTGTACAGCGCCACGCCATTTTTAATGTGGTCAGCGGCAAGAATGCGGAGGCTACCGAGGTCTTTGATGATACGCTGCGCTTTTTTCCAGTCTTCGTCCTGTACGTCCGTTTTGAGGGTCACATTCAGCAGGTCTTTGCTGATAAAGGCAAAAGTGAAGGCTGGATCGGTTTTGTGTCGGTCTACGAATGAATTGAGCGCGTTGCCGGTTTGTGCGTGGAGCATGCAAGCGAGCAACAGAGCGGGCAGGAGGAGGATTGTTTTTTTCATAGCAATGGCTTAAATAGTGAAAGAACAAATGATATGAAAACGAGACGCGGAGGGTGGTTTAAATGTTACAGAGGGATGAATCAGGATTTGAAGGATTAAAAAAGGATTAGAAGGATCTGATTTCCAGGATTTAATTTAATCAATCCTAAAAATCAGATCCTTCTAATCCTTTTTTAATCCTTCAAATCCTGGTTCTTACTTCTTCAAATCCTGATTCTCACTTCCTCCCGCCCCGCAACACCACCGCCGCCGCATTATTCCTTGCAAACACCAGACTCGGTTTTCCGCCAATCTGAATGCTCTGAATACGCCGCGTCTGTCCTTTCAACC
>JAKQJD010000262.1 GCA_029561355.1 Bacteroidota bacterium | reverse complement strand
TTTTAGGTCTAAATAGGGTGATATTGCAGCCCATTGGGTGTCGGTCAGTTCTTCGAACTGTTTTGTCATATCTCTGAAGTTTAGTCACTACAAAGATAGACCCGGCACCTACTTTTTTAAATTCCCGAACACGCTCTTAGTTATTAGTTATTAGTGTGGTATCCCTTGGCCTGGGTGCCAAAGCCAAGGGATACCACACTAATAACTAATAACTAATAACCAATAACCAATAACCAATAACCAATAACTAATAACTTTTCTCATACAACTGTAACACATTCTGAATCAAGCCCCTGATATCATCGGGCATTTTCCCGGCAATATTCCCTCCGATAGCGTATTCGCCGGGAGCCACGTCCTGATTTTGCCAGCCAAGTACCGTCCAGCCCTGGTCGAGCAGGCCGATTTTGATGTTTACAAGATCCAGAAAAACGTACTGGTAAGGCGTCAGGTCGGAAGGATATGACATGGTGGTAATAGGTGCAATGCGCAGTTTCAACTGAATATCCTTGTTTTCAGGCAATCCCATCAGGCGCTCCATTTCCGCCATCACGGTAGCCTGCCCGCCGCCGGAGGTATGGGTGAACCAGCCGCCACCGGTATATACCTGGTGGATGGCCACCGTCTGGTGGTAATTGGCCGAATAGCTGATCGCAACGCCTGCGGTGCCGGCTTCGATCAGCGCCCTTGCCTTGTCGATAATGGCCTGAGCCTGCTGCGTGGAATCGAGGTCGCCCGGTTTACTGTTGAACTGGGGTTTGTAATGGAGCATAAAAGGGACAAATTTTCCGGGCGCTGGCATAGGCATGGCGTTTTTTTATGTGGGTTACAAATTCCGTTTTTTCAATTCTTCCACAGCGTAATTAGCGGCCCGGGCAGTGATGGCCATATACGTCAGCGAAGGGTTTTGCGTGCTGCCCGAAGTCATGCAGGCGCCGTCGGTAACGAACACGTTTTTACAGGCGTGCAACTGATTCCATTGGTTGAGCACGGACGTTTTGGGATCGTTGCCCATGCGCGCACCGCCCATTTCATGGATGTCGTTGCCCGGATTGGCGTGCGAATCCCGCGCCTGAATATCCTTGAATCCGGCCTTGTCGAACATTTCCGACAACTGTTCCATAAAATCGAGCACCATTTTATCCTCGTTTTCCGACCATTCCGTCGAGATGACGAGTTGCGGCATACCGTTCGAATCTTTCAGGGTTTCGTGAAGGCGCACGTGGTTGTGTTCGCGTGGAATCACCTCGCCCATCATCCAGCCACTCACGTTCCAGTCGCCCAGCGCGGGATGTAACAGGCTGTTTTTCAGGTCTTCTCCGATGCCGGTGGTGTTGAAATTATTACCCCGGCCTGCGCCGATGCCCACGGCGTAACCGCGCAGAAAATCCGTTTCCTGTTTGGTCACGTTCCTGAAACGCGGAATGTAACTGTGGTTGGGCGTTTTGCCTTTGGTTCGCATATCCTCAAATGCCTCACATTTGGCGGAAATACGACCGCGGTAGTTGTGCCAGATGATGTATTTGCCCAACAATCCACTGTCGTTGCCGAGTCCGTTGGGGAAACGCGACGAAGTGGAATTCAGCAAAATAAGGTTGGAATTAAACGCCCCGGCGTTTACAAAAATAACGTCGGCCGAATATTCCGTTAGGTCGTTGGTATGTGCATCAATCACACGCACGCCGGTGGCTTTTCCTTTTTTCTCATCATAAATGATAGAATGCACAATCGAATCGGGCCGCAGCGTCATTTTGCCGGTTTTGGCAGCCCACGGCAACGTGGAAGCATTGCTGCTGAAATAACCGCCCAGCGGGCATCCGCGTACGCAGAGGTTGCGGTGCTGACATTTCACGCGGCCCTGTTCGAGGTGTATGGGCTGCGGATCGGTGACGTGCGCGCAACGGCCCTGTATCAACTGCCGGTCCTGGTAATTTGCTGCAATAGATTTCTGGAAATGTTGTTCCACGCAGTTCATTTCAAATGCGGGCAAAAACTCACCGTCGGGCAACTGTGGCACACCGTCCCGGTTGCCGGAAATGCCGGCGAACTTTTCCACATGCGAATACCAGGGCGCCAGTTCGGCGTAGCGCATGGGCCAGTCGACCGAATAGCCGTCGCGCGCGGGGCCTTCAAAATCGAAGTCGCTCCAGCGCTGTGTCTGCCGTGCCCACATAAGCGATTTTCCGCCTACGTGATAACCGCGTATCCAGGTGAACGGCTTTTCTTCCACGAAAGGTTGTACGGCGTCGGGCACGTTCCAGTGCATGGACGCTTCGGTGTAGGTGTAATGTTTGCTGATGACCGGATTTTGCTCTTTGATGGCATTCGCTACCTGCCCGCCGTGCGGAAAATCCCAGGGATCCTTCATGGCCGTCGGATAATCCACTACGTGGTCTACTTTCCGGCCGCGCTCCAGCACGAGCGTGTTCAGGCCTTTTTCACAAAATTCCTTGGCCGCCCAGCCGCCGCTGATGCCCGAGCCTATGACAATGGCATCGTATTTTCGTTTTTTCATGGATGACATAACTGCTCAGGTTTATTGGTTGACAGGAACGCAGCCATGGTAAAACCCCGGCGCCATTTCGTATTCCAGAAATTTGGTTTGCACGTATTCGGAGTTGGTAAAACCCTGAACTGTGAGTTGTTTCAGCAGTTTGTAAGCATCGCGGACGGCATTATCGTCGCCTTTTTCAAATTGTACGAGGATTTCCTGCTGCTGTTGTTGCGGCAGGGCGACGAAGGCCTGCTTGTATTTCCGCTGCGCCACGCTGTCGGCAAACCGAAGAGCGGTTTTTACGTTATCGGTCGTTTCTTTCGAGTAGCAATCGGCCAGCATGCGTTCCACAAAATCGGGAACGCCCAGCGAGACCGCGCCGGGCAGATCGGCAGATTCCGGGATATAAGCGCCGATGACGGCATTCAGAATGCCGCGGTCCGGCAACGGATTTTCAAGCGCGGGAAGATTTCCTGCCGTCCATGCGCGCGCCCAGTCGGGCAACGCGAGCAGACCGCCGGTTGTGATAGCCAGTTGTTTGATGGCCTGACGTCTTTTCATATTTTACTTGCAGATTAGGTGATGTTCAAGGAATATTTTACGTCAGACAAGGTGATACAATTCTGTGTATGCTCGTATCTGTTGTTCAAAAAGCCCCCCTAAAATGATCGTAAAAACACTCCTGCCAGGGGCCTTATGCCGGGCTTAATTACTGCCGGAAGTTGCTGGCAGTTTGGCAGATTTTTTCCCAAACCGATATCCCATGTGAAATTTTCCATACCCGATCACTTCATCATCGAGGCTCCTGCCGACTCCAAGGCCGAGTTCAAAAAGTACATTTTTATTGGAAACCCATTTGTATCCAAGCAAAAAGCCCAGTCCGGGCGCACTTTCGGCAGCCCCTACGAATGCACCGACATGAAATTTATCAATGCCTTTATCCGGGTTGAAGTAGTATTTTGCACTCACGCTAACGGCGCTTACATCTTCTATGAAATAAAAATCGCCGTCGAGGCCAAAGGAGGGGGAAAATCCGTATTCAAAAGATGCAGCCACATATCCGAAAAGCAGTGGTATCGGGCTTAATTTGATTTCTGCTTGTGCAGACATTCGTACGACGCAAGCCAGCAGAACCAGGGAAAGCAAAAATTTCTTCATGTTTTGAATAGGTTAAAGGTAAACATATGGTTGAACGGTCAAATATAGATTATACTCTGACAATCTTCCAAAAGTCCATTTTCCTTCTGGTTTGGAAACCCAGTTTAGTATACAGTCCAATTGCGCGGGTGTTGTCTTCGGTGACGTGCAGGAAAGGAATCTGACCATCTGCCAGGTTTTTATTTACCGCATACGCTACCAGTTGCCCCGCAAGACCCCGGCCTGTAAAACCCGGTCGCGTTACCACCGCGCTGATCTCCGTAAAACCCCTCATACGCATGCGCTCGCCGGCAACCGCTATCAACATGTTGTCTTTGTAAATTCCGAAATAATCGCCCATCAACCTGGTGTTTTCCCGGAAGTAACCGGGCTGAACCAGGTTGATCAGATTACTCAAATCAGTCGCTTCCGCATCACCCAAAACACGGATGTGCTCCAACATTTCCATGCTGATCCGTTCCGGGCAAACCATCTGAAGGCAGACGAGTTGTTTTTCCAGCACATACTCGGGTGGCAAAGCGGGCAACGCTCCGATCAGGTAACAAAAATCGTTTTCCGGAACATATCCCGAACGCATTTCCATGGTATTCGTATCGCCGGCAATGCCACCAAATGGCGCGAATACCGGATCATACCGTTTAATACGATCATCGCCACGGGCAAAGTCGCGGTGGCTTTCATTCAATGCATTCCAGGCTGGATTATCCAGTTTGTCCATAACACTTACAATTACAGGATGCAAGAATATGTATTTCCCCGGAGAGATGATCGACACATTATCATAGAATTTAGGATAGAAGGCATGGATTTTTTAATACCGGGAAGCCTTTCCCGTTATTCCCCAGAAAATGCCCTGTTATTTTTTCATTTGCCCCGTTTTTTAAAAAAACCATTAGAAAAAGCGGCTGGCATATCTTTTTTGTCCAAAAAACAGCCTCACAATAACCACCTTTCTGTCCTTCGCCTCTCCGGCGCGAGGCTAATCACCCACCTCCCTTTCTAAGAGCGTGTTCGGGATTTTTTGCCGGGCATGAAAAGCGGCTTTTTCGCCTGCTTTTCACCTTTTTTAATTTACATAGTCACCGCTATGCGCATTAAAAAACGTGCAAAACAGACAAAAAATCCATCTTTTCAAGCGCCGGCAAAAATTCCGAACACGCCCTAAAGCAAACACACGTATTTCAGACTGGAATGCCCATGCTGTTTATTGGTGCATTTGTCTGATTCCATGGTAATTCACCTGGTTTGTACCGGAACTCTTTCCGGTGCCATCCTCCTGTTTTTTTTCTTTAGCACACCACACATTGCTGAGGGCTGCATGCCTGTGGCCTTGTTCAAACTATCCCTTTTCATCCATTTAAATGATCCTTGTATGACACGTTTTTTAAAAACTTTCCTGATTGCTGCCTGCAGCATTTTTGTGACAAACATTACCCTACAAGCCGGAACACCGGAACACAACAATCCGGTCAACACCGAACCAACTGAAGATTTACTTTCCCTCGTACTTTCCGTAAAAACCGACCTGCTGTGCCATGGCGACAACAATGGCCTGGCAGTGGTGCTGGGTGTGGGCGGCGTTCCGCCTTTTGTTTATGTATGGTCAAACGGCACCCTCGGGCCTGTCAATGCCAACCTGAGCGCAGGCGTTTACACCGTTACCTGTACGGATTTACTCGGCGCTACCGCTACCCTGAACGTTACGATTGAAGAACCTGCCGAACTGAACGTGAATGTTGCCGCGCAGACCAATATCGATTGTCTGCATGCCACCGGTTCCGTCACCCTGAACACCGATGGCGGCACCGGAAACTCCAACATTATATGGGCAAACGGCCAGATTGGCGCTACGTTACTCAACCTGAATGCGGGCGTTTATGTGGCCATTGCTACGGACCAGAATGGATGTACCTCTACAGAAACCGTCAACATTACTGCTGATCTGGACTTGCCGGATGTCGATATCGATCTGGATGCCGATTTACAACTGGACTGCAATAGTTTGTCCGTCGAACTCGATGGCAGCGCCTCTTCCGGGGGCTCCGGCTATTCCTATTTATGGACAACTGTAAATGGTCATATCAGCAGCGGCGGAAACAGCAATACGGCTTTGGTGGATGCCGCCGGAACGTACGTATTGCACGTGACCGACAGCAGCAATGGCTGCTCCGATACCGAAAGTGTCAATGTGACGGCAAATATTACCCTGCCAAATGTTGAAATAGATGCCGACGTAAACCTGGACCTGCAAATCGACTGTCTTTCACCCGAAATTACCCTGAGCGGACAAGGTTCGCTGACAGGTTCCGGCATAACGTACTTGTGGACCACTGTCGACGGACATATCGTGGCCGGCGCCAATACGCTCGATCACCTGATCGTCAATGCGGAAGGAACCTATGTTTTACACGTGACGAATAACAACAACGGCTGTTCCAACACAGCCAGCGTAGATGTGGACGCCAACCTGAATTTGCCGCTTGCACATATTGCCGCAGGCGCCAACATCGATCTGCAACTGGATTGCCTCGACCTTACGGTAGACCTGGACGCCAGCGCTTCCAGCGGCGGTAGCGGAATCTCTTATTTGTGGACAACCGTAGACGGCCACATACTGGCAGGTGTCAACACCAACCACGCTGTGGTAGATGCAGCCGGAACGTATATTTTGCGGGTTTCGGACAGTGAAAACGGTTGTTCCAGCACGGCTTCCGTCAACGTCACCGCCAATCTGGACCTGCCGATCGCCAGCGCGTTGGTAACGGGTTCGCTGGACTGCGATCATTCTTCCCTGACCATCAATGGCAGCGCATCTTCCCAGGGCGGTATTTATGCTTACTTATGGACGACGCTCGACGGACACATTATCAGCGGGAACAATACGCACAGTCCGACCGTCAATGAAGCCGGCGTATACGTACTGGTAGTGACCAACCTGTTGAGCGGCTGCACGGCTTCCACCACGGTTACAGTAGGCGGAACGGCTACGCTCAACGTTTCCGTCGGCTCCCAGACGAACGTAAGTTGCTTCGGGTTGCTGAACGGTTCCGTTTCCCTGAATGTAACGGGCGGCACAGGCGCATATACCTATCTTTGGAGCAACGGAATGAGCGGCGCTTCCATCACCGGACTTGCCGCAGGTTTGTATACCGGTACCGTGACGGATGCAGGTGGTTGCGAGTCGGTTGTAAATGTAACGATAGGTCAGCCCAGCCAGATTCAGGCAACATCGACCACAACGTCGACTTCCAACGGACAAAACAACGGTTCCGCAACGGTTCATGCTACCGGAGGCACTTCGCCTTATATTTATCAATGGAGTAACGGTATGTCGGGCACCACGGCTTCCAACCTCGCAACGGGCAATTATACCGTAACCGTAACGGATGCAGCCGGTTGTTCCGTCACCATCACGGTAGTAGTGGGTAACAGTTCCAGTTGTGCGCTCACCGTCACCGTTTCGGCTACCGCGGCAGAATGCGGTCAATCGAACGGACAAGCCACTGCCACAACAGCCAATGGAACCGGCGCAATCACATATATGTGGAGCAATGGTATGAGCGGAGCGCAGGTTTCCGGCCTGACCGCAGGCACTTACAGCGTAACGGCCAGCGACGGCCAGGGCTGCACGGCAGTGAGCGCGGTGGTTGTGAATTCGCAGGACCACACTGCGCCAATCGTCGTCACGCAAAACGTTACCCTCTACCTGGATGCTTCGGGAAATGCTTCTCTGACAACCGGCAGTATCAATAACGGCAGTTCGGATGCCTGCGGAAGTATCATTCTGACCGTGAACGACCACGTATTCGACTGTATCGATGTGGGTACGCATATTGTTGTCCTCACGGCGACCGACCAAAGCGGCAATACCAGCACCGGAACGGCAACTGTAACCGTGGTAGATACCATCGGCGCTACACTTACTTGCCCTGCCAATATTACGGTAAACGGTTGCGGCGGCGCAGGTACTCCGGGCAATATGGTTACCTATGAAATGCCGACCATGCACGACAATTGCTCCGGCAACCTGAATGCTTCTATTATTCTCGTAAACGGTTTGTCGAGCGGCAGCAGTTTCCCCACCGGCACCACCAACGTCAGTTACATCGGTTTGATGCTGGGCAGTGCTCCTGCCACCTGTTCTTTTACGGTTACCGTCAGCGGCGGACTCGACTTGGACATAGCGCTGGATGCGCCTTCCTGCCCCGGCGAGTTTGACGGCTCCGCTACCGTGACCGCAACCGGCGGCAGCGGCAATTACACGTACCTGTGGATGGGCGCCGAAGGTCAGACGACTGCCACGGCTACCGGCCTGGGTGCGGGAACATTTACAGTAGTTGTGATGGATGATAACAGTTGCATCGGAACACAAAACGTAACGATCACCAACCCTTCTTCCATCAGTATTACAACCGTAGTGCTCAGCGACGATTGCGACGACACCGGTTCCCTGAACATCACAGTTACCGGCGGTACCGGCCCTTACACGTATACCTGGTACGACGGCAACGGAACCGTGGTCGGCTCCAGCGAAGACCTGTCCGATATTCCCGCAGGTGATTACATGGTTGTTATAACGGACGCCAACGGATGTACGTTCAGCAGTGGTATGCTCACGCTGGACCTTACTACGGGCACTATTGAAAACGAACTGGCCACCAACGGAATCGTAGACCTGATGCCGAACCCGACGTCTACCGGTAAAGTGCTGCTCAACCTGAACCTGCCGCACAACACACCGATACGCGTGGAAATGTACGCCATGAGCGGCGTTCAGGTGGGTTCATCGCAGGAAGGACAGTTTCAGGAAGGACAATTTTCGCTGGATCTGGCGGCATTTGCGCCCGGACAATATCTGGTGAAAGTGATTACCGACGACCGGACGTACGTGAAAAAAGTCATGCGTATCCAGTAACTTCAAAAACTATAACCGAGCATGTCGGGGCCGGGGGATTCAGATCTCCCGGCCTCGTTTATTTCAAGCATTTTTAAAAGGAAATATCCGTAAAACCTCGCCTTCGAAAAACGTATTTCTCTCCGCCGGCAATTCCAGAAAAGCGTCCGCATGAAGCAGGTTCGAAAAATCACCCGACCCATGCCCTTCCACCGGTTGCGCCAACAGGCGCGCTTCGGAACTGTGCGCCAGTTTTACCTGAATATAATAGGTCAAGGCAGGTTCGAAATGCACTTGTTTTCCCAAAACAGCATATAACGGAGCAGCTTCAGGAAATCCCAGCGAGGCTTCCAGCCAGGGCAATACATACCGGTGAAGACACATAAATGTTGAAACCGGATTGCCAGGCAAAGCGAATACAACCCCTTTGTCGCCGAAGGTGCCGAACCAGAAAGGTTTGCCCGGCCGCTGGCGCACCTTGTGAAATTGCAGTTGCACGCCGGTGGCTTCCAGCGCTTGCGGGATGTAATCGAATTTACCCATCGAAACACCGCCACTCAGTATTATCACGTCGAAATCTTTCTGAAAACGGGCAATCTCGCTCCGTATAATTTCTTCATTATCAGGCAAATGCAGCATTTCCGCTTCGATGCCGTAATGTCGTTTCAGCACCGCCCAAGAGGAGTAATTATTGGAGCGCCGGATTTGATACGGCAAGGGTGTTTCGGTAACTTCCACCAGTTCGTCGCCGGAAGAAACGATCACGATACGAGGCGCTTTTTTCACCTGCAAAACGGATTTCCCTACCGAAGCCGCCATACTGATGTGCGCCGGGCCAATTCTATGCCCGGCGGTCATCACCGTTTCACCCTGTCGGCGGTCCTGACCCTGCCGGTGAATGTTTTGCCCCCGGGCTACAGGCTCATCTATAATCCGGGCTACACCATCGGAAACCTGTATTTTTTCGTACGGTATCACCGTGTCGGCGTCGCCGGAACAGGCAGCCCCGGTCATGATTTCGAGGCAGCAATCTGCATTCAAATGCCGTATTGGAGCGTCTCCGGCAGCCTGGGTGGCTGTAATCCGGAAAAGCCGGTTTCCCGATTCGTAATCGGCGTAACGGATGACGATTCCGTCCATCGTTACCCGGTCGTATGGCGGCAGGTCGCGGTCGGCCAGAATGTCTTCAGCCAGCACCCGGCCGTTCGCTTCTAGAAACGGAACCGATTCCACGCCGTAATCTTTCCGGTGCGACAGGATAATTTGTTCCGCTTCGGAGACGGTGATCATGTGGTGGTTATTGGTTATTGGTTATTAGTGTGGTAACGAGGCATTTGTGGCAAAATTTGCGCTAAAAACGACCTGGAATTTTCGGTTGAATACGGCATTTTACTAACCTCCAATCGTCGCCATCGATTCCCCTACCGGCAAACCGCGCCGTGCTTCTTCGGCTTCCCAGCCGGTTTTGTGGCGGCGGTTAAAGGCATCCAGCAGATGAGCGGCCAGTGCTTCATCATCGAGGCCCTGCCGCATCAGGTCGCGGATCTGGAGTACGCCGTGATCGTACAGGCAGGTTTTTAACGCACCTTCGGGTGTCACCCGGATCCGGTTGCAGGTGCCGCAGAACGTGCGCGACCAGGCGGCGATAATCCCCACCTTTCCCAGATGCTCGGGCAGTCGGTAATTCATGGAAGTAGAAAAAGGCGGGTCGGGAATTTTTTCCAGTTCCGGCCATTCGGCACGCAGCGTGTCGAGAATATGCCGGTGATCCCAAAGCGGGCGTACAGCCGTTGTATGATCGCCGCCGTTGAAAGGCATTTCCTCGATAAACCGCACGTCGACGGGCAGGCGCCGGGTCAGTTGAGCCAGTGGGATCAGGTCGTCCGTGTTTTGGCCCTCCATCACTACCGCATTGATTTTCACTGCAATATCGTGGTTCAGCAATGCATCCAGTGTCTGCATCACACGCGGCAGGTCGTCGCGGCGGGTGATCTGAAAAAACCGTTCCCGGTCGAGCGTATCGAGGCTGAGGTTTACGGAGCGGATGCCGAGTTTTTTTAGTTCCGGCACCAGCGGCGCAGTGGTTACGCCATTGGTGGTCAGGGTGATTTCCTGCAACCTTTCCAGTTCTGAAAGCATGTGCAGAAAGCGCATCAGGTCTTTTCGCACAAAGGGTTCGCCGCCGGTAATGCGCACTTTCGTGATACCCAGCCGCACCAGCACCGTACAAAGCCGTGTCATTTCTTCATAACTCAGCAGGTCGCTGCGCGACAGCCAGTTCAGGCCATGCTCGGGCATGCAGTAGTGGCAGCGCAGATTGCACCGGTCCGTCACTGCGAGTCGGAGGTAGTTGATGGCACGGCCGTGGTTGTCGAGTAGCACGATGTCGGAAGAGGTTTGAAATGAATTTGTAGTCGAATCAACAACCGCAAGAGTCAACAATTGTTCGGTCAAATCTACTGCCCATTTTTCTCCCCGCACAGTGTACGCATCTCCTCCGGCGAATAATAAATCGTGGCGCGGTTTCCGTCCCGGAGCTTTACGGGATACACCGCTTTGTTCCAGGCAAGCAATTCGGCGCATAATCCGTGCTCGATGGCAATACGGTCGGTCATTTTTTCAAACTGTTCTTTGAAGCCTGCGCGGTGATATTTCAGCCCTTCAGCCATAATTCTGCCTTTGCGCGTCCGGTTGTAGTACGCCACATGGGCCAGTTCGTGCCCCAACGCGCCGGTTTGCTCTTGGAAACCGAGGTTCTTAAGCAACGTGGGTTCCCGAACCGCTGTGGATCGTCTGCTGATCACGATACGGTATTTTTTTCTTGCGAACGGTATCAGCAGACTCATCAGCCGCGGACGGGACGCGTAGGGTAGTTTGCTTTTTTTCACGACAAATTGAATAGAAGCGTTCCGGAGTTCAGGGTAATGCGACAAAGCAGCGAGTGCTTGCAGTTCAAATGCCGCGGGCAGGTGCTTGTTGTTCCCATATAGCAGGCGGAGGCTGTCAATCGAAAACCTATGCTCCATTCCGGAAGCATAGGTTTTCGTAGCGTTTTGGCCGAAAAGCGTTGAAACAAATAACGAGCCCGGCAGCCATAGCAGCATCTTAAAAACCTTGTACGAATTTTGTATCCACGATGTATTGGCACCGGCGCCGGGAAAAATCAATGTTTGCAAGCCCATATGTTTACATATTTTTAAAACAAAAAATGTCACCTCCTACCACCTTTCCCTATTTTCACCTACATTTGCCGGCAAAACGCTTTCCTCCGTCAAAGAATGCTGAAACGCCTCCATATCCGCAATTACGCGCTGATTGACGAACTCGAGATCAATTTTTCAGAGCGACTGACCATTATCACCGGCGAGACCGGAGCGGGCAAATCCATCCTGCTGGGCGCACTGGGCCTGGTAATGGGTGAGCGCGCCGATACCAAGGTCTTTTACAACGACAGCGAAAAATGCGTGGTAGAAGCGTATTTCGACGTATCCGCCTACGATCTCCGCGAGTTTTTCGAAGCCAACGAACTCGATTACGACTCCGAAGTTGTCATCCGGCGCGAGCTCTCCCCTACCGGTAAAAGCCGCGCGTTCGTGAACGATACGCCCGCCAACAACCAGGTATTGCAACGTCTCACCGAATCGCTGGTCGACCTGCACCAGCAGTTCGATACGCTGGACATTCACAACGTGAATTTCCAATTGCGCATGATCGATGCTCTGGCCGATAACGCATTGATTATCAAAGACTACCAGCACCAGTACAAACAATACGCAGCCGATAAAAAACGCCTGGCCACCCTGCTGGAACGGAGTACCAACGGTGCGAAGGAAATGGAATTTCTGCGTTTCCAACTCGAAGAATTTCACAAGGCGGAACTTCGCGAAAAGGAGCAGGAACAACTCGAAACGGAACTTACCCGGTTGAGCAGTGCCGAAGATATTAAACGAACCTACGGCGCCGCCTATAATTACCTGCTCGAATCGGAACAGAACATCCTCGGTCAGTTGCAGGAAATCGGCCGCAGCATGGCGGCTACACGCAAACTCACGCCCACATTGGCCGATCTGAGTGAACGCCTCGATGCAGCCATCATCGACCTGCAGGAAGTAGCGAAAGATTGCGACCGCATGGCCGAACAAACGGAATACGACCCGCAACGTATCGGCGAAGTGCAGGAGCGCCTGAATGTCATTTACAAACTGCAAAAAAAACACGGTGTCGGTTCTGTGGAAGAGTTGCTGGCTATTCAGGCCGGACTTGAGGAACAAACAGCCGGCTACACCAATCTCGACGCCGAGATAGCCCAACTGGAACAAACCATCAGCCTGCAACAGACCAAACTGACGCACATCGCCGACACGCTGAGCGAACGCCGCAAAAGCACCACGCAACCTTTCGAGGAGCGCATCCACGGCATGCTCAACCAGTTGTCCATGCCGCATGCGCGCCTGAAAGTGGAGGTCCGTAGCCTGGATCACCTCACGGCTACGGGCTCCGACGACGTACAGTTTCTGTTCGCGTCCAACGTCGGCAGCAGGTTTTTACCTATCAAGGACGTGGCTTCCGGCGGCGAACTTTCCCGCCTCACGCTCTGTACCAAAAGCCTCGTGGCGGATGCCATTCCGCTGCCCACGCTTATTTTCGATGAAATCGATTCGGGGATCAGCGGCGACGTTTCCATGAAAATGGGCCTGATACTCAAGGAGTTGAGCGACCGACACCAGGTGATAAGCATCACGCACACGCCACAGATCGCTGCCCGCGCCGATGCGCATTATTTCGTTTATAAAAAGGTTGCCGACAACCGCACGCTTACCAATATCCGTCTGCTCAACCAGGAAGAACGTATCCGTTCGCTGGCCGTTATGCTCAGTGGTAACCCGCCGAGCGATGCGGCGATTGCCACGGCGGAGGAATTGGTGAGGGGATGATGGTTTATGGGTTTATGGGTTTATGGGTTTATGGGTTTATAGGTTTATGGGTTCATGGGTTCATGGGTTTATGGGTTTATGGGTTTATGGGTTCATGGGTTTATGGGTTTATGGGTTTATGGGTTTATGGGTTTATGGGTTTATGGGTTTATGGGTTTATGGGTTTATGGGCTACTCAGTCAGGATAAAATCCGTAATTTATATGGCTTTTATTACCTCAAATTATCAATAAACCCATAAACCTATAAACCCATAAACCTATAAACCCATAAACCTATAAACCTATAAACCCATAAACCCATAAACCCATAAACCTATAAACCCATAAACCTATAAACCCATAAACCTATAAACCCATAAACCCATAAACCCATAAACCTATAAACCTATAAACAATCCATGCCCACCAACCTATCTGCCGATTTCTGGGAAACCCGCTGGCAAAACGACGAAACGCACTGGGACCTGAATACCGTATCGCCGCCACTGGCCGCTTATATCGATCAGATTCCGGCGGAAAAACGGAACCTGCGCATTCTGATTCCCGGTTGCGGGAATGGTCATGAAGCCTTGTATCTGCTTCAAAAGGGGTTTACGCAGGTAACCATGCTCGACATTGCACCAACCGCCGTGGCACAACTTCAGCAGCGCCTGAATATGGAAATGCCGGGATGGCAAACGGCACTGCGCCTGGTGTGCGCAGACTTTTTCCAGCACGATGACAACTACGACCTGATTCTGGAACAAACGTTTTTTTGTGCGCTTCCACCAGATATGCGGCCTGCTTATGTATTGAAAATGAATGCGTTATTACGTCCGGGTGGAAAACTGGCAGGACTGCTGTTCAACCGGGAATTTGAAGGCGGGCCACCGTTCGGTGGCGATAAAGCGGAATATTTGGCGTTATTTGCACCGCATTTCAGAATCGCAACCATGGCGCCGAGTATAAATTCCGTGGCGCCGAGAGCGGGAAGCGAATTGTTCTTCATTCTGGAAAAAGAAAAAATCAACTAATGTCCGATACTCCTTTCCGTGCAGGCTTCGTCAACATCATCGGCCGGCCCAACGCCGGCAAATCCACGCTGATGAATGCCCTGGTCGGCGAACGCATGAGTATCATCACGCACAAGCCGCAAACCACCCGGCACCGGATCATCGGCATTCTGACGGGCAACAATTTCCAGATCGTTTTTTCCGACACACCGGGTTACGTGAAATCGCCGTCGTACAAGATGCACACAGCCATGAACAGGTTCGTGGAAGGTACCGTAGAAGACGCAGATCTGATGCTGTTCGTGTTCGACCTGACGGAAGAACTCGAAGACGACAATCCGGTGATCGAGGTGCTGAAAAAAGCCGAAGCCCCCATTTTACTGATCCTCAATAAAAAAGACCTGGTCGCCGAACAACGCGCGGAGGACGTGACAGGCTGGTGGAAAAAACGCATCAAAATTGCCGATTCCATGGCAGTTTCGGCCTTGAAAGGCAATGAAGCGGGAACATTACTCGAAAAAATAGTAGCGTATTTACCGGAAAGCGAGCCCTACTATCCGACAGATCAGTTGACCGACCGGCCCGAGCGATTCTTTGTCGGCGAAATCATCCGTGAAAAAATCCTGATGAATTACAGCGATGAAATCCCCTATTCCACCGAAGTAAGTGTCGAATCGTTCCAGGATTCGACGACTACCAAAGGCGAGGCCATTGCCCGTATACAGGCCACTATTTATGTGATGCGCGAGACCCAAAAAGCCATTATTCTCGGCAAGGGAGGCGCCGCTATAAAAAAAATCGGCTCCCACGCCCGTGGCGACATCGAGCGTTTCCTTCAGACAAAAGTATTTCTGGAACTCACCGTCAAAGTGCGTGACAACTGGCGCGATGACGAAAGCGCCCTGCAACGTTTCGGTTATATGTAAGTGTTAAACCGTGGGTGTTTAGTTTTCCGTGTTTAGTATTTCGAAGTTCCGGAAGTACTCTACATCTTAAACACTAAACACAAAAAACCAAACACCTCCGGTTATTTCACCAGCGTAATATCACCCATTTTCACGACGATACGCCCGTCGATGATGTCCACTACTGCGTAGTAAACAAACACCGCCGGGTCCATCAGTTTGCCTTTTATACGTCCGTTCCAGCCGAACTGCGGATCGTTCGGCGGGAAATTTTCCCTTTCAAAAACCATATCTCCCCAGCGGTCGAAAATGTAGAATTTGCGCACGTTGAGTACCTGAGTCGGACTTGCAAATACCAAAACTATATCGTTCTGATTGTCGTCGTTCCAGGGCGAAAACGCATTCGGAATGTAGATATGCGGCTCGTCGTCTACCCGTACCAGCACACTGTCGGAAGCCATACATCCATCCACACTGATGATGGTCACGATATATTCCGTAGACCGGTTCGGTTTCAAGGTCGGATTCAGCAAATCCAGAATACCGGTTCCGTCAAAAATCAGGCCTTCCATCGGGGTCCATATCACCGTATCGATCAATGACAAGGGATATCCTGCTACTATGGAATGCAAGTCATAACTTTCCCCGAGTTTGATGTCCACTTCCGGAATGACCTGGATATTGATATCGGGGATAAGCGGCACCACGATGGTTTTGCTGAATTCACAGCCGTTGGCATCCCGGATACGAAGCTGGTAAGTGCCGGGCGCCAGGTTTTCAAATTCCGGCACAGGATCGTAGGTCATACCCTGATTAATGGAATACAAATAAGGGCCGATGCCACCGCTGACCTGCTGAAACACGATCAGGCCGTCGTTTTCCCGGCAGGAAGGCGGAAACATTTGAGCCGTAAAATCGGTTGGGATATTGGTTTCTTCCAGCACCTCTACCGTATCCGTGCTTCTACACCCGGTGTTCTCGTCTAAAATGGTCAACATGTACATACCCGGCTCATTTACAACGGGTTGCAGCGTTTCATCTCCATCTGAAATATTTCCGTTTTGAGTAGTCCAGGAAATGGTATAATCCGGTCCGGTTGGCCCCGCCCCCTGCAAGGTTACCTCATCTACCGTACAGGTAAGTTTGGGCGCTACTCCCGCATCTGCATCCGGCAAAGTGACTTGTGCGGAAACACTGGTTGCCAGGGCATTGGAACAGCCGTTGCCAAGATCGGTAACCATCAGCAGGTAATCGCCGGTGGCATCCACTACCAGATTGGCGGTGTTGGCGCCACTTAAGATACTGCCGTTTTGTGTGCTCCAGGTGTACTCAAAATTGTTGGATCCATTCCCCGAAGTAGCGCTGGCATGTATGGTCACCTGCGTTTGCAGGCAAGTCAGGTTTTCAGGTTCGGGAATAACAATAACAGGTTGCATGGTATCGCTGGTAACCAAAGCCGCATCGGTGCTGCTGCAACCGTTGTTTTCATTAACCACCGTCAGCAGATAGGTGCCGCCTTTGAGGATCGTCGGAGTAAGCGTATGCTCTCCGGCGCTTATTTCTCCATCCTGCGTTGTCCATTCATAGGAATACTGACTACCCGACGAAGAACCCGCGCCATTGAGATTGAGGAAAGTAGTATTGCAACTGAGTTCTCCGTTAAATCCTGCCTGCGCAACCGGAAGTTGCCGGTCTTCCAGAACCTGCGTGGCCGCCACAGTGGTACAACCATTTACATTATTGGTAACGGTCACTTCATAAATCCCCGACAGGTCTACACTGACATGAGTGGTATCTCCGACAGTCAGGAAATGACCGTCGGAACTGCTCCATTCATAAGAAACGGGGCTGGCCGTAGAACTCACTACCAACTGTATTTCCTGTTTGTTACAAGTCAGTATTTCCGGAAGGGCAATCTGTGCGGTAGGGGGTGTCTGGTCGGCCGTTACATACATCGTATCCGTATTGACACAGCCATTTAGCAGGTTAATAACGTACACCTGGTAAGTGCCGGCGCTGGAAATAAACGGATGCGCCGTAAAAGCGCCACTAATGATAAAACCGCCGTCGGAAGCGATCCATTGATACGCATGTTTACCGGGCGTCAGCAGATGAACGTCCAGATTGAGGATGGGCGTAGAGCAGTTAATCACTATGCCGGTATCCACCTCTAATTGTGGCTGCACAATATTTTGAATCACCGTTACACTGGTGACGGCGACACAGTTATTGGATAGATCCGTTACCTGAAGGAAGTACGTACCGGGAGCATTCACCACCGGCGTCAGCGTATTGGCTCCGCTGCTGATATAGCCGCCAACGGGTACCGTCCA
This sequence comes from Bacteroidota bacterium, assembly GCA_029561355.1. Taxonomy (GTDB): domain Bacteria; phylum Bacteroidota; class Bacteroidia; order Chitinophagales; family Saprospiraceae; genus M3007. The sequence goes on along the minus strand of JAKQJD010000262.1, from coordinate 9,957 downwards.
GTCGTATTGATAACCGGATCCGGAACTGGAGGCAGATGCGTCTATGGTGATTTGCGCCCGCGTACACGTCAGCGTCAGCGGAGGAGCAATGACAGCAGTCGGCGTATTGTTCGACTGGTCGATAAAAACGCTGTCGACAACCGTGCATCCGTTTTCAGAATTGGTAACAGTCAGTGTGTACATTCCTTTGGCATTTACCGCAGGTTGCAGGGTATCCTGGACTGTCAGGAAATGGCCGGTATCCGTCGACCACAAATAAGTAAACGGACTTCCCTGGCTGGCCGTCGCATTCAACGTATAACTGGGATTGCTGCAATCCAGCACGAACGGGTCTCCGGCATCCACCTGAGGCAAAGCGAAATCGGCATTTACTTGAACGGCATCACCTGCACTACAGCCATTGATTGTATTGACAACCAATACATTATAAACGCCTGCACTGTCGACAATCGGAGCGGGACCGTTTGCACCGGATACAATACCGGGCCCCGTCCACGTGTAATTCAGATATGGAAATACCGGTGCATTCGCGTCGCCGACATGGAATTCCGGCGTAGTACAATTGAGTGCAATATCTGCCCCTGCATTTGCCGGCGGGCGAAGGGTATCCTGCTGGAGGAGTACGTTCCCTACGGACGAGCAACCATTTACGGTATTCACAATGAGGAGGGAATAATTCCCGGCCAGATTCGCCTGGATCTGGGGAGAATTGGCGCCACTCAAAATGCCCGGGCCCGACCATTGATAGGTAAAAATGTTTCCGGTACTGGAAGCGCTTGCATCGATGGTCACCTGATTGACCAGACAATCCAGAGTATCCGGCGGTGCGATCAGGAGAAGCGGTTTTTCAGGGTCCACCCCGATTTGTACCTGATCGGAAGCGGTACAACCGTTGGTCACGTCGGTGACGACAATCTGGTACGTTCCAGGTTGGTCTATGGTGGGTTGCGGAATATTGGTAACGGAAATAAAGTTGCCTCCCGGCGAAGCAGTCCATTGGTATTGAATACCTGTACCGGAACTCGAGCCGCTGCCATCGAGCATTAAACTCGGCACCGTACAAATCAGCATTTGCCCGGGCCCTGCATCGGCCACCGGAGGTACGGTATCCAGTTCCACTTCCACCGTGTGGGAGGCAGTGCAACTGTTGTTTGCATTGGATACGATCAGTGTGTACAAGCCGGGTTGGCCCACCGTCGCCTGCAAGGTGCCCTGTCCGACCAGTATCGGGCCTGCAGCGCTTTCCCACATATAAGTGATACCCGGGCCGGTTTCGGAACCCGTTCCGTTTATTTGAATTGTCTGGTTCGTACAGGACAATGACCCGACCGGCACGGCGGTGGCTTCGGGCGCATTGTTATTACTCAGCACAGCAGCCGATGCCGTAGACTGGCATCCGGTTGTTCCGTTGGTAACTGTAATCGTGTACACCGCAGGCGCCGTAACGGTAGGTGTGAGGGTTTGCGCGCCGGCTATAATGCCGTTTCCTGTAGATGAAGACCAGGCATAGGTAAAACCCGGACCGGTACTGGAGCCGGCCCCGTTCAACTGAACGGATAAATGGATACAATCCAGGGTGCCTGTACTGACAGCAACGGCAATGGGTTGTTGTTCGTCCTCAAGAACCAGAACGGTATCTGTAGCGATACAGCCGTTCACGGGATTCAGGACCGATAAAATGTAGGTTCCCGGAGCGTCTACCAGCGGAGTAGGCGTGTTTTCACCCAGCGCAATATGTCCGCCGTTTGCAGCCGTCCACCCATAGATGTATACAGGATCGGCAGATGCGTCTCCCAGCACCAGCGTCGAAACGAAGCATGTCATTATATCCGGATCACCGGCGTTGGCGGGCGGAGGATCCGAGTGGTCTTCTACCAGAATGGTTGCGGAGGAAGAGCAACTGTTCTGGGGATTGGTCAGCAACAAAGTGTAAGTACCGGGGCCATTTACGACCGGAGTCATGGTATTGGTTCCGGAGTCGAACTGCCCGCCACTGGAGGCCGACCAGACAAAGGTAGTACCTGGCGCAAGAATGGAATTCGTACCGTTGATCGTAACAAGGCCGTTGCTGCAATTCAATTCGCTTTCCGCAAATACAACAGCCAGCGGTTCTACAAAATTCTGCTCGACCACTACGCTGACGGTATCGGCGCAGCCACTCTGCTGAAAGGTAGCGATAAGTGTATATGTGCCTGGTTCTGTGACAGTTGCAATGGGATTTGTCTGGCCCGACTGAAACTGTCCGTCCATGGTCAGCCACTGATAACTGACATCCGTAGGAGGGTTGGAAGTACCGATCAGGGTAACCGTATTAACGAGGCAGGTAAAAGAATCGGGCAAGGCGACCGATGCAACAGGAGCGAAGTTATTTTCAACGATCACAACCGAATCGGTGCTCGCACAGCCATTCAAATTATTCAACACCTGCAAAATATATGTGCCGCCATGCCCTGCCAGCGGCTGCATGGTGTTGGCGCCGTTCAACAGAACACCACCGTCGGTAGCCGTCCAGTGATACATAAAATTGCTGCCCTGCGATGAACCGCTGCCGTCCAGCAACGCATTTGGAGGGGTGCAATTGAGAATGATATCGTCGCCTGCATCCGCCACGGGGTAATCCACGGATTCGATTTGTTGTACGGTTACCATACTGACACAACCGTTCTGGGTATTTCGAACATGCAGGGTGTAGGTGCCCGGCGCATTCACGACAGGGCTTAGGGTGTTGGCTCCTGAAAAAATATTCCCGCCGTTGGAAGCGACCCACAAATATGTAAAACCCGGACCCGTGGAGGAGCCCGCTCCATTCAGGGGAACAGATAAAACGGTGCAACTCAGCGGACCGGTTACCTGCGCCATGGCTGCCGGTGTAGCGAAATCGCCCGCAACCGTAGCGACAGCGGTAGTTGAACACCCCATCTGGTCGGTCACTGTAACGGTGTACGTCCCGGCCGACAAATTTTGGGGATCCTGCAAACTGGAAAGATTGCTCCAATTATAATTGTATCCCGGCGTACCGCCGTTCATTTCAAGGTCGATGCTTCCGGCCGTCGGGTTGTCACAGTCGGTCCCTTCCGTGCCGGCGATGCTTGCCGACAGGAGCGGAGGCTCCACGATCGTATAGGTTTCCAGCGCCCTGCATCCGAAAGCATCGGAAACGGTCAATTGGTACGTGCCCGCCTGCAATCCGGTTCCCACAGGAGTATCGGGAGGAATTGTTTGCGGCCCGTTCCAGGTGTAGGAGTACGGCGCCTGGCCGCCATTTACCTGCGGTACGATCATGCCGTCGTTCACCCCGTTGCAACGAAGATTGGTGACGGTCGTACTGATATCGATAAAAGCCTCGGTGACTACAAGTGTACCGGAAGCAACGCCTGTGCAATCACCGCCGGTGACAGCAGTCAATTGATACGTTCCCGGCTGGGTCACCAGCAACTTGAACGGGCTGCTCTGGATGTTTTGTACCGGCGGCTGCGGAGCGCCGTCCAGCGTATATTGAATGGTAAACGGAGGTGTACCTTGCAAAATAACCGTAATGCTGTCGGCCTGGCCGAAACACAACTGGGGCGCCGGGGTTTGTAGTTGTGCCGAAACCGGCGCTTCCACTTCCACCAGGGCCGTGGCTACACTGGTATTGAGGCAGTGGTCGGTCACCGTTACGGTAAAAGTCTGTGTACCGGCTACGAAGGGTGAAATGGACGGCGTATCCATCCCATTGGACCATTCATAAGAAAAAGGACCTGCGCCGCCCTGAACACCTGCCGAAACAGTGGCGGTTCCCGGGTTGCAAATGGACAAACTGTCGGCAGTAACCTGAAGCGGCAACACATCGAGGATCGTCAGCACCTCTTCCGGGCGGGAACAATTGCACAAATTTGCAAGCATCACGTGGATGGTTTCCGGATTTTCCGGCAGCGCGTCGGCCAGGATGTTCACCGGAATAACGACCTGCTGCTGGCCTGCCGGAATGACAACCGACGCGGGAATACCCGAAAAGTCGGCGCCGGAAGTAGCCGTTCCGGAAACGGAATAATTCACGGTAAGCGGCGCGCCCAGGTTTCCGCCGACCCGGCGAAATACCAGGGAAACATCGTTGCAGTTTTCATAAGCCTCCTGCGAATTCGGCACGCCATCGACCACCCACTGCACCGAAGCGTTGCTGCCGGCGTTGAAGGAACCCGCTTTCAGGAATACGGCGGAATCGAATATACCGTCCGCTACGTCGGCGATTTTAAGTTTGATGTGGTACGTTTTGCAGGTTTGCAGGGTAGCGCGAACCGTAATTTTTTTGGTAAATCCGTCGTACTGAATCTGGTTGACGGCCGGCGTGTTGACACCCGTTTGGCCACACAGCAGCCCGCTAGGCGGCGTATTATTGATAAAATACCCCGAATTCAGGAGGTGGTTGACGTTGTTGATCGCTACATAAGTAGTGGTAGAGGGTACCAGTGCGATGTTTTCCGCGCCGTTGAACGGGCCGGATATGCCGGGGCCGGATATAAAAAACCCGAATGCATCATTAAAAGGAGAACCTACATATTCGCAGTATTCCTCCGAAGCGAACACAAAATCGAAAGCCACGGACGACTGGGTAGGCCTGAAATCAAATTCCAGATACGCCATATCGTAGATGTCGCCCCCATTGGAAAGTTCTGTCAAGTCGGCATCGGGCGTAGAATTTCCGTAACCCTGATCCGCATTATCGGTTGTATTGGGCCCCAGGGTTACTGCAGCATTACCGGTAGCCATCACTACGCCCTCGGAAAACCCGATATTGGTCTGGCCATTGCTAAACGTACCGATCTGCCCGGGCTGGCCGTGGTACTGCACATTGGTGACGTCAAAACAGTCACCGCCGATGAGTACATCGCGGATCAGCGTGTTCGGCGCCACTCCGGGGGTCACCATGATCTCTCCGGCCGAAGCACGCATATATTCGCCCACCGTTTTTTTCAGGCAGGTTTTGCAAACGAGCGAAACGTAATGGGTCGGCGGATTGGATTCATCCCAACTGCACGGATATTCGAAAAGCAGGTCGATACTGGCGGAATCGGCTTTAAACACCAGTTCATCTGCCGCTGCCGGAATGGAATCCGGTGCATGAAGCACACGCATAGCGGGAAGGCAAAGATCCGAGACAGGATCTTTGGGAACTTTCAGTAAATAGGACTCTCCGGGAATAAGATTTTGAAAACGGACGGTTTGTCTGGAACTTTGAACGCGCAAAACCTGGCGTTGCTGATGACCGTCGAGCAGAACGGGGTCTGAAAATGGTGGTTCCGTGGGATTGTTCTGTGCAGGTAACCGGAGGCTGGGTAATGTCAGGATGAGTGCAATACCTAAAGGTAAGGCCTTGAAAAAAGTGCGCATACGAAGTCGGGCTTGATTAAAAAAATGTAGTTTCACAAGTATGTTTTCAACTCAGGACATGGGAAGGAACTGAATTTATTTTTGCCAATTAAGATACCGGACAGGATATTAAATACCCTGCATTCAAGATGCTTTTACCTCGAATTTCCAGTAAAAAGATGGTTTTACGCTGGGAAAACGCAAGAGCGGAGTAAAATTTTCATGAATTTGAGCACCATTATATTTTTAAACGGAACACAAGGTTAGAAAAAATTTACAGTTTTTTCCCAGATGCATTGGCAAATAAATGCGCTGTTTGTCGAAAACAATTTTTTAACTTATTTTATTGCACTTGCATAAAATTTTGAATGTGAGGCAAAAATACCCCGAAAGTCGGAATTTAATTCGCCGGCTCCTGCCAACTTTTTCTTCAAATAGTTCATGTAGGGTTGTTTGCCACAAACAGACGGCGTAAGTTTGCACCGCCTTTTTAAAAGGCGCTTTCTTCATTCACTTTTTACACTCAATGGATAGTGATCCGTTATTATACACGCGAAAAAAGGCGACTCGTGGAATTGAGCGAGTTGGAGCCTGGCTGTTGGGTGCATCTCGCTCCGCCCTTCACGCCTGACGAACTGGAGGATATCGCCCGCCGGTTCGAATTCGATCCTGTATTCCTGACCGACTCCCTCGACCTCGACGAACGTGCCCGCTACGAACGCGATGAAGATATTCGCTTTATCCTCATCAATACGCCCGTCAAAAACCGCAACGGGCAAGGTGAAAACGAAGCCTACTTCATTACCGTCCCGATCGGCATCATCCTGACCATCGAACACGTGGTCACGATTTCGGCATTCGAAACGCCGGTACTGGAAAAATTTTTGGAAAACAACGTGCGAAACTTCGACCCCGCAGATGAAAAACGCTTCATCCTGCAGGTGCTCGAACAAAACGTATATCACTTCCTTTCCTGCCTCAAAACGCTCAACCTGCGCCGCAACCGCATCGAAAAGGAACTGATGAACAGCAGCCGCAACTCCGACCTGAAGCAGTTGCTCGCCATTGAAAAAAGCCTGGTATATTTCGTTAACTCGCTCAATGCCAACGAGTTGTTGAAAATGAAAATGAAGCGGACGGATTTTCTGCACATCAATGGCGACGAAGACCTGACCGACCTGTTCGAAGACATTATCATCGATAATTCGCAGGCCCTTTCCATGTCGAACGTGTACACGAACATCCTCAACGGCACGATGGATGCCTATTCCAGCATTATTTCCAACAACCTGAACCTGGTGATCCACCGCCTCACGGTCGTTACGGTGGTGCTCATGGTGCCGACGCTGATTTCCTCGTTTTTCGGCATGAACATTCCCAACGGAATCCCGAATCATCCAATCTATTTTTACGTTGCCGTAGTGCTTTCGGCGGTTGTGACCGGGTTGCTGTACTGGTTTATGCAGCGGAAAAAGATGCTTTAATGAGCATGCGAAGATTTGAGGATAAATATTCATTATCCGTCAAATCCTCGCATCCTCAAATCTTCACATCCTCAGACTTATTGATTCGGATCGGCAGAAAAATTTACGTCGCCTATCTTGACGCCGATAAATTCGAAATTGCTTGCAGGTTGCGTCAGAGGCAAGGAAATCTCTAGCGGAAAAGGCGGTGCAAACGGGTTGTCTGGCGCCGGGAAAACGTAGTTTTTCGGAATAAACTGCCAGGATTTCCCGTTCGGCAACTCATTTACAATACCCAGAATCAGCTTTCGGAGTATAACGATATCGAAAACGCTCACTTTCCCGTCCTGGTTGGCATCTGCCGCTATGATCGCGTACGGGTTTTCCAGCGGGGCAATACCCAGAATGTGTTTGGAAATCAGGGTAAGGTCGAGTGTCGTTACCCCGTTCAGCGGGTCCTCGTTTTTGGAGGGCTCCACCCTGCTGGTATAACCAATCGGGCAAACGTACCCGAACCCTCCGAAATAACCGGTGTCTTCCGAGTTGAAATGTGTATTCACAGAATCGCCCAGGCAGTCATTTCCTGCCTGCAGGTGAAAATCGACGTGGTGAATTGGATCGAGCTCGTTGCTAAATAAACGGGGTTTCTGCGCCATAAAGTAATAACCCGGGTCGCAAATCAGGCTGTTTAAATATACCGGCACCGTTACGGTAGTGGTATTTCCCGACGTATCTCTCGCCCAAATTTCTGCTGTAGTAAATTCTCCCGGATACATATAAATCTCCTTCGAATTTTCCGGAAACCCTGCCCCCCAGCAGCGCTTCCGGATACCCAGTTCGATGAGTGGAATCGGGCTCTGGTTATCGTATACGGTATCCAGCAAATCCGCAATGGTAACGGTATCGAAACACTCAAAACCATAAAAAATCGTCAACGGATGACACTCGAGTACTGGCGGCACAGTATCGGTTTGAGCGGAAAGCGGAAAGGCACAAAACAGAAGCGGGAAAAACCAGATCGTTTTTTTCATAAGCGGGATTTATTTTCATTCAAAAATAGAGAAGGTATGAATGAAAATGGAAGCAAACAGTCATCTTTGACTCCTGTCCGACTGAATAAACTGCCTCACCCACACATGAAACACCTCTCCGCTGCCACCCGGATCCTCCTGGCTTTTGTGATCGTCAAGATCCTGCTCCATTTTTTTACCGCCAATACCCTCGGTTTTCACCGCGACGAATTCCTGTACCTCGCCCTTGGGCGGCACCTCGACTGGGGTTTCTGGTCCAACCCGCCCTTTATCGGACTGGTAGGCTGGTGTACGCAGCATCTGCTGGGCGATTCCCTGCTGGCCACCCGCGTGCCTTCGGCATTTGCAGGCGGCGCCTTGCTGTTACTGACCGGCCTGATGGTGCGCGACCTGGGCGGCGGGCGATTCGCACAGGTAGTTTGCGGCACGGCCATGCTGTTTTCCCTAGCGTGGCTGCGCACCTCGTCCATGTTGCAGCCGGTACCGTTCGACATCCTGTGCTGGACATTTCTTTCATTTTCCGTCGTAAAATGGTTAAAAACCGGCGACACGCGCTGGTGGTGGGCCATCGGAGCGGGCGTAGGCGTCGGGTTTCTGATCAAGTACAGCCTGGTGTTCTGGATTACGGCGTTCGTGCCGGCGCTGTTGCTCACGCCCCGCCGCACCGTTTTGCTGACGCGTGCGCCGTGGCTATCCGTCATGCTGGCATTCGTCATCATACTCCCCAACCTGCTCTGGCAGTGGCATTACCACTTTCCGGTGGTACACCACATGGAAGAACTGGCGCGTAACCAACTCGACCATGTGCAACCTATCAATTTTCTGGTCGATCAGTTGCTAATGCAAGGCCCCGGCGGAGCGCTGATCTGGCTGACCGGGCTGGTTTTTCTGCTGCGAAGCGACGTTATGCGCCCCTATCGGCTGGTAGCCTGGTTTTATATATTTATCATACTGGTATTTCTGGCTCTGAACGGCAAAAGTTATTACACCCTGGGTGCATATCCGGTGCTCACCGCAGCAGGTTCGGTATTCTGGGAGCGTTTCCTGCAAAAAACCTGGTCGCGTACTATACTGGTCGCAGCAGTCGCCTTGCCTGGATTGCTTCTTTTTCCAACCGGAATTCCGCTCTGGCCTGCCCCGCAACTTCAGGCTTATTTTCAGCGACTGACCGATGCCGGAATTGTTACTACCCGCTGGGAAGACGGTGATTTGCATCCTTTGCCACAGGACTATGCAGACATGCTGGGCTGGACAGAACTGGCCGCCGTGACGGATTCGGCAATCGCCATGGCAAATACGGACCACTATATTGTGTATGGCGAAAATTACGGGCAGGCGGGCGCCGTCAGCATTCTGTGTCGCACCGACATTAAAAACCATACTTACAGTTTTTCGGATTCTTACCGACTGTGGGCGCCGCTAAATCTTCCGCAGGGCACCCAGACCCTTATTTACATCAATGACGAACTGGGCGACGACATACAGAATCTTTTTGCCGACATCCGCCTGGTTGGCGGGATCACCCATCCGCTGGCCCGCGAACGTGGCACGACTGTCTGGTTATGCCAGCAACCCCGCCGCGACCTGGCTATATTCTGGTCCGAAGTGGTACAAGAGGTACGTAGCCGATCTGGCCTTTCTCCGGAATAACACACCCCGTAAACATCCGGCACATCAATTTAATACTCCTGTCAGACACGGCATAGCGCGGGATCGACAGGAGATGAGCGGCAGGGAATATGACCCGGGCAGATCAACTGCTCATTGCCATTTGCAAATCCTGATGTGCGTTGAATGCGGATATTTTGTTTTAAAAATAAAAACAATCGAGGTTTAAAGCGAAAAACGGCGAGTTGCATCCTGTAAGGGAAATTCAGGGGGAAAAGAATTGTTGTGTTCCGTGCTTTTTCTGTTGTGTCTGAAATGTAGATTTTTTTCCTCGAATGGGTATTAAACACCCCGTAAACAGGATCGATCCTATTAATTTTTCAACAAACAAAAATCATTACAATGAAAAAGTTAGCGCTGAGTATCACAACCGCCTTTTTGTTGTTGTTCATCGTCCCGGCTGCGCAAGCCGCAACGGGAGTACCTCCTACAACAACTACCGCTTC
>JAKQJD010000236.1 GCA_029561355.1 Bacteroidota bacterium | reverse complement strand
GTGGACGAGCAGAATACCGCAGGTTTTAATACGGAAGAAGACACGGCTATGGTTGCCGTTTACACCCTGAATCTAAACTCGACGGGCATTCAGCAGCAGGCGATTTCGGTCAGCCTGAACCATGTGAGTTTTCAATATTATCAAAACAATCCAGTCATCCCCTACAATGGCCCCGACTTCCGCGATCCGCAGGTTTTCTGGCACGAACAAACCGGGCGCTGGGTGATGGTCGTTACCAAACCGATAAATCGTTCTATCGAGATTTTTTCCTCTGAAAACCTGAAAAATTGGACGCTGGAAAGCATTTTTAACGACCGGGGCGCCAAGCAGGAAGTTTGGGAAGTACCCGACCTTTTCCAATTGCCGCTCAACAACGACCCCAACAACATGAAATGGATAATGACCTGTGGAATGGGGCCCAACCGGATGCAATACTGGGTCGGTGATTTCGACGGTTCCACTTTCACGCTCGATGCCAACGACAACCTGCTAACGGGCAATCACGTCAGGGGAAATCTTTTTGCCGGTTTTGAAAATGGCTTCGCCGGCTGGACGGCAGAAGGCACGGCCTTCGGCAATGCACCTGCTACCGGCACGCTTCCCAACCAACAGCAAGTGGATGGCTTCACGGGTTTCGGCTACCTCAATTCCTATCACGGTGGCGATGTTACTACCGGAAAAATGACCTCCCCCGATTTCATCATCGACAAACGATTCATCAACTTCCAAATCGGCGGCGGTTCGCTGGCCGACGTGGGATTCAAGATCGTGGTGGAAAATCAAGTCGTCCAAACCATCAAAAGCACCTCCAACGCGGAGCGCATGCAGTGGCGCGGTATCGATGTGAGCCAGCACCTGGGCAAGACGGCCCGAATTGAAGTCTTTGACAATGCCACTGCGGGCTGGGGACACATCCTCGTTGACCACATCGTGTTCTCGGACGTACAGTACGACAGCCGGCTGGAAAACGCCAACTGGATGGATTGGGGCTTTGATTTTTATGCCCACAAAACCTTCCGCAACTACGACGAGGACGACGAGCGCACGATCGGTTTGGCGTGGATGGGCAACTGGGCCTATGCGCAGAGCGTCCCGACCACCCCCTGGAAAGGATGCGAGTCCTTAGCAAAGGAATTGCATCTGATTGATCAGGGCAACGGTTACGAACTGCTGCAAAA
>JAKQJD010000233.1 GCA_029561355.1 Bacteroidota bacterium | reverse complement strand
CTTTTTGCCTTTGGTGATCATACGCGAGGACGTGTAGGAAGAGCCGTTGAAGGTTTCCTGCCGCGCTTCGATGATCAATTTCCCGTCGGAGAAAAAAGTATTTTCCGGGCGGTAGTACTGGAGTTCGTTGTTGCCCCAGCCACCGTTGTTGCCGGTTTCCTGGGTCCATGCTGCCGTGTTCAGTGTATTGGTATTGAACTCGTCCTGCCACACCAGCGTACGGCCGGCATAAGTCTCCGGCGTGGAATAGCCCGTTGTGGGAATATTCAGCGCATTGTTGTTATCGTCGTTGGTGATGGTGCCTTTGGCGCGTGCTTGTCCAAGTATGGCATTGGCCGGATTCAGCAGCACGACCTCGAACGATTCATCGCTTTCTTCCACTTCATCGCCCAGAATCTCTACGGTTACTTTTTTTTCCGTTTCACCCGCGCTGAATACCAGTTGTTCGTTGGCAACGGCTGTGAAATCGGCGCCGGCCTGCGCGGTGCCCGATAGCGTGGAGTAATTAACCAGTACATTTGTTTGTGCCGCCTGGCTCAGGCGAACGGTGAATTGCATGGTGTTATCGGCATTGCCTTCCGACTGTGTTACGTCGCCTATGGAAAGGCTGGGCTTGAGCGGATCGCCGTCACCATTATCGTCCTTTTTACAGGCAACGAAGCCAAGGAGCAAGAGGAACAATATTTTAGATCGCATAGAGTGAGTTGTGAGTTGTGAGTTTTTTTAAAATCCTTTTTGATCCTTTCAAATCCGGTAAATCCTGTTCAAAAAAATTCAAAACGTGTACACCCGTACATAATCCACTTCCATCCGCTGCGGCCAGATCTTCTCATCCACCCCCATTTTACCGCCCCAGTTGCCTCCGACGGCTATGTTGAGAATGAGGTGAAACCGCTGGTCGAAGGGCCAGGCATCGGGGCCGGTTCCTCTGTTTTTGAACGTATGAAAAACTTTCCCGTCGAATAAAAAATCGAGGCGGTCGGGGTGCCAGTCGAGCGCGTATTCATGGAAGGCGGTGGACAGGTCATTGACAAAAATCCCTTTTGTGCTTTGTGTACCGATGGCGTGGTTGAACGATTGGGTATGCGACGAAGCAAAAAGCGAATCGGGCATGTAACCCACCATTTCCATGATGTCGATTTCACCCGAAGCCGGCCAGCCGCCGTATTTCCAGTCGGTCGGGAGCATCCAGATTGCCGGCCAGACACCCAAGCCTTTCGGTAACTTCGCCCGAACGGCCACGCGCCCGTAGGTCCAGTCACCTTTGTGTTTGCTCACCAGACGTGCCGATGTGTAATCTTTCGTGCCCATCTTTTCGCGACGGGCTTCCACGATCAACATTCCGTTCTCTGTGCGGGCATTTTTTCGGTCGCGGGTATAGTATTGCAGTTCGTTGTTGCCCCATCCGCACACGTTCGGACAGCCGTCGCCGAAATCGTAACCCCAATGTGTGGAATCGGGCAGGCCGGTAGCGTTGAACTCGTCGCTCCAGACCAGTTTCAGGTCTTTCGGCGCGACTTTACTTGCATCCGCTGTCAGACTACTGCGTTGGGAGCAATTCCAGGTGGCTATCATGATGGTCAATAGAAAGACCCACTGTGTGAAATACCTCATATTTCCAGGTTTTTTCTGACTATCCTGCCTTAGGAGATCTATAAGTCATCCGATGACTCAAAGTCATCGGATGACTTATAAATCTCCTAAAGCAGGATAGTCAGTTTAGTTTTTTACAAAAGTCAGTTCAAACCAGCCTGCCGTGTTGACAATCGGGCTTCTTACGACCAGTTGCGTTTCCGAAACTGAAACGATGTCGTACACAGGACCCGAATCCCAGACACCCAGAAAAGCGCCTTCCGGCAGGATCAACTGGTCCAATCCGCCTTCACCGGTACCTTTTGTAATGGCCCAGTTCAGGTTGGTCGGCGGTGCAAAGTTAACCGGGTTGTATCCATTCCAGGGATCCACCGTCTGGCCATTGTTGTTGTACTGAAAATGACCGCCTGCAAAGTAAAAGCAAAATGCGTCGTCATATTGTGCAGCCTGCAGGCCGTTCACAGGTGAAGTGTACCATTCACTGGAACCCGGCGTAGGGCCTACGCGCACCGCGCCCGCGGCATGTGTGAGGGTCCAGCAGCGGCCCGGCGTTTCGCAGTCGCCGGTGAGCAGACCCGTTTGCGGGTCGCAGGCAGGCTGTGCATCCTGGGCAATATTGATGGATTGAGTAATGCTGGAGGTACCGCCGCCGCCTTCGCTTGAGGCATACAACGTCACGAGGTAATCGCCTTTCGACTGGTAAAAAACGGTATCGATCGCAAGCGTCGATTTGGAAGGCGTTCCACCTGGAAATTCCCAGACCCTTGCAAAAAAGCCGCTGGAAACGTCTTTCACCACTACCCTGTTCGGGTCGCCGTTTACGGGTTCCACCGTAATGGAAGGAGCGCCCGGCGCGGCGGGCAGGGTAATATCGTCGTCTTCGTAGGGGGCACAGGCGTTGAATGCGAGCGCCATGCCGAGGAGAAGTAAGGATTTTTTCATGATTTTTGTTTTTTGGTTATCGGTTATTAGTTATTGGTTATTGGTCTGGTAGCGCTCGCTTTTTTCATTTAACCAAGCCAGGAGTTACCAGACTAATAACCAATAACAAATAACCAATAACAATTTAGTAGCCCGGGTTTTGTTGAATCGCCCCATTCGTAGCCTGAATCTGCGAGAGCGGGATCGGGAATAGTTTGTGTACACCTTCGTTGAATCCGAGCGGGCTCAGCACCTGCGTAGCGCGGCCGGTACGCACCAGGTCGAAAAAGCGGTGCCCTTCGAGGCCCAGTTCTACGCGGCGTTCGTGGTAAATGGCTTCGAGCAGCGCCGAGCCGGTAGCGGTCACGTCGGGCAACACGTTTTGCACCGTGCCCCGGGCGCGGGCACGAACGCGGTTGATCGACTGGCGGGCAGCATCTTCGTTGTTGTTGTGAAATGCCGCTTCGGCATGCAACAGAAGTACATCCGACAAACGGATCACGCGGTCGTTGGTGCCGCCGTTCGGGTTGGGGTCGCCGAGCGTCGCATCCTCGCTTTTATTGCTGAAATACTTTTTCGGGTAGTAGTCGTACGGAAAACCGCCAGTGGCTTCTTTGGTAAAAATACCGCGGTCACCCATGGCATCGCCCACCCGGAACACCGTCGATTTCAGGCGCGGGTCTTCAAAACCTTCCTTGAAAAACTCCTGCACGAAATCGGCCGTCGGGATATTGAATCCGTACCCTTCGAACTGGCCGCGCGGACGCTGGAATACATTGGTAAACGAGCCTTCGTTGGCGTTGTTTTTGCCCCAGTTGCCGCCGGAACGGTTCATGTATTGAATTTCAAAAATAGATTCCGGGCCGTTTTCGCCTTCCAGGGTGAAAATTTTGGCATAATTCGGCTCCAGTTGGTACTGGTTGGAATTGATCACTTCTTCCGCCAAAGCCTGCGCTTCGCTCCAGCGTTTCTGCCATACCAGCGATTTCACCAGCAACGACTGCGCTGTGCCTTTCGTAATTCGGCCCAGGTCGGCTGTCGGATATTCGCTGCGCAGGGGCAAAACATTGGCGGCTTCCCGCAGGTCGGCTTCGATCAAAGTCCACACTTCCGCTTCGCTTGCCCGCGGCAAATTGTACTCGCTGGGCGCCAGCACGTGGTCGGCCAGCGGCACACCGCCGTACATGGTAACGAGATTGTAAAAAAACCAGGCGCGGATAAAACGCGCTTCGCCGAGCAGCCGTGCTTTCACCTGCTCATCCATCACGATGGGCGGCACTTTTTCAAGCACCACGTTGGCGCGGTAAATACCTTCGTAGTCGGCCGACCATTCCGACTCCACGTTTTCGTTGTTGGCCTGCACCTTGAAGGTTTCCAGTTGCAGGAGTTCGGCTGCGTCGTTGTCGCCCGAACCTCCCTTGATGGCGTCGTCGGACATGATATCGCCCCAGATCCAGCGGAAGTGGCCCGCCGGCGAAATTTCAAACTGCAGGGGCGCATATGCCGCATTGACGGCTGCAATCGCATCCGCTTCGTTGCGGTAAAAGTTCTCTTCCGTAGCGCCTACAAGCGGTTTCCGGTCGAGAAAATCCTTATTACAGGCCACCGACGTCAACAATATCCCGGCAACCATGAGGAATTTTATAGGTAGATATTTCATATCAGTTTGTTTGTTGATTGGTCAGAAGATCACGTTGATTCCACCCAGCAGCACCCGCGCCTGCGGATAAAAGCCGCGGTCGATACCCGCTTCCAAAGCGCCGCCGTAGGAGCCGATTTCGGGGTCCATGCCGGTGTATTTGGTGAAGGTAAACATGTTTTGCGCGGAAGCATACACCCGGAATTTTTCAAAACCGATGCGTTTCAGCACTGTTTTCGGCAGGGAATAACCCAGTTGCACGTTTTTCAGGCGCAGGTAAGAGCCATCTTCCACGAAGCGGTCGGACACACGGGCGTTCTGGTTCGGGTCGCTCAGGCTGACGCGCGGTTCGCTGTTGGAAGTTCCCGGGCCGGTCCAGCGGTTGAGCACTGACACAGGCCGGTTGACGTAGGTGAAATCGTAGCGCACCGTGGCGTTGTAAATCTCGTTTCCGTAAGCCCCTTGCAGGAAAATACCCAGGTCGATACCTTTCCACTCCACGTCGGCATTGATGCCGTAGGTGAAATCGGGAATCGGGTTGCCGATGTACGTCTGGTCGTCGTTATTTACGACGCCGTCGTTGTTAAGGTCCATAAACCGGATATCGCCGGGTGCGGTGGCTTCATTCTGAAATGCGTGGGCGGCAATTTCTTCACGGCTCTGGAAAAGGCCGTCGGTTACGTAGCCGTAGAAAGCGCCGATGGTTTGGCCCACCTCCGTTTTCGTTACGCTGGCGTTGGCCGATTGCACGCGGCCGGCATAAACGGGTTCGCCGCCTTCGCCGAGGCCGGTCACCTCGTTTTTCACCATCGAGAAATTACCACCGATGCTGTATTTGAATGCGCCGACGCGCTGGCGGTAATTCAGGTCGGTTTCCCATCCTGTATTTTTCACACTGGCGATGTTCCGTATAGGCGGGTTGGCGCCGACAGTGAGCGGAATGGGCGCTGCGTACAACATGCCCGATGTGTTTTTGATGTAAAAATCACTCGTCCAGGTCAGGCGGCCGTTCAGGAAGGTAGCATCGAATCCCAGGTCCGTTTGCGTGATCGTTTCCCAGCGCAGGTCGGGGTTGGAAACCGTGAGCGGCACACTGCCGTTGGTGATGATCTGGTCAGGACCGAACGTGTAATTCTGTCCGCTCAGTACCACCGAGGTAAAACCGTAGTTGCCGATGCGGTCGTTGCCGTTCTGACCCCAACTGGCGCGTATTTTCAGGTATTCCAGCACTTTCGAATGCCAGAAATCTTCCTCACTGAGGATCCAGCCGGCCGAAACGGACGGGAAATAACCGTAGCGGTTGTTGGGTCCGAAGCGCGAAGAGCCGTCGGCGCGCAGGGCAGCGCTGAACAGGTATTTTTCGCGAAGTACATAGTTTGCGCGGCCGAAAACGGACAGCAGCGACGATTCGTCGGCGCCACCGTAAGCGCTTTGTGCGGTGATCGGGTCGATAGTATTGGAAATGTACGCATCGTCCGGATCATTGGAGGGAAGATTGCTATTGGCGCCGCCGCTGTATTCGTACCGGTTTTCCAGCGCGGTGGTGCCGCCCGTGAGCGTAAGATGATGGCTTTCGCCGAATTGATGATCCCAGGTCAGCACGTTTTCCCATTGCCAGGTGCTCCAGTTATTGTGTTGAAGAACAACCGAATTGATCGCCCTTTTTTCACCGGCTGGCGCGTCGCTCAGCACCGGGTCGCTGCTGAGGTCGAACGTGGGGTAAAAAATATTGCGCGTGGCGAAGGTCGCGTCCACACTGTAGGAACTGCGGAATTGCAGGCCCGGAGCCAGCATCAGGTCGCCGAACAAAGCGCCGACAATCCGGTTCGATTTCCAGCGGTCGTACGTTTGTTCGATGGCATTAACCGGATTGATAATGTCCGTATCGGAGTAACGCGAATAGGCGTACGTGCCGTCCGACTTGCGGATGGGTGTTACCGGATCCATGTTCAAAGCACGCACGAGCGGCGTGGTGAACTCGTTGTTTTCCGGCAAAAACCGGCGCGACAAATTCGTCAGGCCCAGGTTGGTGCCGACGTTGAGCCATTTTTTTACGGCATTGGTGCCATTGATACGGGCTGTGTAGCGGCGGAAGCCGGATTTGTCGCCACCCACGATACCCTCCTGATCGAAATAATTTCCGGAAACGGTGTACGTAGATTTGTCGCCGCCGCCCGTGAGGCTCAACTGGTGGCTGGTCATGGGTGCATCGCCGAAAATAGCGTCGAGCCAATCGGTACCATTGCCCAGCAATTCCGGATTGGAAAACTCCGGCAGCGGGGCCTGACCGGCGGCCACATGCGCTTCATTGGATAAAATGGCGTATTCGCGGGCATTCATCAGGTTGGCCTTTTTCCAGGCGCTTTGTATGCCGAAATAGGCGTCGTAGGCAATTTTGCCGTCCTGGTTTTTTTTGCCGGTGCGGGTAGTGATCAGCACTACGCCATTGGCGCCGCGCGAGCCGTAAATGGCAGCGGAAGCGGCGTCTTTCAGTACGTTGATGGTTTCAATGTCGTTCGGGTTGAGGAAATCGAGCCCGTCGACAGGAATGCCATCGACAATGTACAGCGGGTCGCTGTTGTTGATGGTGCCGGTGCCACGCACACGTACGGTGAGCGGGCTGCCGGGCGAGCCGGAATTTTGGGTGACTTGCACACCGGCGGTACGGCCCTGTAGCGCCTGTTCTACCCGTAGTACGGGCGTTTCCGAAATCTCGGAAGCCGTGACGGTAGACACCGCGCCGCTGATATTGCTGCGTTTTTGAGAGCCGTAGCCGACTACAACCACCTCGTCGATGAGGGCGTTGTTTTCTTCGAGCACCACGTCGATGGTACGGCGGTCACCTACGATTTCGGTGCGCGGGCGCATACCGATGTAGGTAAAAACGAGTTCCGTTTCCGGAGAAGGCGCCGTCAGTTGGTAGTGGCCTTCAATATCGGTTACAGCGCCTTTGCCTTCTTTAACAGCGACGGTAGCGCCGATGAGCGCTTCTCCGTCGGCGCCGGTAACGCGGCCGCTGACGACGATTTGTGCACCTGCCGCTTGGGCGAGCAGGAGCAATAGAACGAAAAGGTAAGTATGTTTTATGTTCATGATTATCAGGTTGTTGTGAGCGGACAAGCATGTGCCTGCCCGCTCCATTACAATTACTCAACCAAATTTTTTGTAGTTACATTTTCACAAAACGACCTGTAATGCGGCGTCCGCCGTTTTCAGCCGAAATGAAATACATGCCGCTCTGCCAGCCTGCCACTTTCAGGTTCACCTGATTGGGGGCCAGTTTCCATTGCTGCTGCCATACGATACGGCCTGCAACGTCCACGATTTGAACATTGGCGTTGTTTTGCGTCAGTTCACGGAACAGGATGCGCACTTCGTCGCTGGCCAGGGTAGGCACAACTTCCATCCACGAACCTGGACCTGCGAGTTCTACCGAACTGCTGGTGCAATCGCTGGCAGTTGCGCAGGTAGACAGGCAAGTGGATACGGTGGTATCCTGCTGCACAGGCGAGAGTTTACGGTCGTTGAAATTTTCCGGACTTGCACAGGGCAGGCCGGCGATGTTTTCCTTGCAGGAAAAGTCAGCGCAGGCGCCGTTGGTAAAGGTGAAATAGCCACCATAACCAATCGGGCGCTCGATTTGAATGCTGTAAACGCCATCACCATCGTTGTCGTACATGCGGAAACGGGCATTGGGCGCGCCAAATTCAGCGCCGCCGGCCAGGTATACGCCACCCGGATCGGCAGTAGCGCCGTTCAGGCCGAGGTTGTAGTTGATTTTAACGGCTGTGCCGCAGGCGTAGCAACTGTTGAAGCAAACGGCATCGAGCTCCGTGTCAGCAGACAGGGCCAGTTTGCGGTTCACAAAAACATCCGAACCGCTGAAAGTCACCTGTGCGCAGGCCGACGTAATGTCCAGAAGTTCCTGGGCCGCAAAATTGTCAAGGGTAAATTTGTATTCGTACAAACCGACAGGCAGGCTCAGCGTGGTCGTGTAAATACCGTCACCGTCCGCATCGCTCATCGGATTGGCATCACCCGACCAGCTGTTGAACGTACCGCTCACGTTTACGGTGCTGAACGTACCTGCATACTGGTTCATATTTACCTGAAAAGTAACGTCGGCGGATGGAATGCCGCCGCTGCCGCATACCTGAACGTCGTCGAGGTAGTACGTCTGGTCGGTCGTGAATGCCGTGCCGAAATCCATGAACAGGGTAATGGTCGCGTAAGTGTGTCCTGTAGCAGGCTCATTGGGACCTTCGATAGAAGGCTGGCTGGCGTCGAAACTGAGTTCCACCCATTCATTGGTGGTTTCGATGGGTTGTTGAAGCACCCAGTTGGCGCCGCCGTCTGTGGAACCTTCCAGTTTCAGTGCTACATTGCCTACGTGGTCGCTGTGCACTTTAATTTTGATGGTGCCGCCGTTGGTGAGTACTACAGGTGTGGAAGGACTTGGGTTGGAAAATGCTCCTGCCCAGGTCTGGGAATTTGCAGGTTTGGAAAACTGCAGAACCGTGGCGCTGGTATTGATACCGGTAGCGTTTGGATTGGCTACAGTGGTGCTCAACTGGCCGTCGATGCTGCTTCCGAAATACTGGAACGTCGTAGAAGTAGCAGGATTTTCAAAATCCAGAATCGGCGTGCAGGTCACCGGCACTTCCACCTGAACATTGTCGAGGTACGATACCTGATCGGCAGCCGGGCTCACGCCGAAATCGACGAACAGGGTAACCGTCTGGTAAATGTGGCCCGAAGCAGGCTGGTTCGGTGCTTCTTCCGAAGGAACCGCCACGTCGAATTCGAGTTTTTCCCAGCCATTCACCACGGTGTTGGCTTTTGTTTGCACCCAGTTGGGGCCGCCGTCCGACGAACCTTCCAGTTTCAGTGCCAGGTTGCCGATGTGGTCGAGGTGAACCATAATCGTCACTTTCGAACCGGCGGCCACACTTACTGGTGTA
>JAKQJD010000230.1 GCA_029561355.1 Bacteroidota bacterium | reverse complement strand
CGACGCGACGCCGATCGCGACCAGGATCAGCACGTCGCGGTCGATCGTATCGGGGTGGCGGATCAGGGCGACGAGTGCGATGCTGAAAATGCCGAAGACGATCAATCCCAACGCCCCGGATGCCGGCATCAGCAGGATCTGGAGCCCATCCAGCGGGTTAAAATAGTAAGGAATGTTGTGAAGCGTATTGAGGCCGAACGTTGCGGTATGGTCTACGACATCGTCGGTATACTTAGCGGCGTTTGCCATTAAAAATGGAGGCGTTAAGAGGTTGCCGCTCACCAACCAGTTGTTGATAAAGAACGGGGTGGTGCTACCCCCGGCGACGCCGATTCCGATGATCGTCTGCTTTCGTGGTATCCGGTGGAGCAAGAGGATGAGAACGAATGCGGCCAGCACAAAGATGCCGACTTCCGTCCGAATCCAGAGCAGCAGCCCGGCACTCAGGGCCGCCGGTACCAGATACTCAGAGGTTTTCGAGTACTGCAGCATGCAATAACAACAGCAGAGAACCATACATGCGACCAGCATGTGGTCTTTACCAGTTCCCGCCCAGAACAACAGAGTTGATGATGCCATGGTAACAATCCATGCATACCACTGAATGTCTGGTTCGATCAGCAGGTCAATGATCCGGCGAACGAGTAGTGCGAATCCACCGTACAACAGAATGTTCGCGACCACGATCGCGATCACGGCGCTCGCATTCCCCGCATCCGGTGGACAGATGAGAACGGACGTAACGCCGGCGATCCAGATCATACCACCAATGCCGAACCGCTGGCTCCGAGTGAAGATAGGAGCAGTCATAATGGTCAATAGTCCGCAGATCGTCCAGATCACGATCGGTAACAAGGTCGGGGTGACGAACAACGATGTTATTAAGAACATTGGTAGGGCAACAAGAGGAAGAGCCAACGAGTACATCAACACGTTGTTCCGGCTCTCCATATACGTCCCTGCCGTGCCGTTTGCGAAATAGCCGAACGACCCTTCGTTATAGGTAAACTGGTGACCCTGCCCGATCTGGGTGAGTTGAGCGGCACTCATCCACTCATCGTTCAAAAAGATCCCGGCGTTCGTCACCGTCAACGCGAGGAAACACGTGACGCAGAACAAAAAAATGTCGCGGGTTTCCATGTCAAACCTCCCGGTGTTGCGGGAGCGCGAACTTCGTGCCGACGAACAGGGGCGGGGCGTCCACAACATCGTTTCCCCACGCGTCCCAGCCCGGCCGCCGCTGGCGGGCGAACAACTCGATCTTCGGGTCCAACTGTTGATTGGCGAGCGCCGGTTCGATAAACTCGTAGATGGCGCAAGGTTTTTGAGAGTGGGGACCAGGTCGCGCGATGATCACGTTCGGTTTTTGAATATACAGGGGTTTCACCTTGCCGCGCCGGGCATATAGGCACTCTTCCATACAATTTCGGGCATTGAACCCGATCCCGTTGAACGGCCGGCCGTCTTTGGTGATCTTCAGCCAGTAGATGGTGGTGACATACTCGAACCCCCACGCATCGATGACCTGTATGGCTTTATTTTTTAACGGCGTCGTGACCCAGAGAAAGAGCGCGGCGTTCTTATCACAGATAGTTTGAACCGGAATCTGTTTAACGTCGTCAACTGTCAGCGTTGGATACTGGGACGCGGCTCCAGATTTCAGCGAGCCGCCGGTCCGAACATTGTCGTATCGCCACGGAGGATCGGCAAGAATAGTACGGTAACCAGTCATCTTTAAGTATCGGTTGTATGACAATATATATTTCACCGTCATCGACCGCGCTTCTGGTGGAACTAGCCGAATCCCGGCGTTAGGGAGCGACAATTCCCGTATATATTTTCTGGTTTCGGCACGCAACCGTTAAATAACCAGCACCCCAACACTATGGTGTGTGGTATGTCTCCTTCCCCCTTCCTGGTGTCCGAACCACTGTTCGCCACGCTCTGAACAATGTGAATCGATGACATATTCGGCACGGCGGAGGTCGGGGACATACACCAGACGTTTTGAGGTGTCATACAACATGGACGTAACCAGCAGCCTACCTACCGTTTCCCCCACCGTTCCCATTGACAAGCCAAAAGAATACAAATGCGACCGATGTTACCACGTCGTCACCGCGTCTGATGTCTGTCCAGTCTGTGGGAACGTACATTTGACGGAGATGTGTCCGAACGATACCTGTACCTGCACGCATTCGCCCATGGGGGGAATTGCGTTCTGTGAGATCTGTGGCGAACCAGTCTGTCCGGTCTGCGGCGCTCACGACGTGGTCCAGCTCAGCCGGATCACCGGTTATATCCAGGACGTGTCGGGATGGAATGCCGGAAAGCGGAAAGAACTCGAACTGCGAAAACGCTACGCGGTTTCGTAACTTATTTTCTCCACTTTTGTCATTTTATGTAGTAGCGCGAGCGTAAGCAGGTTGATCAGGCCTTGCACGGCGTTCGTCAGAAACGTCATGTTGTTCAAGCCGAGACAGAGGACGATCGGCGTGGCGGCGAACAGCGCGATGCCGATAATTGTTGACGTGTAATCAGGATACCACATACCTATGCTATTGGCGGGGCGCGGGAAAAAGATTGGTGATGGTCCCCGCGGTGATCCCTCCCACCCGCACTCAAGGCGGCCTCATCGGGATCGATTACGGGACTTACCCATCGATTAAATGTTTGTTGTTATATGTTAATAACATTTTTGTTTGGTGATCTTTCGTCGTTCCAACTCAGTGACCAGTTCGGTGGTTGGTGCGCCTTTAATTTCGTTCCGTGTTTTGAACGCTTTTGTGGTCGCCAACAGAGCATCGACCTCTTCAGTCGTAAGATAGTTAAGGTCGTCAACGAGTTTGTCCATCTTTTGTTTGTGGGTGAGTTTTGGTTTCATGATGTATGACGTTTCGTGTAATGAGGGAAAAACATTTCGGTTACTGTCTCGACCGACCAGTCGATTTTTTCGTCGTAGATTTCTTCTTCTCAGACTTTTTATCATCTGGTGCATTTTTTGCCTGATAGTAGCCCAACGGGTGTTTGATTTTTGCGCAAAGAGGGTTGTCGTTCGCACAGCAAATGCTGAACGATTTCAGCGTGTCGCACATTTGCATCTTGTAGGCCGACCCGCTCATCTTGCCGGTGATATGCGAGATCTGGTACATGGTCGTATTGAGATCGAACCCATGCGCGGCCGAGAACAACTGTGCAATCTCGGTATCCGACATCCCGATCTCATGCATGAACGTGACGAGGGCGAACCGCGCGGGGTGGGGGATACTCTCCCCCCGCTTTACGGTCGCCATCAGGGTGGTGATACAGGGCGGAAAATGTGATTCCGTCACGGCCCCGTAATCTGTCTGTATGGTTTCCTGATACTGGGCGAACAGGTTGGTGATTACCGGGGTTAATAAGACCCGAATATCTGGATGGACATCGATCGGCAACCCTTGTGAGATCTGGTGCCGAATCCGGGCTTTGAAGATATCGGTAGTACTGTCGGCCGGCATCGTGACTTGCCCGCCGGCCACCGTCATGTTGACCAATTTGAATTTCGGATCTTTTTTCAACCCTACCGACATCGGCACATAATCGATGACGGAGATCCGGGTGGACGCGACCGGGAACCCGAACTGTTGCTGCAATTCCAGTTTCATATGGTCCGGTTCCCCGACATATGCTTTGTAAGTTCGTTCGGTCTCGTACGCGACGAACTTCGTGACCACACTCCGGTTATAGGTTGCACACGATACCAGGAGGCGGGCGAGGTGGTAGGAGAACAGTTCGTGGTCGGCCGTGAGCGGGAGGGTGAACGGAGGGACTTTCTTGACGCCGTGTAACGCGCACCGTATCCGGTGTTGTGCGTGTTCCAGAACTAGGGTGCCGAACTTCGTCTGTAACATCTCATGTAACGGCATCTCCATCATTCGAGATTGCCGCACATACTGTTTCGCCACCTCGATGAACGGATACTTGGCGTAATCAGTCACCCGCATAGAAAAAGAATAGGAACGAGAAATATTTAGATGTTCTGATCACCGGCGGCGTTTTCGCCGGAAGAACTTGTTTTCCATCCTCCGAATCTTCTGATAGTAATCCGGATCGTCTGCCAGATTCTTCTTCACCGTTTTCTCTGCCGCAACCCGATCGGTCCCATCGACGCCGAGTTCGGATTCGATGCCGTAATCCAGATCAACGCTGCTGTACATGCGCTTGCGGATCATTCCCGTCTTATAGTTATTGTATGTTCGTGACATCGTTAACACCGTTGTTGAGTGTTGTCCTTGCACATGCGCTTGAACGTCAGTGCAAGGGAGGCACGTCGTTTCAGCCGACCGGTGACCATGATCGTTGCGTTGCCAACGGTCGTCGGATTGTGAATCGTGGTACCGACGTCTGCCCGCTGGATTGCACGGAGGAGCGTGATCGGGATGCGTTTCGATTCGGGGATGCCGAGATCGTGCGATAACGCTCCTTTTTTGATTTCAGCGTCCTGTATCCATCGGGTGGTCGACATGCACTCAGTAATTGTATGCCGCCCTTAATATACGTTGCGCCGGATAAAAGTGGTCATAAGAAACAGGCAGGAGACCCCCGGTTTTAACCGGGGGAGGAATGCCGTCTGCCTACCCCGGCATACCGTGTTGTTCGCCATGCAATACGGGTCAGGATTGTACAATCCTCCGGTTTCGCGGATTGGGTTACCCGCTT
>JAKQJD010000225.1 GCA_029561355.1 Bacteroidota bacterium | reverse complement strand
TGCGATCCCGAATTTTCACTTGTGAGAATTCGGGATTTTTATTTTTGATTTGCCTGGGATGTTTGTTCGGCTCCGCCGAACGTAGCGTGATGGGGACGCTGATTTTGCGGATCGGGCGGATTAAAACGGATTTTTGGTGGCCTTGCGGCCACTTCGTTCTGATTTTTTCGGATTTGACCCGCCTTCGGCGGGCATCAGTTAGACGATAATTTTAAGATGATTTGTATGATGGTCATGATTAGCACCCAACTAAATCATGGCTATCACATAAATCATATAAAATCATCGTCTGAATCCGGAATCGGTGGCCGCAAGGCCACCAAAAATCCGCGTAAATCCGCTTCATCCGCGGTGCAATTATTCCTACGTTCGGCGGAGCCGAACCAAAATTTGAATCCCCGTAATTTTTTTTTCACCTCCTGGCAGCGTTTCCAAAAGCGCTTCCGTTTCTATTATGTATTCAAGCAAAAAAGATCGCACCCCACGATCTCAAATATAAAGCAGGTTTTTTAGTTGGTTTTGTTTGTTGCAATGGGCACGCTGAAAGCGTGCCTTTTGTATTTTTAGCGAAATGCTTCCTCCCGACTTCTTACTGCTTCCGGACTTCGCACTTCGCACTGACGACTTCGCACTGCTTCAGACTTCGCACTGCTTCAGACTTCGCACTGCTTTCAGACTTCGCACTTTTTCTATCTTTGCGCCCCTATGCGGGTTTTTACCGACTTATACCAACTGCCGGATTTTCAGAAAACTGTCGTCACGATCGGTTCGTTCGACGGCGTGCACCTCGGCCACCGCCGGATTCTTGATCAGGTGCGTACCCTGGCGCATGCCTGTGGCGGAGAAAGTGTAGTGATTACATTCGATCCGCATCCGCGTACGGTGCTGCGTCCGGATGAAAAAAACTTCAAACTGCTGACGAGCACCGCTGAAAAAATTGCCTTGCTGGAATCTTCCGGCATCGATAACGTGGTCGTAGTGCCATTCAACGATGATTTTGCCCGGCAAAGCGCCCGCGATTACGTGGAAGCATTCCTGGTTGAAAAATTCAGACCATGCTACATAGTGATCGGATACGACCACCATTTCGGCGCAAACAGGGAAGGCAACATTGATTTTTTGAAAAAATACGAAACCCCGGCGGGTTTTGAAGTCGTGGAAATTCCCGCGCAGGAAGTGGATGAAATGGCTGTCAGTTCGTCCAAGATCCGCAAGGCACTCGATGCCTCCGACGTACACCTGGCCAACCGCTTGCTGGGCCATCCGTTCGCTTTTTCCGGCGAAGTGGTGTACGGCAAACAGATCGGCCGGACCATTTCATTCCCGACGGCCAATATCGCCATTGCCGATCCTTACAAACTGGTGCTGCCGCAGGGCATTTATGCTGCCCGTATCAGCAGCCGGCTGCCCGACGGCCGTACCGGCGTAGAGGCCATGCTGTACATCGGCAACCGCCCCACCATCGATGAAACGGACCCGCGCCAGACCATCGAAGTGAACATCCTGAATTTCGACGGCGATCTATACGGACAACAACTATCAGTCGACGTGATCGACTTCATTCGCCCCGATAAAAAACTCGACAGCCTCGAAGCTCTGCAAGCGCAGATAGAAGCCGATAAACTGGAAATTGTGAAGCGCCTGGAGCAGGAAAAAATGAGTATCCCGGCACCGGAGCCACTGTCGGTTGCCGTCGTTATATTAAATTACAATACCCGAAAACACCTGGAGTTGTACCTGCCTTCCGTGCTGGAAAACAGCCCCGGCGCCCGCATCGTCGTTGCCGACAACGGTTCGCCCGACGATTCGGTCGATTTTCTACGCCGGCAGTTTCCACAGGTAGAAGTACTTGATTTACAACACAATTATGGTTTTGCACAAGGCTATAACGAAGCCTTAAAACATGTAGCGGCTGATATTTATGTCATCCTTAATTCCGACGTCGAGGTGGCGCCCGGCTGGATCGAACCGGTGATCGAAGCCATGCGAAAAGACCCGGATATAGCCATTGCACAACCCAAAATCCTGGCCTGGACTGAAAAAAGCCGCTTCGAGTACGCCGGCGCCGCAGGCGGCTGGATTGATTTCCTGGGATATCCATTCTGCCGGGGCCGCATTTTCAACCACCGGGAAGAAGACCGTGGCCAGTATGATGCGCCGCAGGCTTGCTTCTGGGCGGCCGGGGCGGCGTTTTTTATCCGCGCCGATATTTACCATGCATTCGGCGGTTTCGACGGCGATTATTTTGCCCACAACGAAGAAATAGACCTGTGCTGGCGGGTCAAACGGGCAGGATATTCCGTCTGGTGTATCCCGCAATCGGTCGTGTACCACCTCGGCGGCGGCACCCTGCAATACGAAAGTCCGCGGAAGGTGTTTCTCAATTTCCGCAACAGCCTGTACAGCCTGCTAAAAAACGAATCGTGGGCAAAACTGTGCTGGCTGCTGCCTGCGCGGTTCGTGCTGGATGGTGTGGCAGGTGCACGTTTTGCCGCCAAAGGGCAATTTCGCGCCATCTGGTCCATCGTGGAAGCACATTTCTCGTTTTACTCCAGCCTGCCGGCTTTGCTCCGCAAAAGAAAAGAAGTGGCCGCCAATATAGAACAACACCGCATCCGGCCGGAAAACACATCGGGTATTTACCCGGGCAGCATTATCGTGGCGCATTACCTGCGCCGGATCAAACAATTTTCTAAACTGATGAACCCTTGAAATACGAACTGCTGCACGAAGACGAGCACCTCCTCGTCGTGAACAAACCCGCCGGCCTCCTTACCATTCCCGACCGGGCCGGCAACAAGGACAGCTTGCTCGGCGCGCTCGAAAAACGTTACGGGAAGGTATTTGTAGTGCACCGCCTCGACCGCGAAACGAGCGGCATTTTGTGTTTCGCCCGTTCGGCCGAAGCGCACCGCAACCTTTCCATGCAATTTGAGCACCACACGGCCGACAAATTCTATTATGCGCTGATCGACGGCGAATTGCACCATGAAGAAGGGGAAATTGACAAGCCCATTGGCGAGCATCCGGTTATTCCGGGCAAAATGGCGATCGTCAAAAACGGTAAAGCCTCGCTCACTTTTTACCGCGTTACCGAACGTTTTCCACGTTTCACGCTGGCAGAAGTGCTTATTAAAACCGGCCGGACACACCAGATCCGCGTGCATTTTCAAAGTATCGGATATTCGCTGGCCGTCGATGCCCTCTATGGCCGCCGCCCCGCTTTTTACCTTTCCGAAATAAAAGGAAAATCCTACAAATCGGGTAAACACAGCGAAGAAGAACGCCCGCTGATGGAACGCACTTCGCTGCACGCTGCACGCCTCCGCCTCGACCATCCGGCTACGGGCGAGCGGGTGGAATTTCAGACAGAACTGCCCAAGGATTTTGCGGCGGTGCTGAATCAGTTGCGGAAATGGGGTTAGTTATTAGTTATCGGTTATTAGTTATCAGGGTGGTAACTTTCGGCAACTGATAAGTAATGGCGGATTTGCCTGGTTTTTAAACGAACGCCGGGCGTAGTGACGGGGCCGCTTCAAGCGACCCCGTCACTCTTTGCGAATCATGCGCTGGAAATCTGAAAATTGATTGCTGCAAAATTGCAAACCTGCGTTTTACAAGTAATCCTGGCACCTGTGCATCGAAGGTGTGCCACACGATCAGTCAAAAATCTTCCGTACCCATCGTCCTGTTTCAGATTTTTCGAATTCAAACGTGTGTGTTTGCGATTTTTCGTCCTTCACGATGATACGGAATTTCAGGCTGCCCTTGCCTGGAGAGTAATTTTCACCCGAGATCCGAAAACTTGTTCTGCCGGTAATTTTTTGTGGTAAAGCACTTTTATCCCAGACGGCCAAACCTTCAATGGTTTGTATGTCGATCATTTCGCAGTCTTCGCCATAATCCCTCATTTCCATATTAAACCTCGTCTTTCCTGCCCGGGTGGACGAACCGGAACTGGAACCCCACAGCAGGTTGGGTGCGAACGGAAAAGATATATTGTTTACCTTCCATTTCAAACTATCGCCGAAAAAATCAACACCCTGAATTTTGGGCCCATACCTGGCCCATTCCCCCGTAAAAGCCTGCTCCAGTGCTGCTTTTGAAACGAAAACTTTTTCCTGTTTGGGATTGGCTTTCAGGTATTCAGCGGCTGCCCAGGCATTCTCATCCGCATCGCGCATTTTTTTGGAGTTTGGAAATTTCAGGCATTTCAAGGTATCCCCACGTACCTCCTCTACTTTCAAACATATTTCATCCCTGGTTTTTGTGGTGGATATTTGAATGAGGGCCTCGGGAGTGATGTGCGTCAAGTGGTATTTAAGAATGTCGGCATTCTTTTTCTGGTATTCCTTCGACATCTCGTCCTTCTTTTTTTCCTGGAAATTCTCATAAAATGAGAATACAATGGTGCCCAGCAGCATCAGAATCGGACCCAGAAACGTATACCAGGGCGGGTACAGTTGTATTCCATAACTCCGGATCGTATCTCTGAAATCATTCGGCATTTCATACATATCCCTGCCGCGCCGCATCACCCAGCGTTGGCTGAGGCCGAAAAATGGTATAAAGAACAGGTGAAAGTATTTTTGACGGCCTTCAAAGGTGAGATCGGGAGGCAGTTCTTTGCGGTATATGCCGACTTCTTCAGGCTTGATAGATTTGATCCTGAATTCGTTCCAGCCGAAAATGATGCTCATCTGTGGGAGTTGATTTTATTCGTTTGGCAAATATGATGAAAACATGCCGAACTTATCGAAAAGCCAAACGTTTCCACCCCTGATAACGAATAACTGATAACTAATAACGAATAACCAACTACCTTTGCCCCCTTCAAAATAGACCTGTACATATGTTTGAAAGTTTGAGCGACCGCCTGGAAGGCGCGTTTAAAGTCCTGAGTGGCAACAACCGCATTACCGAACTCAACGTTGCGGAAAGTATCAAGGAAATCCGTCGTGCCCTCGTTGGCGCCGACGTGAACTATAAAATTGCCAAGGATTTCACCGACCGGGTGAAAGACAAGGCGCTGGGCTCCGAAAACGTCCTGAAAAACGTAAACCCCGGCCAGTTGATGGTGAAAATCGTCATGGACGAACTCACCGAACTCATGGGCGGCCAGAGCGTGGGCATCAATGTAAAAGGCAGCCCCGGCGTCGTGCTGGTAGCCGGTTTGCAGGGTTCCGGTAAAACGACCTTTTCCGGCAAACTCGCCAAATACCTCAAGGAACAACGGAAAATGAATCCGCTGCTCGTGGCTTGCGACGTATACCGTCCGGCGGCTATCGATCAGTTGACCGTACTTGGCGACAGCATCAAAGTGGCCGTCTACAAGGAAGTCGAGAATAAAAACCCCATTGAAATTGCGGAAAACGCGCTGAAATACGCCCGTGCCAACAACCACAACGTAGTTATCATCGACACCGCCGGCCGCCTGGCCGTCGACGAAGTGATGATGGCCGAAGTGGAAGCGGTGAAAAAAGCGATCAATCCGACGGAAACGCTGTTCGTGGTGGATTCCATGACCGGTCAGGACGCGGTAAATACGGCCGAAGCCTTCAACGCCCGCATCAACTTCGACGGTGTGGTGCTCACCAAACTCGACGGCGACACCCGCGGTGGTGCAGCCCTTACGGTGAAATACACTGTCGGCAAACCCATCAAATTTGTTTCCACAGGTGAAAAACTCGATGCACTCGACGTGTTTTACCCGGACCGGATGGCGCAGCGTATCCTCGGCATGGGCGACATCGTGTCGCTCGTGGAAAAAGCCCAGATGGACTTCGACGAGGAGGAAGCCAAACGGATGGAGAAACGGATCAAACAAAACAAGTTTGATTTCAACGACTTCCTGGGCCAGATGCAGCAAATCAAAAAAATGGGCGACCTGAAAAGCCTCATCGGCATGATTCCCGGCGTGGGCAAAGCCTTGAAAGATGCACCGATCGACGATAAGGCTATCAACCGCGTGGAAGCCATTATCCAGAGTATGACGCCACAGGAACGCGCCAACCCCGACCTGCTGAACCTGGGCCGCAAAAAACGCATCGCCCGCGGCTGCGGACAAACGCCGGAACAGATCAACATGTTTATTAAGAACTTCAACGACATGCGCAAAATGATGCACCAGATGGCGAATATGCCGATGGGCAAAATGGGTATGCCGCCGGGCATGGGCGGCGGATTGCCGAAAGGCGGATTCCGGAAGTAGCGCCGAACCCCGGTTCGGCGAGTGCCAAAAAATATCAGTAACATTTTTTGTTAGCAGTATATACAGTGTGGCATGGGTACAGCTTACTCATGCCACACTTTTTATAAAAGCCGGACAACATGAAATTATCTGACGACTTTAAAAGGTGCTTCAGGCACTTTGTGTATTACTACACCAATGGAACCTTGCCTTTTGTAATTGGAGACGACAGTATATTAAAAGACATCGATTACCGGGAAGCATTGAAGAAAGAGGCCAGTTTGGTGGAACAGGCATTTGCCATTTATGCCAATAACATAGAAATGGACGAGCATGGCAAAGTCCTCAACCAGGCGCATGCTATGAAAAGGGCCGCTCAATGGATAAGGCTGGTGTGCAGAGAGGAGGGAGAGAAATATCAGGTAGTGCCTGAATTTGAGGAATGGGAAACTTTTTTGCACTAAACTATCCCGGGTGTTGCCCGGAGATGTTTGCCGGCGCCTTTTCAGCGCTGTTCAGGTTCCTCCCGAAGGAGTTTGATGATTGTTTTAACAACGTTGTCATATAACACCAGCGTGAAAAAACTCAGTAACAGCACCATCCATTCCTCGACATCTTTCAGATAATCAATTGATTTTAAAAGTTTTACAAACTGACTGGTGTACAGGCAAAGAACAATCCAGTTGGCGGCCCACCAACCTACCTGCGCGTCGGGGTTTCTGACAGTGAGCGATTTATATTCCAGCCAGACGGACGCGGTCATGTACATCAGTAAAAGCAGAACTTGGTTTTCTGACATGAAGAAATGATGTGTTTCAGGCTCCATTTTTATGGGCAAACCTTCGGTTTGCCATAGACTCGCCGAACTGGGGTTCGGCGCTACTTTTTCCCCGCAATCTTCACCAGTTCGTTCAATTTCCACAAAGCATCCATCGGCGTCATCGTATTCAAATCGAGACCCAGCAGTTCTTCCTTGATTTTCAGGGTGTAATCGTCTACATCGAAAATGTGGAGTTGCAGCGGCGCAGTGATGTTCTTTACCTTTTTACGCATTTGGGCTTGCGTTAGCGCTTTTTCCGGTGCGGCTTCCTCTGCCGGGCGCGGGCCTTCCACCGTTTTATCTTCCAGGGTTTTCAGGATTTCGTTGGCACGTTCCACGATGGAGGGCGGCATGCCGGCCATACGGGCCACGTGGATGCCGAAAGAGTGATTCGATCCGCCGGCCACGAGTTTGCGCAGGAAAATGACCCGGTGGCCCACTTCCTTGGTGCTCACGTGAAAATTGTGGATGCGCTCGTGCGTTTCCGCCAGTTCGTTGAGTTCGTGGTAGTGCGTGGCGAACAGCGTTTTGGGCCTTCCGCGGCCGTTGTCGTGCAGGTATTCGGCCAGGCTCCAGGCAATGCTGATGCCGTCGTACGTGCTGGTGCCGCGCCCGATCTCGTCGAGCAGGATGACCGAGCGGTCGCTGATGTTGTTCATGATCAGCGCGGTTTCGTTCATTTCCACCATGAACGTACTTTCTCCGCCGCTGATGTTGTCGCTGGCGCCTACGCGGGTGAATACCTTGTCGACCCAGCCGATACGCGCGCTTTTGGCGGGCACGAAACTGCCCATTTGAGCCATCAGCGCAATGAGCGCAGTTTGGCGCAGCAGGGCCGATTTACCGGCCATATTCGGGCCGGTGATCATCATCACCTGCACCGTTTCGTTGTCGAGGTAAACGTCGTTCGGTATAAACGGCTCACCTACAGGCAGTTGCGTTTCGATGACAGGGTGTCGGCCTTCGCGGATATCGAGCACTGTGCTTTCGTCGAGGTCGGGGCGCGCGTAGTGGTTTTTTACCGCTACTTTGGCAAACGACAGCAGGCAATCGATGCGGGCAATATGGTGCGCATTCTGCTGCACGGGCAGAATATACTGACCGATCTCTTCCACCAGCGCCCGGAAAATCCGGTCTTCGAGTTCGAGAATCTTTTCCTCAGCGCCAAGAATTTTGGCTTCCAGTACCTTCAGTTCTTCGGTGATAAAACGTTCGCCGTTGGCGATGGTCTGTTTGCGCGTCCATTCGGGCGGCACCTGGTCTTTCCACTTGGAAGTTACCTCGATGTAGTAGCCGAACACGTTGTTGAACGCAATTTTCAGGCTGGTGATGCCGGTGCGTTCGATCTCTCGCTGCTGGATTTCAAGCAGCAGTTCGCGGCTGTTGCGCACGACGTGGCGGAGTTCGTCGAGGGCCTCGTCGGCGCCGTCGGCGATAGCGCCGCCCTTGCGCACGTCGACCGGCGGGTCGGGCGCGATATCACGTTCGATGCGTTCACGCAGGGTGAGGCAGGGATTGAGCGATTCGGATACTTTTCGCAGCGGCAGCATGGTGTCACCGCTGTTGTGAAGCATTTTTTTCAGGTGCTCCGTGGCCATCAGAGCCCGGCGCAGTTGCATCACTTCGCGGGGATTGATTTTACCGACGGCCGTTTTGCTCATCAGGCGTTCGAGGTCGCCCATGTGCCGGATGTGCGGCTCCATTTCCTGCGCAAATTCCTGATTTTCAACAAAAAAGGAAACGATGTCGTGGCGCTCTGCGATCTGTACCAGGCTGGTAAGCGGCAATAAAACCCATTTGCGCAGCAGGCGCGCACCCATGGGGCTCACCGTTTTGTCGAGCACATGAAGCAGGGAAATCCCGTTTTCGTGGTTGCTGGCCACCAGTTCCAGGTTGCGGATAGTGAAGCGGTCGAGCCACACGTATTTGTCCGTCTGGAAGCGGCTGAGGGTGGAAATGTGCGACAGTTTGTTGTTTTCCGTGGCGGCCAGGTAATGCAGCGCCGCACCGGCGGCCGTTTGGCCGAGTTCGAATTCCTCCACGCCGAAACCTTTCAGGCTCTGCGTCTGGAAATGGTTGAGCAGTTTTTCCCGTGCGAAGTCGTACGTGAAAATCCAGTCTTCCAGTGTGTTGGTATAGAATTTTTCCCCGTACACGGCCGAAAATTCCTTGATGCGGCTTTTCGGCAGCACCACTTCGGCGGGTTTAAAACTTTGCAGCAGTTTGTCGATGGTGGCGGTATCGCCTTCGCTGACAAAAAATTCGCCGGTAGAAATATCGAGAAAAGCGGCGCCGAAATAGTCGTTTTTGCCGTACACAACTGTTGCCAGAAAGTTGTTCGTGTTGTGATCGAGCAGGGCGTCGTCGGTGGTCACGCCGGGGGTTACCACTTCCGTCACGGCGCGGCGCACCACTTTGCCCGGCACCGGTTTCTCCATTTGTTCGCAAATGGCTACGCGGTATCCGGCGCGTACGAGGCGCGGCATATAGAGATCCATGGAGTGGTAGGGAAATCCGGCCAGTTCGATGTCGTTGCCGCCATTGTTGCGGCTGGTGAGGGTGATGCCGAGCGCGCGGGAGGCTTTGACGGCGTCTTCTCCGAAAGTTTCGTAAAAGTCGCCGACCCGGAACAACAGGATCGCGTCCGGGTATTTGGTTTTCACCTGAATATATTGCTGCATGAGCGGCGTACTCGCGCCGCCGGTTATGCCGCCAGTGCTTTTTGCGCCGTCTTTGGTCGGTCTTGCCATTGTGGTGATTCGTTGTCGTCCGGTTTTGTCCGGGACGCTAAAGGTAGGACGCCGCGCTGCTTTCCACGGGTTTTTTTGAAAAAAAATGCAAACGCCCGCCTGGCGGTTTTTAGTAATATCGCTTTTATTTGGTATTGATAATCAATGTGTTAGAAACAGTTTGCTTTATTTTGGACATCATTAACAGGGCGAATGGCGGCATCGAAACTTTACCCGCATACTTTTGTAGCATCATTTGACAAAGAAACTCAATTTCTCATCTAAAACGGTAATATCCGATGAAACAAGTTCTCTCTATCCTCGCTTTCGTTGTGGTTGGCTCTTTCTACGCATCTGCACAAACTTCCAGTGGCGCTGTTATGACGTTCGACGTAACGACTATCGACTACGGTAACATTGAAAAAGGTGGCGATCCGATCCGCAAATTCAAATTCACCAACACCGGCAACGAACCGCTGATCGTGAAAGCTGCAAAAGGTTCCTGCGGTTGCACCGTTCCGACGTACCCGAAAGAACCCATCATGCCCGGCGAGAGCAATGTAATCGAAGTACGCTACGACACCCAGCGTGTAGGCGCCTTCACGAAAACGGTTACGCTGACTACCAACGAAGCAAGCGATACCCACACCCTGACGATCAAAGGTGAAGTAAAAGCACCTGCAAATCAGGAAAGCGTTCCTGCCAGCAACGGCGGTCTGAACCACAACTAATTTGAACTGATTGATTTTTGGTTTGACGATACGAACCCGGCCGGTGTAAAACCGGTCGGGTTCTTTTTGTTTTGTTTAACCACAAGGACACAAAGTCACGAAGCGCTATGCCGCCTTGTGTCTTTGCTATATAAACGATGTGAATGAAAGAATTCGGTCATTAATACAGCCGCCCGTGAAATTTCCCGTTTATAAACCGGATCGTATCCGGCGCTTCCGGATAACCCTGCCATTGCTGCAATACCATAACAACATCGAATAAACCCTTTATCTCCCTGCTCACCGGATCGTAGGATTCAACGACCAGGCGATTACCGCTTCCTTCCAGCGGGGTGTATGTCGCTGCGGCAAAATCATAATTCCAGTAATGGAAATACGCACTCGGTATGCCGTCTTCCGGCCATGTGGATGGGCGTATTTCGTATGTGCCCGGAATACATGGGACCTCGGAGAACGAAAGTATTTCCGTCCACCTCGTTGAAAACGAATCCAGGTGTATGAATGCGGTGTGTTCGATGGAATCCTGCCACGAGCAAAGCGGATTTGCTTTCCAGGGAATTCCATTTTGAAGGGCGTCAGCGACTCCCCAGTGGTTGGCGGACGGCCCGGGCAACACTGGTGCGGGTTCTTTTTTACAGGCAATGAAAACTATGCAAATTAAGAGTGCGTAAAAACGGGGTTTCATATCCTTGTCTTTTTAATTGAAAAAGATGCCGTTTGTTTTTGAAATGCTGCCTGTATTTTAACTGACTCCTCAGGTTTCGTCACGTTTACTAAAACCTTGAAGGTTTAGTAAACGTAAACCCGTCAGTAAACGTAAAACATAAAAAAGGCACGACCAGATACCTGCGTACCCGGCCGCGCCGTACTCATTTAAGACTAATTCCTGAAGTATGTTCGGAGCCCGAACACACCCTTATTTCTGAACTACAAATTTTGCCGTTTTCACGCCCGCATCGGAGCGGATTTCCAGTTGGTACATGCCCGTTACCAGCGTTTCCAGGTTTACTTCGAGGCTGAACGAGCCACTGACAGCACCCATATCGCCTTCCTGTACCAGCCGGCCGGTCAGATCGCGCACGGCATAGCGGAGGTTTTCGGAAGCGTTCAGGTTGAATTGTACCAGCACTTCGTCTTTTGCCGGGTTGGGCGACAGGCGCAGGTTATCCAGTGTGGCATCCAGTTCGTTGACGCTTACGGCATCTTCCAGCGGGAAAGTGACGCCGTTGGGCAGGGCTGCCCATACTTCGAAAGAAGGAGCTGTACCGTCGCGGTATCCCGAAGCAAAGAGGGTAGCGGCAACGCCCGCCGTACCATTGAGGTTGGCCCGGTACTCCGCAAACGGATCGTTGGGTGCATCGCCAGGCGTTACGTCTACGAAATATTCAGCCGGTGGAACACTCAGGTAATCAGTGAAATTACCGAAAGTGATGTCCTCGAACAAGGTCGGTCCGTTGGACAGGCGCACGTCTACCGGGCCTGCATCCGGAGAACCGTGGAATACGGCAAACTCCACATTGGCCGGATTCTGTGCCGCCTCACGCGCATTTTCATTGATAAACAGGTTGAAACCGGGGCTGCCTGCCAGTACGCCGCCCGCTACTACTACGTAGGCGCGACCCGATTCGAGGGTAAGCGGGAAATTGGCCAGCGCATCTTCCGGACTGCTGCTGTTGCCGCCTGCTACACCGATGTTTACCGGGCGTTCCGCAGGTACGTCTACAAACGGCGTGGCTGTGCGGAATTCAAAGTTGTCGATCAGCAGAGTATTGTCTGCGTATACGTCGACGGTCGGCGCTATGGCGTCGTGAATGATTTGTACACGTGCCGGTGCGGGTGACAGTGGAAGCGGGAACACCGTTCCGTCAGGCAGGGCAACGTAAATACCGAAAGCAGGTGCGGAGGCCAGGAATCCGCTGGCGAATACCTGTGCGGCGCCACCGGTCAGACTGCTAATGTCGGCGCGGAAGGTGGCCACCACGTTCGGGTTGTCGTGTGCACGAATCGCCAGGTCATATACGGCAGGCGGAAGTGCTACATATCCCGTCGAATTACCGTACGCCAGGTTATCGATCAGGTCGGCGGCCACAAGCACCGCATCCACATCCACCGCAGGGGCATCGGGCGAGCCGTGGAAAACGGAAAGTTCCACTTTGCTTACATCCACAGCACTTTCCCGGCCTTCTACTGCAATCAAATCGAAAGCAGGCGTCTGGCCTACGACACCGCTGGCATATGCCACAAAAGTGCCGCCTTCCGGCAGGGTTACCGGAAATGTTGCGATGGCATCGGCTGCACTGCCGCTGTTATCCAGCGCTACACCGACAGAAAGCGGCCGGTCAGCCAGGACAGTTACAAACGGCGTAGCCGTGCGGAAGGCAAAATTATCGATCAGGCGGGTATTGCCCACGTACACATCCACCGTCGGGTCGGGTGAGTTGTGAATCACCTGAAGGCGGGCAGTAGGAGAGGCCGGAAGCGCCGCTACCGTACCGTCGGGGAATACCGCATACAACCCGAAAGCAGGAGTGCCACCCAGCAATCCGCTGGCGAAAACAAACGCGGCACCTTCGCTGCCCAGGTTGGCGCGGAAAGTAGCAAGTACGGCAGGGTTGTCGTGCGCACGCACCGCCAGATCGTAAATGCCCGTAGGTAAAGAACTATAAGCGGTAGCGGAACCGTATTCCAGGTTGTCGATCAGGTCGTCGGCTACGTACACTGCATCTACGTCGACGGCCGGGGCATCGGGCGAGCCATGCAACACCGCCACATCGAACTGTCCGGAAGCGGCATTTGCTTCACGGCCTTCAAAAGCCAGCAGTTCGAAGCCCGGGTTGCCGGCGAAAATGCCGGAAGCGAATACGACGTACGTTTTGCCGCTTTCAAAAGTGACCGGAATGGTAGCCAGCGCATCGGCTGCCGACGTGCTGTTGTCGAGTGCAATCCCGATATTCAACGACCGGTCGGCGGCTACGTCGATGAAGGGTGTGGCTGTCCGGAAAACAAAATTATCGGCCAGCAGCGTGTTTGCCACATACACGTCTACGGTAGGAGCAACGGCATTGTGTACGATCTGAACGCGGGCAGGTGCAGGCGCGAGCGGCAGTGCGATCACTGTTCCGTTGGCCAGCGCAGCGAACAATCCGAACCCAGGGGTACCAGTCAGCAATCCGCTGGCAAAAACATACGCTGCACCACCGGCCAGTCCACTCAGGTCGGCACGGAAAGTGGCCACGACAACCGTCGGGTTACCCGCAGGGCGAACGGCCAGGTCATACACATCGGGCGTCAGGCCGATATAGCCGGTAGAAGTTCCATAGGCCAGGTTGGGAATCAGATTGTTGGCAACGTATACCGCATCGACGTCGACGGCAGGCGCATCAGGCGAACCGTGCAGCACAGCCACGTCGACTTGTGCGGGATTCGCTGCGGCTTCCCGGCCCAGGTCGTTGATATTGAGGGCAAGTGGCGTGGCGGTACTTCCAGTGAGGCCGATTACCGACACTACATACGTTTTGCCGTTTTCAAAAGTGTAGTTAAAATTTTTGATCGTATCGTTTACGGAAGTGCTGTTTGCGGGGGCAATACCGATATTCATCGGAACACCTGCCGGAACGAATTCAAATGCTTTCGCGCCGCGGAAAGGCACGTCATTGGCATATAGGTTGCCATTTTTATACACGTCTACAATCGAGGCCGCCGGATCAGGCGAATTATGGATCAGTTGAACGCGCGCAACCGGGCTCGCCGGAAGGGCTGCTACTGTGCCGTCAGCAAAAACCGCATACAAACCGAATGTTCCCGAGCCGAGCAGTCCGCTGGCCATCACTTTCAGGGCCTGGCCGCCGGCGCCCGTCAGGTCGGCGCGGTAGGTTGCGAGAATCGTACTGCTGCCGGCCGGTTTTACATCCAGGAAATAATCGCCCGGCGCCACGCTCAGATACGGGGTGAACTCGCCGTAAGACAAGTCGGTGACGATGTTGCCCACCGTACGAACAGCCACATCAACAGCCGGTGCGTCGGGAGCGCCATGTAGTACGGACAAATCGACGATAGATGGTCCTGCCGAAGCCTCCCTGCCGTTGGCATCAGTAATCAGCGTAAAGGGCGTATCCTGGTCGAAAACAATACCCGAAGCCGTTACGACATACGTTTTACCGTTTTCAAAAGTGACATCAAAATTAAACAGTACGTCGCTGACGGAAGTGCTGGAAGCAGGCGCAACTCCGATGGAGAGTTGAATGCCCGCCGGGAGTGTAAGGAAACCTGTTGCCGTTCGGAAGGCAAAGTCGTCAAAGGTGTTCACACCGTTCACATACACGTCGACTGTTGGGTCGGGCGCATTGTGAATAATCTGAACTCGCGCTGTTTGGGCCAGCACTGTAGCTGTTGACAGCAGCATCAACAGCATCGTGACAAGTAGATTTTTCATGTTTAAAAAAGGAATTGGTTTGTGATGATTGGTTTAAAATGCCTTTTCTAACCATGATTGTTTAATGTTGTTTAGATTATTGCTTTAAATAGTTAAACAAAAATGAATTTGGCTAAAATTTTACAAACCCCTTTCTGTGGCTTGCATTTTTCCTTTTTATGGGATAATGCGAAGGGTAAAGTGAGAAAGGACTTTTATTTTTTCATTTAACCACAAGGGCACAAAGTCACAAGGCGAGATCGCGCTTTGTGTCTTTGTGCCCTTGTGGTTAAATGAAAAAAAGGCGGGAGAGATACGTTTACTCCTTCACCACCTTCGCCGTATAAACGCCTTTCCGGCCCGTAATTTTGACTACGTAAATCCCTTTCGGAACCTCGCGCAGCGAAAACGACACCGCTCCAACCTCTTGATTTTCAAAAGAAACGGACACACGCCGCCCGCCGAGGTCGAACACTTCCAGCGCTTCGGCCCGGTCATCGCCCAGATAAGCCACGGCTGTTTCATGTACCGGATTGGGCTGTATTGAAATGCTTTGCGCCCGCGGTTCGCCGGTAGCCACCACCAGCGGATCGAATTTCGTGCCGCTGTTCAGCACTTCTTTGGTATCGGCGTTTTGCAGGAAAGCCACCACGTAAATCTGCGCGGCATTCCAGCCGGAAGCGACGGAATACGTAAATGTCTGCGTGATGCTGCCGCCGGGTGCGGCGAGCGTTACCGGCAAGCCGTCGGTGCCCGGCAGCATGTCGCGGAACACGTCGTAGTGCTCGGTAGCGCCGGTGACGGGCGCCGTATAGTCTACGTCTTTTTCCACCACGGCCAGGTACAGTTTATAGTTGCCGGCCGGCACAGTGCTGTGGGTAAAGATCTGGACGGTTGCTGTGCGGTCTGTTCCGCTGGTTTCGGTCACCTGCAAGTGTACCGGGCTGGTGTTGGGAATAGCCGCATTGAGCGTGGCAGCAGGCAGCAACTGACTGCCCGCGTTCACGAGTGTGCCGTTAAGCACCACCCGCGGCGTACCGTTGATACCGTAAAAACTGGTGCGGGCGCTGTTTTCGGTCGTATTAGCCTGGTAAAAAATACAACTGTTGTAAGGGAATGCCGGATGGTAGGCAATGTGGTGTACATCCTGCGGATGCATTTGAATAAGACTGTAAAATGCGGGGTTTCTACTGGCGCAGATACTACAGGGCGAGTTGGTGAAATGTTCGAGCAACACGTATCTTTTGACCGTGTTTTGGGCATTGGCGAACAGGCAACCGAGGCCCAGTACAAACGTAATGAGTAGTTTTTTCATGTCGATGGTGTCAAATGGTGATAAAAACGAAGAAAGACAATGCGTCTTAGCAACAGGGCAGGTAGCGGATGTACGGCAAATTTAAGCCCCTTTCAAGCGAAACTCCGCATACGTACATCGTGAACCTGCTCAAATGTCGTCAAGCGAACGCTTTGCTTTGTCGATAACCTGCGCGGACAATTGAGCGGAAAACCGTAATCTTGCCCCGATTTAACAAACGTATTTGCCAGGGCTGTAAATGAAAAAAGAATTCATTTCTACCCTAAACAATTGACAGTCAATTGTTATTATTAACTTCTGATACGTTCATAACCAACTTAATTATTCGATGTTTCTTTTAACAATGCCCGATTTTGCCTCCGGCGAGGTGTGGATTAGTTTGCTGACGCTAACCTTTCTGGAAATCGTACTGGGGGTCGACAATATTATTTTTCTGTCCATCGTATCGGCCAAACTGCCCGAAGCCGACCAGCCCAAAGCCCGCAACATCGGTCTTTTGCTGGCTATGGGCCTGCGGATTGTTTTGCTGTTCGGACTTACCTGGATCATCGGCATGAAAGCGCCGCTGTTCGAGATCAATTTCCTTGGGCTGCACGGCGGCGTAACCGGGCAGGGCCTGATCCTGTTTCTGGGCGGTGTGTTTTTGCTGTATAAAGCCACGTCGGAAATCCACCACAAACTGGAAAGTCCGGACGAGAGCGATGATCCCGGCGGTAAGGCCGCTGCCGCTTTGAGCGCCGTTATTGTCCAGATTACGCTCATCAACGTGGTGTTTTCGTTCGACTCCATTCTGACAGCCGTGGGGCTTTCCAACGATATTATCATCATGATTATCGCCGTGGTTGCCTCTGTGCTGGTGATGATGCTGTTTTCCGGCCCGGTCAGCAAGTTCGTTAATCAACACCCGACCATCCAGATGCTGGGGCTGTCGTTCCTGATCCTGATCGGTTTTTCGCTCATCGCCGAAGCCGCGCACCTGGGGCATTTCACCGAAGGCGCCGTACCGAAAGGATACCTGTATTTCGCTATTTTCTTTTCGCTTTTTGTGGAATTTCTCAACATCCGCATGCGGAAAGCCAAAAGCCCCGTTCAACTCCACGGCTACAGCGAAACGGCTAGTAAACGCGGTTTGCTGGACGAGAATTTGCTGGATAACGAGGCGCAGCAGCAATGAGGTTATTGGTTATTGGTTATTAGGGTTTTCCAGGCTGAAAACCGATTTGATCTAAGATCCATTTCCGGTAAGCCGGAGAATAATAACAGATGCCAATAACGAATAACTAATAACCAATAACGAATAACTAACATGGAAGACCTGCACATCAACCTCACCCGCGACCTGGTATTCTTCGACGTCGAAACCACGGGTTTGAACGTCATTCGCGACCGCATCGTCCAGATTGCGCTGGTGAAGTTGTTTAAAAGCGGGCAGCCGCCGGAAGAACTGTCCATGCTCATCAATCCGGGTATTCCAATCTCGGAAGAATCGATGCAGATACACGGTATTACGCCGAAAGACCTGGCCAACAAACCTACTTTTGCGCAGGTAGCGGATAAAATCTGGGATTTTATCGGCAATTCGGACCTGGCAGGTTACAATTCCAACCGCTTCGACGTGCCTATGCTGATGGAGGAATTTGCACGCGTGGGAAAAGAATTCGAGGTGAACAAGCGGCGTTTGATCGACGTACAGCGTATCTTCTACAAGATGGAACCGCGTACGCTGAAAGCCGCCTATCGCCTGTATTGCCAGCGCGAACTGGAAGATGCGCATGACGCCCTGGCCGACGTGAAAGCGACGATTGCCGTGTTCAAGGGGCAGTTGCGCGCATATGAAGGTAAGGATCTGTGGGACGAAGACGGCGGCATTATTCCGGCGCCTATCAAA
The DNA here is from genome assembly GCA_029561355.1 of Bacteroidota bacterium. Classification (GTDB taxonomy): domain Bacteria; phylum Bacteroidota; class Bacteroidia; order Chitinophagales; family Saprospiraceae; genus M3007. The sequence continues at coordinate 30,898 of JAKQJD010000225.1, read as the reverse complement.
AACGACATGCAGGCGATTCACGAATTCACCAACGACCTGAATTTCCTCGACGCTACCCAAAAACTGCGCGTGCAGCCCGACGGGGTGGTGGTGTTCAATTTCGGGAAATACATGGGGCAACCTGTAAAAGAAGTGCTGAAAAAAGAGCGCAACTACGGCATCTGGATTCAGGAACGCGAGTTTTCATCGCAGGTGAAACAGATCATTAAGCAGATGATGAAGGAAATGGCTGGGTGAGTTGTGAATAGTGAGTTGTGAATAGTGAGTTGTGAATAGTGAGTTGTGAATTTTGCCCCATAATTACGATTGGAAACAGGTGGAAAAATAACCGGCACCAGAAACTACATACCATGAAACAACAGTCGCAAAGCAGCGGTTTTTTTCATCTGCGAGGTTGGCAGACAGCGCCCCGGGCTGCGATGGGTTTCTTTGTGTACTTCGTACCATCACCGGGTGGTAAAAGCCTTTTAAAAACGGCTTTTTTCCTACTCTTTACCTGCTCGCTGGTAGCCTGTTACGAACCGCAGGAAGGCTGCCAGGATATCGCTGCCACCAATTTCGATGCTTCGGCCGACAAGGATTGCGACTGCTGTACCTATCCAGATTTACAGATAGGCGTTTCGCAGCATTACGATACACAGTTGTACATTGAAAACAATGTGTACGTTGCCTCCGACGGGCACCCTTTCATTTTGAAAAACGTATCCTTCTATCTGTCTGATTTTCAGTTGTTTCAGAACGGAACAGAATATGTGGTAAGCGACACCGCCGGACTTTACACCTTTAGCCAGGTCGGCAACGACACGCTGCGCGAAATATTTACCGACGATTTTATACTGGTGCGCCGGGTACCGTTGATCAATGTGGCGGGTTCGTTTCGCAACGATGGCATTTTCGACAAAATTCAGTTTCGCCTGGGCCTCGACGACAATGCCCAGCGTGTAATTCCTTCCCGCGCTCCGGCCGGTCACCCCTTGCGCACACAGGCAGACAGTCTGTGGCACGGACGAACGGAAGGTTTCGTTTTTTTGCAGGTGGTGGTGGCGCGCGATACCTTTGCAGGCACCGTGCCCGATACTATTTCTCTGAAAAAAGCCGACCTGAACAACGCCGTGTTCAGCGCGACGGGTACGTTTAAACATGAAACAGGTTATGATTTCAACATTATACTCGACGTGGACCATAAAAAACTGCTGGAGGGTATCGATTGGACAACCGGCGACATTTCTGCATGGAAATCGCAGATCGTATCCAACTTGCAGGGCGCTTTGAGCGTTACACAGTAAAATCAGCATCCATGAAATTTCTCCACCTTTTTCTGTTCGGCATTTCACTCGCATTTTTTTCCTCGTGTGACAAGGATGAACCACAAACGGAAAAGAATTTTACCCTGACGTTCAAAGCCACCTATGACGGCGCGGCGCTTGAAAAATATAAAAACTACCCGTACGGCGACCGCACGGTTCAGATGAACAAGTTCAATACCTTCCTTTCCGACCTTATTCTGGTGAAAAAAGATGGTGGTGAACAACGGCTGTCGGATATCGAATGGGTAGATTTCACCCCCGACCTGGCGACCGACAACAAAGCTGTGGAGGTGAAGTTTCAGTATACTGTTCCGGCAGGTGATTACACGGCGCTGAAACTCGGCTACGGCGTACGCTCCGACCTGAATGCAAAAAAACCGAGCGATTACGCCCCCACACACCCGCTTTACCGCGAAAATGAGTACTGGTCGGGCTGGCAGAGTTACATATTTACGAAAGTGCAGGGCCTCTACGACCTCGACGGCGCAGGCGACCCGGAAAGCACGCTCACGTACCACTGCGGTTCGGATGCCGTTTACCGTACCGCCTCCTTCAATACTGACGTTCCGGTGACAGGCAGCAATGGTGCACTGACGGTGGAGTTCGACCTGAAAAAACTATTCACCATCAACGGTGTTTTACTTGATCTTACGGATGCGAATAACCGTAACACCTCGCACAGCGCGAGCAACATTACCCTCGGCATGAAAGTGATGGACAATTTTGCCAACGCCACTTCTGTCAAGTAAAAAATGAAGGGAAAAATTAATCGAATTTATTTTCTGGGGCTCCTGTTCGGAGCGACGGTGCTTTTTCTTGCGCAATGCAAAGACCACAATACGTGCGATAGCGGTTGCGACCTGACGGGTTTTTCATACAACCCTACACCGTATACCATTCTCAAACCCGCGCATTTCCCGCAAATACCCGTTCCGGCCGACAACCCGATGACGGCGGAAGGGGTGCAACTGGGCCGTCGGTTGTTTTACGACCCCATTTTGTCGGCCGACAGCACCATGTCGTGTTCTTCGTGCCATTTGCCGCAGGGCAATTTTACCGATAACAAGGCTGTTTCAAAAGGTATCGACGGTGTTTCCGGCCGGCGCAGCGCCATGTCGCTGCTGAATGTCGCCTATGCGAACAACGGCCTTTTCTGGGACGGACGTGCCCTGACACTCGAAGACCAGGCCCTCAAACCCGTGGAAGATCCCATCGAAATGCACCACACCTGGGCTAACGTGGTGGAACAACTCAAGCAACACCCGGAGTACCCCGAACTTTTCCGCAAGGCGTTCGGGATCGGGAACTGCTGCGAAATCACAAAGGAACTGGCTGCCAAGGCCCTCGCGCAATTCGAACGCATCCTGATCAGCAGCGGCACTTCCCGGTACGATGAATACGTACTCGGCAATCCCGATGCGCTGGACGACCAGGAACTCGACGGGAAACTCATGTTTTTTGACGAAGGACAGGACGTCAATTTGCCCGATGCCCAGTGTTTTCACTGCCATGGCGGCATCACGCTTTCCGGGAATAACTATTTTAACAACGGCCTCGACAGCGTAGCCAGTCTGAACGATTTTCCCGACAAAGGCCGGGGCGAGGTGAGCAAAAACCCGACGGATTTTGGCAAATTCCGCGCACCTACCCTGCGCAATATCGCTCTCAGCGCGCCCTACATGCACGACGGGCGTTTCACTACCCTCGAACAGGTGGTGGATCATTACAACGGCAATGGCTTCGGCGTGTCCAACGAAGATCCGTTTATTCGCCAACTCGGTTTCCCGATCGGCGGCAACGTTTTCCAGTATTCGGGCCTCACGAACAGCCAGAAAAAATCGGTGATCAAGTTTTTGCATACCCTGACGGATACAACCTTTATCCACAACCCGGACATTCAGAACCCTTTTCAGTAAACGGCTGATCGCTTTTACACATTCCTGCGCCCGGTCGGCACTAACAAAATACCTTTCCATACATTTGGCAGGTATTTTTACTAGTGAAAACGGTATATTTCTGGCGATCCGGTTCAGGAGGAATACAAGTCATCAGATGACTCAGAGTCATCTGATGACTTGTATTCCTCCTGAACCGGATCGCCAGAAATATTGTAATCTGAAACCTGTCATGAAAAAACCGGCCATTTTCACTTTTCTGTGGCTGCTTGCCGCCACCCTTTCCGCTCAAAACACCCAAACGTTCAGCAAATACGGGGAAATTTACCGTATCGACGACCATGAAGCGCGTGCCGCACTGGCAGACAGAGCGCCCTTCGATTCCACCTGGCTGCATACCCTGCTCGGATTCAGCGACACGCTGTTGCGGGAAAACCTGCCGCCCGGGCATTACCTGTATGTTACCGGCCAGCAGGAATCCGTGTATGTTTCCGCATTCGAACGGAACAGTTTTCAACTGAACGTGCTACCCACCCGGCGCGGCCTGATGTTCGTTCTGACAGACACCGAAGGCCGGAGAATTTCCGATGCCCGGATAACCATGAACGGCCGTAAGATCCGTTTCGACGAAAAAATGCAGGCCTACTGCATTGCCCGGCCCAGGCAAGAGCGTATTCTGGAAGTAAAGGCGTTGGGGCATACGTCCTTTTATAAAATTGAAGTGGAAGACGATGCCTCGCTGCGGAACTACCATTGGCAGCATTTTGCCGTCACGCCGGTCGGCAGGGTAGTAGCAGTGCCCTGGAATATCCTGAAAAACACCAGGTACTACGCCAGGAACATGCAAAACCGCCTGCGCTACCATGAATTTCCCAGTTACCGCAAGCAAAACAAATGGAACCGAAAGGAAATGTGGAAAGGATACGTCGCTTTTTCACAGCCCAAATACCGGCCCGGCGATACGCTGAAAGTAAAAGCCTGGATAACCGACTACAAAAACAAACCCTGGAACAAACCGGTCGATCTGAAGGCATACCAGGCTTCCGGCGGGTGGAATCCTCCCAAACGCACCCTCGCGCCGCTGGCCCCCGGCGTATTTACCTGGCAAATGGTGTGGGGCGATTCGATGGAAATAGACCGCAGTTATTTTTTTTCCTTTTCTAATCCCAAACCCCGCAAACGCGGCTTGTTAAGTAAGTTCAGGCCCAATGCAGGCAATGTAGGAGGCTCTGTTTATTACGAAGATTACGTGCTGGATGAAGCGAAGTACACCTTTACGCAGGACAAAGATTCCTACTTGGGGGGCGACAGCATCGTTTTTCACCTGAGCGCCACCGATGCTACCGGGCAACCGATGAGCGACGGCCGCTACAAACTGGTGGTCAAAAATACGTATGCGGAGGCGTTTTACGGGAAAGAGGTGCTGGTGCCCGATACGCTCTGGCAAACGGAAGGCGCCTTGTCCGTCGACGGGAAAACGGACCTGCATATACCGGATCAATACCTTCCGGCTGCCAATCTCACCTTACAGACCGACATTTATTTTATAAACAGCGCCGGAGAATTACAGCAAAAAAGCCTGACTTCACAAGTCGACCGGCGTGTTCCACATTTCGAAGCCCGCATGGAGCGCGGCTGGTTGTACGTCGACTGGAAAGATCCGCAAACCAGGCCCAAAGTTGTGCAATGGGAGGAATACTTCAATACGTTGCCGTCCAGTTCCCATCCCGTAGCCCTGCCTTATCGGGTGCGCATCCACCCCGAAGTGAGTGCATATATCGCCCGGTCGGGCGAAGAATACCTGTACATCAATATGGCTGATGCCGTGTTCGGCAAGCACGGTGTAACGGCGTTTTCTTACAGAACAGAAGATACCGTGGTATTCGAACTGCAAAACCCGCACCTTGTCCCGGTGCAATACCGCATCTGGCGCGGCAAACAGGATTGGGAAAAAGGCGTGGTGACCGATTCGTCGTGGACGATGAAAATCCCTGCCGCGCGCGAATACGAATGGAATGCTCAATTTGCATTCCTGTGGGGCGGCATGCAGGAGGAACTGACTACCCGCATATTGCTGTATAAAAACCAACTGGACGTTACCGTGGAGCAACCCGAAACGGTGCTTCCCGGCGAACAGGTACAGGTAAAGGTGCACGTGAAGGATTTCCGGAAAAAACCGCTCCGGGGTGCCAGCCTCACGGCCGGTGCCTACAATTCCCTGTTTGCAGGTAACAAACCTTACAGGTCGCCGGACATTCGGTATAAATCCCGCCGGCCGCCGCCGGATAACCCGTTTGAAGTCAACCTGCTGGGCGAAGAAAACTGGAAACTGCCACTTACGGAAAACTGGTACGAGCATCTGCATCTGGACACCATTCCTTATTATCAATTGAGGCGCATCGGGTCTGATGCCGGGAAAAAAATGCCTCCGGTACTTGCCCTCGTTTCAGACATTGAAAAGGCTTTGTCGCGGCAATTTCCAAAAGTGGAAACACGTATCTGGCCGGGTATTCCCAACAACGCAGATTCGCTTTACTTACAGAAACCCCAGATAGCGCCGTTCGTCATCGAGGAGTTTCAGGAACTACGCGTTTACCTGCTCTTTCTGAACCAGCGTCTCGCCTATTACCACGGCGCCACCGACGGACAACCTTACAGTTTTTATGCGGAAAAAGGTTACAATTCCTTGCGCATCCGGACGCGAAAGGGCGAGTACCAGATCGACAGTATTTACCTGGAGCCCGGAAAAAAATACACGTTGTCAATTTCCGGACTGGGCTGGAACGGCAAGTGGGCGCCTTTGAAAGCGCCGGGAGCAACGTTCGACCACGCCCGCATCCGCTGGGAGCAGCGCCCCGACAGTCTGAACTACTTCGAACGGACCACCGTTCAACGGTCCATGTTGCTGCTGCGCAACGGGCCGGATTATTCCATGCGCTACTTCTGGCAGGATGCCGGCAGCATTCACCTCGTCGGTAACCGCGCAAATCCATATCATATTATCGGACCGTTTTACCACGGCGGACTCATCAACGGGGTGTTGCCGGGTGGTTTTATTACACGTTTTCCGTTCGAATCCGGGTTCGAGTACGAGGTGCTGCCCCAGCGGGAGCGCTTGTATGCCTCCAAATGGATGCAGATTTCGGGCAGGTTGCCGAGAACGGGTGCCGCCAAATCCATGTTCGATCTGGCCTGGGGGCCACGACACATTGTTCCGGCCGCGCGGAAATATAATTTCACAACGCCTGATGCGGACCAGCCTGGCAAGGGCTCGTTGCGTATTTATTACTATAAAAAAGACAGCGTTCTCACAGGCATTGTGTTGCAAAAAGATACAGTTATGGGGCTTTATTCACCGGGTACCACGAATTTTTTCGGACTCAACCCCGGCCTGCACCACCTCGTGCTTTATACCCACAACGGCGCCATGTATGAACAGGACGTGTGGATACGCCGCGACACCATGCTGTGTCTGAACCTTTCCGACCGGGTATTCCGCCCGGCATCCAAAGACGAACGTTTCGAACGCATTTTTCAACCCATTTTGACAAATGAAAGACAGTCTTTGGGATATCAGCCGATGCAGTATAGAATACGGGGCGCCTCCGGGGCCGTTCTGGAAGGCCGTATTACGGACAACGCGGGCGAACCTTTGATCGGGGCTTCAGTAAAAATTATTCAGGCCAACGAAATCGTAGCAGGTGTGGTAACAGACATAGATGGGCATTACCGCGTAGATGTAGATCCGGGAACGTATACCATTGAAGTATCCTACACCGGTTATACCACGTATCAAACCACAGATATCCTGGCGGGAACAGGTGTGAAGTATGTCGATTGTGTATTAACGGAAGGTGCATCGCTACTGGAAGTTGTTGTTACAGGGTATGGCATGGCGGCACATTCCTTACTGACCGGGAAAGTAGCAGGTATAGTTGCCCTCGATGGCGGAGACGTCAATATCAAAGGTTCGCGGTCTACCGCAACGAATTATTACATCGACGGCATCCGGGTGCAGGGTGCTGTGCCTCCCGTGCAGGGTACGGAGGAATTTGCAGCCCCGCCGCAAGTACGTTCTGCTTTCAAGGACAATGCTTACTGGCAACCGCACCTGACGACCGACGCGCAGGGTGTGGCTGTTTTTCAGGCAAAATTCCCCGACGACCTGACCACCTGGGATGCTTACGCCATCGCCACCGACACAAAAGGACGCGCAGGCACGGGCACTACCCGTACCCGCGCATTCAAGCCGACCACCGCGCAACTGGCGCTGCCTCGGTTTGCCGTAGCTGGCGACCGTTTTGATGTTTCGGGCCGCATTGTGCACCGGGGCAAGGATTCGGTATCGGTTTTCACCCGTTTTTTATTGAATGGCAAGGTGTTACGTGAACATCGCCTGCGGCTGCTCCAGGGCGCGTCGGAGTATTTTCCCATGGAAATAACTGCCGAAACCGATTCCGCTACCGTCGTGTATGACATGCGCGAGGGGAACGTCAGCGACGGTGAGGAGCGTAAAATTCCGGTGCTGCCTGTGGGAATGTTGAAAACCGAAGGACTGTTTGTTGCGCTGGACAGAGATACCAGTTTTTTACTGGAATTTCCGGCAGGCGCCGCGCCCGTGACGCTCCATGCCGAAATCAATCCGCTCGACCTGCTGCTGCGCGACATAGATTATCTGTACAAGTACCCGTACGGATGCAACGAACAAACTGCCAGTCGCCTCGTAGCCCTGTTGCTGCTCAAAAAGATCGACGCTCTCCGAAAGCAGCCTTTCCGTTATGAAAAAGACGTGCAGGCCTGTATGAAACGCCTGAACAACGCCCAGTTGCCCGACGGATCCTGGGGCTGGTGGTCCGACGGTGCGCCCAACAACTGGATGACTGCATACGTAACAAAGGCACTTTTTGCAGCCCGGCAGGCCGGATACAATGCGGAAGGGCTGAACCGTGCACTTACGACCCTTCGGGTTCGTCTTCCTGCCATGCACCCTTCCGATCAGAGTGCCACCTTGCTGCTTTTGCGCGAATGCCAGGTGAACGTCGACTGCGCACCTTTCCTGGTTTATTACGATACGTTGAAAAAACCGACCTTGAAGGATCGGTTGAATCGATTGAAAATGAGGCAGTTATGTGGTGCGGAAATCGTCCGGGATTCACTGATGAGATACCTGCACCGCACGGTGTTCGGCGGTATGTATTTTGGGCAGGGTGAAACGGACTGGTACAGCCGCCGCGCTGTCCAGACCATACAGGCATACGATATTGCCCGCACTGCCGGCTGGAAAGACATTACTTCCGGCATCGAACGCTACTGGCTGCAAAGCCGGCCGGTGCAGCGCAACACCGTGGAAACCGCGCAGATTCTGGAACGGCTGGTGCCGGATTTGCTGGACGGTAGCGACTCGCTCCGCCCGGTACGACTATCCGTGAATGACAGCATCATCCGGGTTTTTCCCGTTTCCATGGAAATAGACGCGGCACAGGGCACTGCCATGCGTATTGGGAAAACGGGCAGCGGTCCGTTGTTCCTGACAACCTACCGGGAAAGCTGGGAGACTGCGCCCGCTGTACGCAGCGATCTGTTCAAAGTGAGCAGCCGCTTGTTGCTGGCAAATGGAACGCCCGCTCAATACCTTCGATACGGTGAATCGGCTGCGCTGGAAGTACGTGTACAGGTAAAAGAAGGGGCGGATTACGTGATGATCGAGGTACCCATTCCGGCAGGTTGCACATATGGCGAAAAACTGCAAAAGGGCTGGCCGGAGGTGCATCGGGAGTACTTCAAAGAAAAGACGGCCATTTTTTGCGAGCGCCTGCCGGTGGGTGAATATACATTTGTGATTCCCCTGGAGGCGCGTTTTACCGGACATTTTACTGTGAATCCGGTACGGGTAGAGCAAATGTATTTCCCAGTTTTTTACGGAAACAATGAGGTGAAAGATATCAGTATCGAAAAATAACGAATCCGAAACTGAAATTTCATTTTAAAAATAGAAGGCCCGAACATGTAATGTTCGGGCCTTTGGCATTTCATAGCGTTTTTATATTGTTTGTTAAAATTGTCAAAAAACGATGCCAATGGGCTTTTCGGAAATCCTCTCCACGAAATGAACGACTTTTTCCCCTTTCCCGGCAAAAAACGAAAGCATTATGAGTAGTTTTTTACTCATACGAAGGCGGTATGGATTTTATGATTTAATGACGGCAGCGAAAGAAAAACTTACCTGATTCTCCTCCTTTTCTCTACCTGCACAACCAATCAATTTAAACCTTTCATCCTTTTTAAATCGCATACTCTTATGTCTTTAACTAAGATTCCCACGATTAAAGATCCGGAGATCGACGTGCCATCATCCCGAGGAACCGGATCGGATACTACCACCAACCAAACCAAAAACACCTCTATGACAGGCACCAACGAACCGGGCAAAATGACGCCCCAGGGCACAACGCAATCCGGCTCTCAAACCGGCAATGGCGCAAAATCTGCCACCACCACAGGCAAAACAGAAGACAGCAAAACTTCTACCAGCAGCAAAACGGGCCAGAAATCATCCTCTGCCGGCAAAACCGCCGGAAATAAAACAGCCACCTCCAAATCCAAATCGGCTACCGGCCGCACCACCAAAACTTCCAAAGCCTCCTCGACCAAATCCGAAGACGAAACTTCCACCACTAATAACAACAAATCCGGTAAACAAATGACCAAGAACACAAAAGGGAGCGACACCACGAATCAAAGCCGCTCCCGCCATGAAGATGAGGATGATGACCGCCGCTCCTCCCGCTCGGGCTCCCAAACCCGCTCCAACCGAAATGACGACGACGATCGCCGTTCTTCTTCCCGCTCCATGAGCATGGACAGCCGTTCGTCGCGCCGCCACGAAGACGACGATGATGATCGCTACGGTTCCCGCAATGGCAACAACGGTAATTCCCGCCGCCATGAAGATGACGACCGTTACGATCAGCGCGACGACAGCGGCCAATTTCGCTCTAACCGCAATGACGATGATTTTGACCGCCGCTCTTCCCGTTCCGGTATGAGCATGCAAGGCCGCGAAAATGATCGCAATTACGATCAGCGCGACGATTACAACCGCTCCCGCTCCAACCGCAACGAACAGGACTACGACGATCGCCGCTCTTCCCGCTCCTTCGGCAGCCAGAACCAGGGCAGCAACAGCCGCCGCAATGACGACGACGATTACAGCCGCTCCGGCAGCCAGGGTCAGGGCAACAACCGCCAAAACTATGGCTACGATAATTACGGCACTAATGAACGTTCGGGCCGTCAAAACAACAGCCGCTGGCAGGATAACGACGACAGCTACAATCGTTCTTCTTCCCGCTCCGAGTGGGATAACAACAGCCGCCGTCAAAATAACGACTACGACGACAACCGCTCCAGCCGTTCCGGCAACCAGTGGGACAACAACAGCAATCGTCAGAACAACGATTACGACAATTACAACCGCTCTTCTTCCCGCAACCAGGACAGCAACAACCGCTGGCAGGGACAAGACGACGACTACAATTCCGATTATCGCTCCAATCGCCAGAGCAACAATCGCTGGCAGGACGACGATAACCGCTCCTCTTCCCGTTCCAACTGGCAGGACGACAGCCGCAATCAGGGCTACGACAGCAACCGCTCTTCCGGACGTCAGAACACTTCCAACTGGCAGGATAATGACAACGACAACCGTTCTTCCCGCTCTTCGGGCCGGCAGGATAGCAACAGCCGCAACCGCGATTATGATGACAACAGCCGTTCCATGCGCTCAGACTCGCAAGGCAGCACCCGCCGCCGCGACAATGACGACGATAACAACTACGACTACGGTTCCGGTGGCATGGGGCGCACAGGCCGCAGCAACTAGAATCTGAAAAAACTACCCGTTCAACCACACTTTCAATTCGGAAGACCCGAACCGGGTATACCTGAGCAGCATTTCTCGCCTTGAGTGGGATTTGCTGCTCATTTTTATTTTTCTTTGTGGCATATTCACCTGTAAAATCATATGCCCCCTATGAAAAAACACGTTTTATTGCTGCTTCTTTTTACCTTTTCTTTTTCCGTTTCTTCCTTTACACAAGTGTTTAATGTCACGAAAGGCCACATCGTTCTGACCAATGGCGACACCTTGCGCGGTATGCTGAAAGACCGTACCAATATCGGCCGGGAAGTAGCCATTCAGGTAGCTGGGGAAAGCGATTTCACCAATTACACCATCGATCAGGTACGCTCCGTTTTCTACGACGACGGTTATTATTTCACGCCGGTACCCAGCGAAAACCGGTTCCTGCTTTGTCTGGCAGAAGGCCCGATGAGCCTTTACAAATACCAGGATTACTATTTGGTGCAGAAAAAAGGTGGAAAACCGGTAAAACTGGAGCGGTTATATCCAAGTGAAGCGAAAGATCGCGAGTTGAAAGAAGACAATCGATACAAGGGACTTTTGAAAGCCTTGCTTGCCGATTGTGCCAAAGCACAAAAAAAGGTAGATGAAGTGCCATTCAACGATCGCCGGTTAACGGATCTGGTGGAAAGTTATAACCATTGCATCGACCCGACGCAGCGTTCCAAAACCTATAGAACAAGTTCGAAAATTCGGATCCGAAAAGGTGTCCGGGCCGGCGTCGCATTCAACAAATCCCGGTACAACGACCGCGACGACGGAACGATCAATTCGCGCAGAACCGTCGATCTGAGTCCGAGCACGACGTTTACAGGCGGCATTTGGGCCAATTTCTCTTATCGGGAGAAAATTTCCATTCAAACCGAACTACTATACATGCGAAAGGCAGGAACGTATTCGGGAAAAATATCGGGTATATACGACATCGCCTATGATTTTGACCAAAGCTGGTTGCAGGTGCCCTTTTGCCTGCATCTGACGCTCCCGCTCACGAAATTTCGTCCATTCCTGTATGCCGGCCCGCAAATAGGCTTTGCCCTGAAAAGTAAGGGCAGTATAAACTTCCTTAACTACGTTACGGTCGTCGAACCCAGAACGTTCGATCTCGGCTACCGCGGCGGCGCGGGGCTGGAATTTAGATTTAATGCCAAAAACTCCGTTTTCCTCGAGTATATTTATGAAAGTACATACGTGGCTAATAAAATTACCAGCCCGAACGGGAACACGAAGAATTTTACGCATCATGTGTCGGCACGTTTTGCGTTTTAGAGAAAGTTGAGAGGTTGAGCAGTTGAGAATGTTGAGGGGCTTCGCTCAACATTCTCAAATTGCAAGAATTGAAATGGGTGATATGCGGGCGCGTTGCCTTCTCATGCAATTCGGCCTTTTTTGAAAATTTAGTAAAATAAAAATAGGGTTGTAAGATTGCAGCCTTGCATGAAAATCTCAACATGCTCGAAATCATATGCCCCATGAAAAAACACGTTTTATTGCTGCTGCTTTTTACTTTTACTTTTTCCGTGTCTTCCTTTTCACAAGTGTTTAATGTCACTAAAGGCCATATCGTTCTGACCAATGGCGACACCTTGCGCGGTATGCTGAAAGACCGGACCAACATTGGCCGGGAGGTAAGTATTCAGACGATGGGCGCCAGCGGCTTCACTACTTATGCCATCGATCAGGTTCGCTCCGTGTTGTACGACGACGGTTATTATTTCAAACCGGTGCCCAGCGAAAACCGGTTCCTGCTTTGCCTTGTGGATGGCCAGATGAGTCTTTACAAGTACCAGAATTATTACCTGGCACAAAAAAAGGATGAAAAGCCTGTGAAATTAGAGCGGGAATATCCTGACAAAGCCGTAAATCGGGAAATGAGAGAAGACAAACGCTATCAAGGATTTTTGAAAGCATTGTTTGCCGACTGTTCTAAAGTGCAGAATAAGGCTGATAATGTGCAGTATAACGATCGCCAGTTAATGGATATAGTGGAAAAATATAACAACTGTATCGACCCTTTCCAGCCTTCAAAAACCTTCAAAAAAGGCACAAGAATTCGCATAAGAAAAGGCATCCGTGCTGGTGTGGCTTTCAATAAATCCAGGTACAATGACCGCGACAACGGAACCATCGATTCGGGCAGAACAGCGGATTTGACTTCCTTTACAACTTTTGCAGGCGGATTATGGGTGAACTTCTCCTATCGGGAGAAAATTTCCATTCAAACGGAGTTGTTGTATATTCGAAAACAAGGCTCCTATTCCGGAAAACTGTCGGGCAATTATGACATTGCCTATCATGTTGACCAGACGTGGCTGCAAGTGCCGCTTTGTTTGCATTTTACTTTGCCATTGACGAAAGTACGTCCGTTTGCATATGCGGGTCCGCAAATAGGATTTGCCCTGAAAAGCGAAGGCAGTAAAAACTTTATCGGCAATATTTCCATTATCGAACCACAACCGTTCGACATCGGGTACCGCGGCGGCGCGGGACTTGAATTCCGTTTCAATACCAAAAACTCCGTTTTTCTCGAATACATTTATGAGAATACCGTGGCCAACAAAATCACCAGCCCAAACGGGAACACCAGGAACTTTACGCACCATGTTTCCGCACGTTTTGCGTTTTAGAGAAAGTTGAGAGGCTGAGGGGTTTGGATTGTTGAGGGGTTGAGCGAGGACGCCGGTAGTAACATAGGATTTTAGTTGATTGCCGGGCGGGGTTGCGCCGGGGGGGGGGGGGAAGTGTTTTTCCTGAATTTGGGGAAAATAAAAATGATGAGTCTAAATGTTTGAATGTGAGGCTGTTGTAAAAGAATTGTTGGCGAAAGACAGCAGAATGTTTTTTACAGGAAAACCGAATCCGGTCCGCCGCCCGTAAGTGTGAGTGTTCCTGAAACAAATAATTCACACCACATTTAAATCAACACAGTCATGCAATCCATTTTGAAAAGCACAGGTCTTGTGCTCACATTCGTACTCGCTGCCCTTTCCGTAAACGCTCAAATGAAACAGAAAACCGTCATGGTTGGCGGAGAAGCGATGTACCCGATGAAAAACATCGTTGAAAACGCGGTGAATTCCAAAGCCCACACCACCCTGGTAGCCGCTGTAAAAGCAGCGGGCCTCGTAGAAACCCTGCAAGGCAAAGGCCCGTTCACGGTATTTGCGCCGGTCAACGACGCATTTGAAAACCTGCCCGCCGGTACCGTTGAAACACTGCTGAAACCCGAAAGCAAACCCACGCTGACTAAAGTACTTACTTACCACGTGGTAGCCGGCCGTTACGATTTTAAAGCCATCAGCGCCATGCTCAAAAAAGGCACCAAAACCCTCAAAACGGTGAACGGCGGTATGCTTACGTTCATGATGAACGGCCCGCGCAACATCGTCGTAAAAGACGAGAATGGCAACACGGCCAATATCACCACGTATGATGTGTACCAGTCCAATGGCGTGATCCACTCCATCGACACCGTGCTGATGCCTAAAATGTAAGGTGTCGTCAAAGATCTTCTGAAGATCCGACTGAAACATTCCCATCAAATCCGGAGGGGCCCGCAAGGGCTCCTCTTTTTTTTGTCACAAAGGTTGGGCTTCTCCGAAGCCGGGTTTTAACCCATGATTCTCATTATAAATAAATCTGTCGGTAAAAAGCCGGTTTTGGGATTTTTGGCGCGCTTTTTTCTATGTTTTTTGAGTTGATGGGCTGGTGAGTTTATGTGTTTATAGGTTTATATTCGGCCGCTCGGGTAAACAGAGAGATCTAAATTTACCGAGTGGCCGAATATAAACCTATAAACCTATAAACCTATAAACCTATAAACCCACAAACCCATCAACCATCCACCTTTCCACTTTATCCCACGCCCATGCGCTACCGATTTACACTTCTGGTCGTCCTGACCGCCTTTTCCCTTCATGCACAGATCAGCGACGGCGGATTACCGCCCGGATTTTCTCCTGAAATTCAAACAGTTATCAATAGCAAACCCGTCGATCCCGTTGTGCTTCCCAAACTGGACGTAGCACGCGCCTGGAAAGAAGACAGCGAAACGCCCGGACAAAACCGATTCGCTGCGCCCATTGCCGCCGATGTTTCTATGGAAAATGCGGGCGCCTGGACCGACCTTCCCGATGGTAGCCGCCTCTGGCGCTGTGCAATCCAATCGGAGGGGGCGCTGGGGCTCGTATTGCTGTTCAATGATTTTTACCTCCCCTCCGGCGCACAATTATTTGTGTACAGTGCCGACAAAAAGTGGGTACGCGGCGCTTATACCGAACGCAGTATGTCGCCTTCCGGCAATTTTCTGCTGGGCGTTGTGCCGGGCGCTACCGCTTGGCTCGAATGCCGCGAACCGGCAGGCGTGCGCGGGCAGTCGCACCTGCATATCAACCGCGTAGATTATGCCTATGACCGCAATGCCATGGTGGAAGCACAGGTGGCCGGTGTCACCGGATTCGGCGAAGCCGAGCCCTGCCACCTGAACGTGAATTGCACCCAAGGCGCCAACTGGCAAACGGAAAAGCGCGGGATCATGCGTATTCTGATGGTATTCAGCAACGGCCTGGGCTGGTGCAGCGGTACCACCATTGCCAACACGTCCAATACGCCGGAACCCTACGTGCTCAGCGCCAACCACTGCCAGATTATCGGCACCAACCCCGATTTTTCCATGTGGCGTTTCGATTTCGGTTACGAGTCGGCCGACTGCAACGCACCAGCCAGCGAGCCGGTGGAGAAATCGGTGCTCGGCTGCCAGCGCATCGCTTCCAAACTGGAAACGGATTTCCTGCTGCTCAAAATGACCAGCCTGCCAACCAACTACAACGTTTATTTCAACGGCTGGAGCCGCAATGCCAACCCGGTGGCTACCACTACCACATTTATCCACCATCCGGTCGGCGACATCAAAAAAATATCGGTCGACCTACAGTCGCCCGTCATTTTCAGCCAGACTATCAACTGGGGCAACCAATTCGGTATCAGCCCGGTGAATACCCACTGGCTGGTTATTCCCGATCAGGGATATTTCGAACCCGGCTCTTCGGGTAGCCCTTTATTCGATCAGAACAAACGTATCATCGGCGAACTCCACGGCGGCAACGCGACACCCGCCAATTGTACCGTGCAAAGCACTTACTGGGGGCGTTTCGACCTTGCATTCAGCCAGGGAACCACCACAGATACCCGTCTGAAGGAATGGCTCGACCCGACGAATACCGGCGCCATGACGCAGAACGGGTATATTCCGCCTGCTCCTACCACCTTTACGGTCAGCGGCAACGTTCAAACGCACTGGGGGCTACCCATGCCCAATCTAACGGTTGTGATGATTGGAAATACCGTTTCCACCACTACTCAGACAGATGCTGCCGGCAATTATTCTTTCTCCAACGTGCCTTCGGGTAGCAACCTGAGCATTTTGCCTGTCCGCGATACGCTCGACAACAACGGCGTGACCAGTTTCGACCTTGTGCTCATGTCAAAACACATTATCGGACTGGAATCCTTCGACTCGCCCTGGAAGATCATTGCCGCCGACGCAAACGCCAGCAACAGCGTTACAACGTTCGACGTCGTGGAAATACGGAAAGTCATTCTCGGTCTTAATCCGGGTTTTCCGGCCAATACTTCGTGGCGTTTTTTCCCAGCCACGACCACGTTCGTCAATCCGAATAATCCGTTCTCGCCGGCGCTTCCTGTGGGCAGTATTTCCATACTCAACCTGCAGGCTAACTTTACTACAGGGAATTTTTACGGGGTGAAAATCGGAGATACGAACAATACGGCGAATCCGGGAGAGTAATGCAATGCGGATTTTGCAACGCGGATTACGCAGATTGTAAGCGGATTTACGCGGATTCGATTTGTGGTAAAACAGATTTTCCTCCACCACAAACCAAATCCGCGTAAATCCGCTTACAATCCGTGTAATCCGCGTTGCAATTTTTCAGACATTCGCACCCTGATTCATTCTTAAATTATCAGTCAAACGATATGTCCGCATCCAAATTCGACCACACTTCCAAAGACCGCTTTATCCGTTACGTAAAAATCGATACGCAAAGCGATCCGGATAGCCCCACTTACCCCAGCACCGAAAAACAAAAAGACCTTGGCCGCGTGCTGGTGGAAGAACTGCTTGCCATGGGCATCAGCGACGCGCACCTTGACGAACACGGTTACGTGTACGCCACTATCCCGGCCAATACGGATAAAAAAGTGCCCGTTTTGTGCTTTTGCTCACATATGGATACTTCGCCCGACTGTTCCGGGGAGGGCGTAAAACCAATCGTCCATCCCAATTACGAAGGCCAGGACCTGGTGCTGCCCGACGATACTTCGGTGGTCATTCGTATGGCCGAACATGAAGACCTGAAACATCAGATCGGCAACGATATTATTACCGCAAGCGGCACCACGCTGCTCGGCGCCGACAACAAGGCAGGCCTCGCGGCCATCATGGACGCCACGCATATTCTGCTGAATAACAAGGAGTTGAAGCACGGTAAGATTCGTATCCTGTTTACGCCCGACGAAGAGATCGGCCGCGGCGTGGATAAAGCGGATATGAAAAAACTCGGCGCCAAATTCGGCTACACCATCGACGGTGAAACGGCAGGCAGCATCGAGGACGAAACCTTCAGTGCCGACGGTGCTGTGGTGACCGTTTATGGGGTGTCCGCGCACCCGGGTTTCGCGAAAGGGAAAATGGAAAGCGCTTTGAAAATTGCCGCGCGTATCGTCGCCAAATTCCCCGACAAACTCAGTCCGGAACACACCGAAGAGAAGCAGGGATTCATTCACCCCGTTCATTTTGAAGGCGGCATCGAAAAAGCGACGATCAAACTGATCATTCGCGATTTCACGGAAGGCGGCCTGAAGCGCCATGCCAAAACCCTGCAAAAGATTGTCGACGATGCCCTGAAACCCTTCCCCAACAGCCGCGCGGAAGTAAAAATCAGCGAACAATACCGCAACATGGGTAAGGTGCTGCGCCGCCGCCCGCAGGTGGTCGACTATGCCATGGAAGCGCTGAAACGCAGCGGATTCGAGCAGCCTCTCAAACGTTCCATCCGCGGCGGTACCGACGGTTCACGCCTTTCATTTATGGGCCTGCCATGCCCCAATCTTTTTGCCGGCGAACACGCTTTCCACTCCAAACAGGAATGGGTATCGGTGCAGGATATGCAAAAAGCGGCGGAAACGATCGTGCACCTGGCGCAGATCTGGGAAGAAAGAAGTTGAATTTTCGGGTCTGTTCTGTTCGGCTACGCCGCTCGCAGGAATAATGGCAACGCGGATTACGCGGATTTTTGCGGATAAACGCGGATTTTTATGGCCTTGCGGCCATTCAGGGTTTGTTTTTTACCACAAGGGCACAAAGACACAACGCGTAGATTACACCGCTATACTTCCATTTAGGATATATAATGGTGTAATCTACGCGTTGTGTCTTTGTGCCTTTTTGGTTAAATAAAATGGCCGTCAGGTCATCAAAATCCGCGTTTATCCGCAAAAATCCGCGTTGTCCGCGTTACAATTATTCCTACAGACGGCGGAACCGAACAAATTTATGGGGCTTTTCTTCACCTGCATTCCTATTTAATTGACCTCCGATTACGTTTTGCAGACCATCTTTTGGATCGCAGGAAGCACACCCGAATTAAATATATTGCAAATAAGTCGACCGGCTCTTGACAACTTCTCAAACGCCCGTTATCTTTGCAGCGAAAATTCGCTAAAACTTCTTCACTCATTTTCAGATCCAAACCATTTATATATACCATGGCAGCAACACTTGAAGCAACGGACGTCCTCAATGGCGGCGAGTTCCTGATCCGCGACAGCCGTCCGGAAGACGTATTTATTCCCGAAGAACTCAACGAAGAGCAGTTGATGGTCAAGCAGATGGCGCTCGATTTTATCAAAAACGAGATCGACCCGATCCGCGCCCGTATCGAAAAACAGGAGCCGGGACTGGCGCCCGGGCTGCTGAAAAAAATGGGTGACCTGGGTCTGCTGGGCGCGCACATACCTGCTGTATACGGCGGTACGGAAATGGATACCAATACCAATACCGTCATTGGAGAAGTGTTTGGTCCTGCCGGGTCGTTCATTGTTTCTTTCGCGGCGCACACCGGTATCGGTATGTTGCCGATCCTGTATTTCGGTACGGAAAAACAAAAACAACAATATCTGCCGGGCCTGGTTTCCGGCGACCTGAAAGCCGCCTATTGCCTCACCGAGCCGGGCTCCGGTTCCGACGCTCTGGCTGCAAAAACCCGCGCCGACCTCAGTGCCGACGGTTCGCATTACGTTTTGAACGGCCAGAAAATGTGGATTTCCAATGCCGGTTTTGCCGACGTATTCATCGTTTTCGCTAAAATCGGCGGCGACAAATTCACCGGCTTTATCGTAGATGCCCACACGCCGGGTATCACGCTCGGCGCTGAAGAAGACAAACTCGGTATCAAGGGTTCTTCCACCCGTCAGGTGTTTTTTGAAAATGCACAGGTGCCCGCTGAAAACGTACTCGGCGATATCGGCAAAGGTCACCTTATCGCCTTCAATGCCCTCAACATCGGTCGTTACAAACTCGGCGTTATGTGTATCGGCGGCAACAAGGAAGTTGTCAACGTGGCGACGCGCTACGCCAACGAGCGCCAGCAATTCGGCCAGTCTATCGGCCATTTCGGCGCCATTCAATACAAACTGGCGGAAATGGCCATCCGCAATTTCGCTGCCGAAAGCGCCGCCTACCGCACCTCCCAACTGATGTCGGATAAAAAAGCCGCCGAAGAAGCAGCCGGACAATCCTATGGTCAGGCTATGCTCGAAGCCGCCGAAGAATACGCCATCGAGTGCTCGATTCTGAAAGTGCTCGGCTCGGAAGTGACCGACTACTGCGTCGACGAAAACGTGCAGATCCACGGCGGTATCGGTTTCAGCGAAGAGTATTCCGCTGCCCGCGCTTACCGCGACAGCCGCATCAACCGCATTTACGAAGGTACCAACGAGATCAACCGCATGCTGATGGTGGATCAGTTGTTCAAACGCGCCCTGAAAGGTAAACTCGATATCGTGAGTCCGGCCTGGGCGGTTCAAAAAGAACTGGCTTCCATGCCTTCCATGGAGAAACTCGAAGGCGCTTACGCCGAAGAAACCAAAGCGCTGTCCGATTTCAAAAAAATCATCCTGATGACAGCCGGTGGCGCTGCCAAAATGCAGATGGACGGAAAACTGAATCTGAAAGACGAGCAGGAAGTGCTGATGAACTGCGCCGATATGATGATCGACCTGTACGCTGCCGAATCGATGCTGCTGCGCGTGCAAAAACTCGTCAACATGCCGAAAGAACAACCGCAGGAAGTGTACGATGCCATGCTGCAGGTATTCTTCCACGACGCTACAGCGCGCATGACCAAAAATGCCACCGACGCCCTGGCTTCCTTTGCCGACGGTGATCTGTTGAAAACGTTCCTTATGGGTTTGAAACGTTTTACCAAATACCCGGCTGTGAATGTGAAAGTAAAACGCCGCCTGGTTGCGGATGCGCTGCTGAAAGCGAACGGATGGGCGTTCTAAGAGAAGTGAGAGGGTGAGAAAGTGAGAGGGTGAGAGTCCGTAGATTACACCGCTTCGCTTAAGTTTCCTGAAAGACTTTGAGCGAAGCGGTGTAATCTACGGACTCTCACCCTCTCACTTTCTCACCCTCTCACTTCTCTAAAAGCGCAGGTGCTTCACCGTTTCCCCCTTATTCATTAACTGTTTCAGTGAATCCACGCCAATAGCCAGGTGCATTTGCGCGAAATTGGCCGTCACCACCTTGTCGCTGGCTTCAGTTTTTACACCTTCCTTCGTCATCGGCATATCGCTTACAAGCAGGAGTGCACCGGCGGGCATCTGGTTTTTGAATGCGGCGACGAAGATGGTCGCCGTTTCCATATCGATGGCGATACAGCGCAGGTCGCGGAGTTTCTTTTTGAAGTCTTCACGGTGTTCCCACACGCGTTTGTTGGTCGTGTACACCACGCCGGTCCAGTAGTCGCGTTCGTAATCGCGGATGGTGGTCGATACCGCTTTTTGCAGGGCGAAAGCGGGCAGTGCGGGCACTTCCGGCGGCAGGTAGTCATTACTGGTACCTTCCCCGCGGATAGCGGCGATGGGCAGGATGAAATCGCCGTTGTGGTTCTTTTTGTTTTTCAGGCCGCCGCATTTGCCGAGAAACAACACGGCTTTGGGGTGAATGGCCTCCAGCAAGTCGATGACCAGGCCCGCATTCGGGCTGCCGATGCCGAAGTTGATGATGGTAATTCCGTCGGCAGTAGCCACCTGCATAGGCCGGTCTGAGCCGTAGATGGGCACGTCGTGCTGGTCGGCGAAGGCTTTAACGTAGCCGCCGAAATTGACCAGTAGAATATAGTCTCCGAATTTTTCGAGCGGCATACCCGTGTATCGGGGTAGCCAGTCTTTAACGATAGCGGCTTTGTCCGCTTTTTCTTTTTGGAAGTTATCGAGCGAAATCTCGTCCAGATGTTCCTGGGTAACCAGACTTTTGAATGGTTGAGGATCTGTCATAAGGCTTTTTTCCGCGCAAAGTTCGGGAATATGCCGGCGCGTACGTTCATTGTCGCATTATTTTTTGTAAAAATCTTCTGCCGGATTCCCGCAAGGATGTGAATCGGATTGTTGACATTTGCGACAAACAAAGACGGGTGCTTACCAAGCCGCCGGGCAAGCGGCAGAAGATCCGACAAATTCCCGCCGGTATTACTTATTTCCCTTTCAATGAAAATTTTAATCGCCAATAACACAACCATTCCGGTTCATGCCTACGGAGGTACCGAGCGTATCATCTGGTGGCTGGGAAAGGAACTGAGTAAAATGGGCCATTCGGTGACCTACCTCGTCAAAAAGGGTTCGGAATGCCCGTTCGCCAAAGTGATCGAGATCGACGAGAAGAAACCTTTCGCCGCGCAGATTCCGCCCGACACCGACCTGGCGCATTTCCATTTTGAAATAGATGAAACCCTGCCGGTGCCGCACATCACCACCGTACACGGCAACAGCAACAGCGCTAAAACCTTTCCGAAAAACGTGGTTTTTGTGTCGCACAACCACGCCAAACGCCACGGCGCGGAGGTGTTTGTGTACAACGGCATCGACTTCGACGACTACGGCAAGCCGATGACCCAAAACAAACGCCTGTATTTTCACTTCCTCGGAAATGCAGCCTGGCGCGTGAAAAACGTGCGCGGCGCCATCGACGTGGCCGACAAAGCGGGCGTGCGGCTGCATGTGATCGGCGGTAGCCGGGTGAATTTCAGCATGGGGCTTCGCATTACCATTTCCCCGCAGGTGCGTTTTCACGGCATGTTGGGTGGCGACGGTAAAAATGCCATTTTACAGGCTTCCAAAGGGCTTATTTTCCCGGTATTGTGGCACGAGCCGTTCGGACTCGCCATCATCGAAAGCTTGTATTTCGGATGTCCGGTGTTCGGTACGCCGTATGGGTCGTTGCCCGAACTGCTGGGCAGCAAGCCCTACCTGTATCCCGACCGGAAATGGAATGGCCGCGTGGACGCTTATCAATCGGAAGTGGGCTTTTTATCGGGAAAGAAAACGGAACTCGTTCAGGCCGTCAAGGAAGCCGACCAATATGACCGGCAACGCTGCCAGGATTATGCGGTGGAGAATTTCTCCGCACGGCGTATGGCTGAAGATTATGTGCGACTGTATGAAAAAATCCTGAATGGTGAATCCCTGCACGCCGAAGCGCCGGTTTTTACACCGGAAAGTGTGGAGGAAAAGTTTTTGCCGCTCGGATAAGGTAGATTTTCCCCTCCTGCTACGTGCGGCGTAGCCTTATAGACCTTGCCCCCCTCAACATTCTCAACCTCTCAACAATCTCAACCTCTCAACATTCTCAACCACCTCATGCCACTCCGCCTCGACATCGCCGAATTCCTCCAACACTGCTCCGACCGGGTGTTGCTGGATGTGCGTTCTCCGGGCGAATACGCGCAGGGGCACATTCCCGGCGCGTTGAGTTTTCCCTTATTCACTGATGCGGAACGCGCTTTGGTGGGCACCTGCTACAAACAGAACAGCCGGGAAGCGGCACTGGAACTGGGCCTCGAACTGGTGGGGCCCAAAATGGCCGGCTTTGTTCGCGAGGCACGTACGCTGGCCCCGCACCGACGCCTGGCCGTGCATTGCTGGCGGGGTGGGCAGCGCAGCGGGAGCATGGCCTGGCTGTTCCGGCAGGCGGGCTTCGACGTGGTAACGCTGGAGGGCGGGTACAAGAATTTCCGGCGCTACGTGCTGGAAAGTTTCGATGATACCGGTTTACAATTGATGGTAGTAGGCGGACGTACCGGCAGTGGAAAAACGCAGGTGCTGAAAGAACTGGCGCGCCTCGGCGAACAAATCATCGACCTGGAAGCCATCGCACACCACAAAGGCTCGGCATTCGGCAGCATCGGCGAGCCGGAACAGCCTACGGTGGAGCAATTCGAAAACGACCTTTTTCAGGCGCTCCGTATGCTCGACCCGCAACGCCGGGTGTGGATCGAAAACGAAAGCCGCAGCATCGGGCGGGTGTATGTTCCGCCGGGATTCTGGAACCATATGCATCAGTCGCCCCTGTTCAATATTCAAATTCCGGAATCGGCGCGTATCGACAACCTCCTGCGCGACTATGTGCTTACGGACAAGTCAGATCTGGAAGCGGCATTTATGCGCATTTATAAAAAACTCGGCGGGCAGCATGTGAAAACCGCGCTGGAAGCCCTGGCGGTCGATGATTTTGCAACCGCAGCGCGCATTGCCCTGCATTATTATGATAAAACGTATCAGCACGGACTGGAAAACAATCCGTCTTCGGATATCCGGCTGCTGGAATATGCGAACGGAGATGCGGCGGAAATCGCGAGGGATTTGGTGGGGCAGGCGGGAAAAACT
This sequence comes from Bacteroidota bacterium, assembly GCA_029561355.1. Taxonomy (GTDB): domain Bacteria; phylum Bacteroidota; class Bacteroidia; order Chitinophagales; family Saprospiraceae; genus M3007. The sequence continues at coordinate 6,809 of JAKQJD010000225.1, read as the reverse complement.
TAACCCTTTGTGTCCCTTGTGGTTAAATATTCTTGCTCGCCTTTATCCGCGCCCGCCATTCCACCCAGCCCATGACCGCCAGCACCAGGAAAACGAGGTATTGAAAACTCGTAAAAACGTACCCTTTGATAAAATACAAGGGAATAGCCGCGATATTGGTCGCGATCCACCAGAGCCAGTTCTCTAGTTTTTTGCGCGCCATCAGCCACATGCCGGTATAAGCGGTGGCGGAGGCGAATGCGTCGGCGAGCGGCACCGTGCTGTTGGTGTATTTCTGTAAAATATACCACAACACGACCCAAGACAAAACAAAGAAAATCAGGGAGTTGCGCCATTCTGTCGGCGTAGAGGCCGAGATGTGCAGTTTCTCTCCATCGCTCCGCTGCTTCGACCACATCACCCAGCCTATGACGCTCATCACGGTGTAATAGGTATTCACGCTCGCTTCGGCATACAGTCCTGCTATCAGGCTCAGGTAAATGTAAATACCAGTATTAATGATGCCGGTAGGGTACACGCCGATGTGCTCGATCCGCGACAACAGGACGCTGACGATACCGAAAACAACGGCGATAAATTCAAGCGGGGTGGTGGCCCATAGGCCGTCGAGCAACTGCTGCCACATTTTTTAGAGAAGTGAGAGGGTGAGAGGTGAGAAGGTGAGAGTGCGTAGATTACACCGCTTCGATCTTGAATACGGAAGGGCATGGCGAAGGGCGGAGCGGTGTAATCTACGGACTCTCACCCTCTCACTTCTCACCCCCTCACTTCTCTAAAATGGTATGTCTTCGTCGTTCATCCGCGAGCCCCGGGTGATCACGCTGGGCTGGAACGGCCCTGTCAGCGGGTCGGACAGGCCGGCGAAAGTCGGATCGTCGAGGTTGCCGAATTTGGCGAAGTTATCGGTGAATTTCAGTTTGACGGTGTCCAGCGCGCCATTCCTGTGCTTGGCGATGATGTATTCGGCTACGCCTTTCAGGCTTTGGCCGTTTTCATCTTCCAGGATCTGGTAATATTCGGGACGGTAGATGAAGGAAACGATGTCTGCATCCTGCTCGATTGCGCCGGAGTTGTGCGAAAAGATATCGTTGGCAATCCAGGCATGGTAATCAGGAACACTCAGGTCGTACACCGGTTCTTCTCCGGCATATTCAATGGTTTTTATCGTATCCCAGAAAATATCGCTTTCTGCAAGTTGAGCCAGGTGTTTATCATCCAACAAATCGGCATAACCGGCCAAAACCGAGCGCGATGGAGCGAAAGCAAAATGTGCTTGCCCGCCATATGAAGTTCCCCGTTTTTCAGCCATTTGACGATGGGAAATTCCCTGGTCTTTCATTCTGGTCTTGATGTCGTTAAATATTTCTACCGGAATAGTATCCACATTGGTATTGCCGGCTTTTGAAGACAAAAACGCGTGCAGCCTTTCAGCCTGTTGCACTTGAGCAGGCGCAGCACTTTTCCTGGGAACTGCAATACGCTGACCGGGTTCCATCGTGCCAATAATTTTCCAGCCTTCCAAAGTCAACAACCTGTGTTCGGCGCTCGCACGAATCGATCGACCGCTTTGGGTAGTAAGTTTATAAACCGGCTTGCGGCCGACTTCCCAGATCAGGTCCGTTTGATGGGGTACGATCTTTTGCGTTTGTGTATCGATGGTCCATACGTCCAGTCTTTCGCCGACACAATCAGCAATCGGACGGCGTGTGCCGTCGCAAAGTGCAATGAGCGTATCGCCCGTAACGCATTCCCTCAAATCGCTCAATTGAGGCCGCTTGCTTCCGCCCCGCGTTTCCACGGCCCGGCTCAACTGCGACAGCGCGATCACCGGCACACGTAGTTCCTTGGCCAGCGACTTGAGCGCCCGTGAAATACTGGAAATCTCCTGCTCACGGTTGCCATTTTTGGTGCTTTCGCCGCCGCCAGTCATCAGTTGCAGGTAGTCGATGATAACCAGTTGAATATCATGCTGTTGTTTCAGGCGCCGGCACTTGGCGCGCAGTTCGAAAATATTGATCGCCGGCGTATCGTCGATGTAGATAGGGACGGTATTGAGTTTTTCCACGGTCGACTGCAACTGCTGCCATTCGTAGTCTTCCAGTTTGCCGTTTCGCATTTTGGAGCCGGAAATTTCGGCTTCCATGGAAATAAGACGTTGCACCAGCTGCGTGGACGCCATCTCCAGGGAAAACAAGGCCACTCCTTTGTTAAAATCGCGGGAAGCATTGAGCGCCACAGCGAGTACGAACGAAGTTTTACCCATACCCGGACGAGCCGCTACAATGATAAGGTCGGAAGGTTGCCAGCCGGAAGTGAGGCGGTCGAGGTCGGTGAAGCCTGTTGGAACGCCCGTGAGGCCGTCCGTTTTTTTCGACACCTCCTCGATCATTTTCAGCACCTTACTGCTGAGCGTGCCCATACTTTCGTAACTGCGGCTGAGGTTGTTCTGCGTAATGGCAAAGAGCCCTTTTTCAGCGTCGTCCAGCAAATCGAACACGTCGGTGGTGTCCTCGTAAGCATTTTTGATGGTTTTGGTGCTTACGCTGATCAGTTCGCGCTGAATGTGTTTCTGGGCGATGATACGGGCGTGGTATTCGATATTGGCGGCGGAAGCGACGCGATTGCTGAGTTCGACGAGGTAGTAGGGGCCGCCGACTTTGTCGAGTTCGCCGCCGGAACGCAATTCCTCCGTCACGGTGAGCAAATCGACGGGATTGGAACGTTCGAACAGGCGAATGATAGCGCGGTAAATATGCTGGTGCGCTTCGAGGTAAAAACTTTCGGGGCGCAGCGAATCCATTACCATGGGCAGTGCATCGCGGTCGAGCATAAGCGCACCGAGCACCGCTTCTTCCAGCGGGATAGCCTGCGGCTGTACCTTGCCAAACACGTAGTTCGACAGGTTGTCGGCGCCGGTAGCGGGGCGTTGTCTGCGTTGACCGCCCGACTGGTTGTATTGTGCGTTGCCGCTTGGTTCGTCCATACTGTTGTTAAGTACGAAGTGCGAAGCCGTCAGTGCGAAGGGAAGGATCGTCTGTGCGAATTCGGGCTTCTTTTTATTGGTTCTTGCGCGGGGGCTACAAACCTACTCCGTAGTGCGGTGATTTTCACTTTCCAAACAATCCGTATGGTGGAAAACTGTGGAGAACTATCCGTATAAGTGTTGACAACTGTGAAAACCTACTGAGTTATACACATCGGATTCGCGTTTTCCACATGCTTGCGGAGCTTCGTTTTTCAGAAATGAAAATATTTTAACACTTTGAATTGTAGATTATTACGTGCCGTTGAAGGCATTCCGGCTGCCCGGTTTTTATATTAAGTTGAGGTTAATTTTCCACAGTGTAAAAGTTTTTCATGTGATTGTAACAAACACAAAATTAAAAAATAATGTTTTAAAATGCACAATTGATTTTTGGGAAGCGCTCAAACTTTTTGCGTGGACAAAACCAATCCATTTGACCGCTTAATTTCAAAAGCGACCGTTTTCTTTGAAATCATGTACGAACAGCAAAAAAAGCCTGTCTGGAGTACTCCAAACAGGCTTTTTTTAAAACAAAAAGTGTATTAATTTTTTTTAGATTTGACCGTCAAAATGCTCCAACTCGTTCATTATCAAGAGCCCACAAAAAAGCGGGATGAGGCTGGCACGAAATTTTAGCGGGCGGCGCATTCAGTTGCGTTCGTTTTCCACATTGTTCAGTCGCTGGCGTACCGCTTCAATGGCACGGCGCTGGGCTTCCTGGTTGACCAGATTTTGCTCCTGGTCGCGCTCGTTTTTCACAATATCTTCTTCGGCCTTGGCGATTTTCGACTTCCAGGACTCGATATCCTTGCGCATGCCGTCGCTGTCGCGCTGCATGGTTTTCTGTTTTTTGTCGAGGTCTTTCAGTTTGTCTTCCTCGGCTTTCAACTCGGCGGTGATACCGGCGCGGCGTACATCGATGTAAAACTGGCGCAGGGCGCGGCTGACTTCTTCCGTATGCCCCGGGTTGTCGCGGCGGTTGACGAAATAGGAGCCGGCATCGAACCAGACGGTAAGCGCCGATCCGCCGTCCGTTTTTTCGACGGTAGAGTAGATGGAGAACTTGTCATCGCCCATCATGGCCGATTTAAGATCCATGGCAGCCCATTCTCCTGATTTTTTATCTTTTTTCAGTTTGGCTCCGAAATTTTTCTTGGCATAATCCTTCCACAAATCTTCTACCAGCCCCGCATCGGTATTGGGGAATTCCATCCGGAAAGCGGGGCGGCTACCGAACGACATCATACGTTCCGTTTCAATTACGTTGTTCCATTGTGCAGATACTGCTGAAGCGGAGAGCAGGAGCAACAACACGGGAAAGAAAAATTTACTTTGCATAAGTTTTAGATTTTGAGCGAATTAGAAAAATGTATGACAAATCGCGGATTCATCAAACATCTAAACAAAGATAAAACGCAGTTTGGGACCGAAGTCACAGATTTTATAAAAAATCATTTGAACGTGTGCCCGAAAAGTGTCTGAAAGCCGCTTACTTTGTGGCCGCATTTTTCTAAAAATGCAGAAATAAACGAGGCAACTTTTAGTAAAAAGCCTGCTTCCCAACCCTGACAACGGATAACAAATAACGGATAACAGATAACCTCATGGCAAAAATCCTGATTGTTGACGACGAAACGCCCATTCGCCGTACCCTGCGCGACATCCTTGAATTTGAAGGATATGATGTCGAAGAAGCCTCCGACGGACTGGAGTGTATCGCCAAGGTACAAAAAGAGAAGTTCGACGTAATCATTACGGATATTAAAATGCCTAAAATGGACGGGATAGAGGCGCTCGAACGCCTGCAAATACTCTCGCCAGAAACGCCCGTTATCATGGTGAGCGGCCATGGCACCATCGATACGGCGGTGGAAGCGGTGAAAAAAGGCGCTTTCGATTTCATTTCCAAACCACCCGATCTGAATCGTATGCTCATCACCGTGCGAAATGCCCTCGAACGCAGCGAACTGGTGAACACGACCCAGGTGCTGCGCAAACAGGTGAAAGCCAGCAAAGGCGTGAATATGATCGGCGAAAGCGCACCCATTCTCGAAATTAAAAAGATGCTGGAAAAGGTGGCGCCCACAGAAAGCCGCGTGCTCATTACCGGCCAGAACGGTACGGGTAAGGAACTTGTGGCCCGCTGGATACATGAAAAAAGCAACCGCGCCGACGGCCCGATCGTGGAAGTCAACTGCGCAGCCATCCCGGCAGAATTGATTGAAAGTGAACTGTTTGGGCACAAAAAAGGCTCCTTCACAGGCGCTATTGCCGACCGCCCCGGTAAATTCGAACAAGCCAACGGCGGCACACTGTTTCTCGACGAAATCGGCGACATGAGCCTCGATGCACAGGCCAAAGTGCTGCGTGCCCTTCAGGAAAGTCGCATCACCCGCGTTGGCGACAGCAAGGAAATCAAGGTCGACGTACGCGTGCTCGCCGCCACCAACAAAGACCTGCGCGAGGAAATTTCAGCCGGCCGTTTTCGCGAAGACTTGTACCATCGCCTCGCCGTGATCGTGGTGCGGGTTCCTGCCCTGAACGACCGCCGCGACGATATTCCGCTCCTGCTCGAACATTTCAACCGCCGCATCGCCGACGACTACGGCCACGCGCCCAAGTCGTTCACACCCGATGCCATCCGATCCCTGCAGGATTATAACTGGACGGGCAATATCCGCGAACTCGCCAATGTCATCGAGCGCCTGTTTATCCTGTGCGATCAGATCGTGACCGAAGAGGACGTGCGGCAATATGTGCACCCGAACCGGTAACGGTAACGCGGATTTTCCTGACGCCCGAGGTGTCATCTGCGAGGAACGAGCAGGTGACACCTCGGGTAAAGCATGCCGCCCCCGTATAGACTTATCAACTGCCTGTGGGTTACAGATAAATTGGGGAACTTGGCTATAGTGCGTGTCTTGAGGTGTCACCTGTTCGTACCTCACAGATAACACCTCGGAATTGTTTAACTTTTTTGTCTAAAATCTGCTGTATGGATAAACAAAAAAGCAGACACGCTGTTTCAACTCGCAGTTTGCAAAAGAAATGATGCAAACATAAACATGCGATCATTACCTTTGCCGCGCTCCTTTAGTAAGCCAGCCTTACAGCGCCGCTGCTGACACCACCATAATCTTCAAATCTGATCGTAGTCATTTGTCCGTTTCCGAAGCCGTGTCTTTCGAAACGCAGGTGTTCTATATTTTTGAAAGTCAGCGCATTGTACACCGCGCATTAAAACAATTCAATACAGCAGTATGGCAAAACGCCTCGTATCCATCGGTATCGACGATATGGCATTCTATGTGCCCAAACTCTACCTCGATATCAGCGCACTGGCTGAAAAACGCAATATTCCGTACGAAAAACTGTCGAAAGGCCTCGGTTTGTATAAAATGGCCATTTGCGACGTGCATGAAGACGCCGCTACCATGGCCGCCGAAGCCATTGCTGAACTGATCGAACGCAACAACCTCGATCCGCGGCGTATCGGCCGTATTTACCTGGGAACGGAAAGCGCGCTCGACGGCGCCAAGCCCACCGGTACCTACGCCGTGGAAATGCTCCAGCAACGCTTCGCGGAGCGGTACGGGCCCGACAGTTTCCGCCATTGCGACGTACTGGACATGACTTTTGCCTGTATCGGCGCAACGGATGCCCTGCACAACACCCTCGACTGGGTAGCAAATGACGAAGAAAATATCGGCATCGTGGTAGCCAGCGACGTGGCCAAATACGAACTCTGTTCCAGCGGCGAATACACCCAGGGCGCCGGCGCGGT
>JAKQJD010000204.1 GCA_029561355.1 Bacteroidota bacterium | reverse complement strand
GTCGCCACCAATGGCCACGGTCGTGAACTGCGTGCAGGTAGCCACCGGCGGGGTCAGGTCCACAACCTCCAGGTTGAAGGTTGCCACCGTGGTGTTTCCGCAGACGTCTTCCGCCATGTACATCACCTGGTGTATGCCGATTGGCAGGCAAGGCGTAGTACCGTAGTGTGCCAGCGTGTCGCAATGCCAGAAGTTATTGCCCGGGAAAGTGCCGAGTGTATTATTCGGGATGTTGTACGTTCCGATCACCTGGTCGGGCAGGTACTGGTCGTACACCACCACCATAGCACTCACATTCGCCGTAGCGGAGCAGGCGTCTTCGACGATTACATCCGGCAGGTTGACCGTAGCGCAGCACTGCGAAGGATTGGTCGAAACGGTCATGTCGACAGGTGTCGTGATGACAGGACCCTGTTCGTCCACTATTTTGATCAACTGGTTGGCTTCCAGAATTGTATTGGTGCACCAGTCCAGCACCGTCCAGTGGCGCAGGATTTTGAAAGTACCCGAACACACATCGATACGTGTGTCTTCGTATTGAGCACCCAGGTTGCACAAGCCTTCGCTTAGCACCTGGCAGTTCGCATCATACTGAATCAATTCATAAATACCATCCGCATCATTTCCCTGTACGGTCGGTATACCAATTTCACACGGCAAAGGTGTGCTGTTGAGTCCGCAGCCGGCGCATTCCAGGGTTATGTCATCCGGCAAGGTCACATCATCCAGCGTATACGGCGTCAGCGTCAGCGTTTGTGTACACTGGCTGGAATTTCCCCAGGCATCCGTAGCGGTCCAGGTGCGGAATATAAATGCTTCGGCACAGGCGCCGTTATCCTGATAAACATCCGTTTTAATAAGGGTAGTTGCACCGCAATTGTCCGTAACTGTGGGCACAGGCGCTGCGATGCTGCCGTTTAGCACCCCGTTTTTGTCCGCACATTTAAAGGAACAGTTATCTCCGGCTGTAACGGGTGTCGGCCCCGTCACGGTCACCGAATAAGCGCCGTAAGCGACATTTCCACTAAAAGCAGTTACAACCAGCACGTAAGTACCCGGTGTAAGGGTGCGCGTCAGCAAAAAATCGTCGCCCTGGGAAGCAGGCGGCGTTACATTGCCATCGTCATCGGCCGCAATAAAGTTTTGGCAGGGATTTGCCGGGTTAAAACTGCCGGCATACAATGCGCCGAAACCGTCTCCGCCGTCGGCAAATTGCGCGAAGGTGTAAACACCCGCCGTATTTACCTCGAACGTGTAGGTATCGTAAAAGGTCGTATTGAACGAATTACCGCAAACAGTACCGGCATTCGGCCTTAAAAAAACAGGATCCGTGTTGTCGATAGATCCTGCAAACTGGCTGATGGGGGTAGGAACGCAGCCGCAATTTTCAAACACCGGCGGCAATTTGTCTTCCACGAAAATATTACCCCAGCAATGATTTCCGGAACCCTGATGCGTCACCTGCACGGCATACGTGTGTTGAATATCCGCAGCGGTCAGAATGCCCGGCATCCACGGGCCGTTGCCCAGGGGTAACGTCCGGTCGATTTCCACGATATAATCGTCGTAGCAGGCATAGGAACCTTGAAGAATCTGATCGGCATTCAATTCCAGCCCGCAGTTTTCGTCCAGGGATATGTTTACAAGGTTGTTGCAAACCAGGCTCGACGGGGTTGCCACCACGTCCACTTGTTGCGATACCTGCTGTATACAGCCCGGATCTGCCGGACCGGATGCCTTTGGGTTGCCGCCATTTACCGTGTAAACGATTTGATACGGTCCCAAACCGGCTCCAGGATCAAATGTCGTAGCAGGAACCCCATTCACTGAAAAACCCTGCGTGAGCAAGTTGGCATCCCCCGGATTTCCTGCAAGCGGAACCGCATCCGAATACAAACAAAACGGCTGTGAAAGACCGGAGGTGATCACCGGATTCGGATAAGAACAGGTATTACTGATGGAAAGTGTAGTGCCGAGGCCGTTGGAAACCGAGATGGTATAACCCAGCGCATCCACGTGTATGCCATTCAGCGTAAACGTGTTATTACCCAGATTGGTCAGCACCGTACCTACCGGTATTAAAACAGGCGCTGCGGGCGGCGCCGGACTTCCGGATGCATATAAACCAGTGAGAGCCGTGACCGTCCAGGTCTGGTTGGCAGGAGCGTTTACCTGTATCGTTTCGTCAAATTGACCGTTTGCGAGTGTCGTGGCGTTGTTTTTACAACCACAGGGATCTGTTATGGATGAATTGCAGTTAACGGAAATAACGACGGCGCCGGCACTCATCGAAGCGGTACAACCGGAGGCGTTGTTGGTCGCAACGACCCGGTAACTGCCCGCTATCATCGGATTCCCGACTGTAATAGGGGCACCGGTACCCGCTACGGAAGCGCCTACCGGACTGGTCCCGAGAAACAACTGGTAGTTTACACCTGTTTGTGATCCGCTCAACCCGATGGCTACTCCGGAGTTATCGGTCGCGCAGCGTACCCCCCCGCCGTTTACCTGAAATAATGCAGGTGTACAAACGCCGGGTACGGTGGTTATGGAAGCGGAAGGCGGGCTGGATACCAACGGATCGCTGAGGCAATTGCAGCGGGTTTGTATGGTTTGTGCCGGGCCGGACTGATTGTAAACGGGTAAGGTGTTTATCCACGTTGTGCCGCCGTCTGTGGAATATTGCAACGTGGAGCCGTCGGGACAAGGTGCGCCTGCGGGAGCAGTAATGATGCCGGTAGTCAACGTACAGGAAACAGGCAAACAGGTACTGTTAACTACGCTTACGTTTTCCGGAGCCACAGATAAATCAGGGCAGGAAGACTGGGTTCTGGCGTTTTTTGAAAATAGTAATATTAAAAAAAATATCAATACATGAATACAGATTCCACACCTCCGCACAGGGGCCTTCTTAATACAAGAAGCCCCTTCCTGTACATAGGAAAGGATGGATATTTTTTTCATGAAACCAGACTGATTAGACCGGTAGTTATTTGCGGGAATAGTACCGTATAGCAAAAGTAAGCAGTGAAGATTGACATTGTACAATTAACAATGTTTTTTCAATGGAAAATTTGAGGGAACGGTATAAATTCCAATATCAGCCAGGGTAAACAAGCAAGGGTATTCACTTATTTTTCAAATACATGAAGTAAAAATAAAATATATCCCTCACGTAACAACGATCGCTCTGAACCAAAAAAAACAGGCCACCGGAACACCCGGCGGCCTGTTTTTAATAAGTAGAAACACATTTTTGATGATGGGTCCCTACCCTATTCCTTCTTGTTTTATCGACTGAATCATCTTCTTCGTCGCTTAGGTAAAGCAGGATTGACAACTTTTAAAAAGTTGTCAATCCTAACTCTATTACTTCGACTGAATCATTTTCTTCGTCGCCTTGTCCGTCGCCGTTTCCAGCGTATAGTACAACATACCCGTCGTGCTCAGCAGCGCGCGATCCACACTGATGGTGTTGTACCCTTTCGCGAACGCTCCGCTTTGTGTAAACACCATGCGGCCCGTTTCGTCGAAGATACGCAGCGTTGCGCTGGTTGCTTCCGGGAGGTGGAAACCGATGAATGTTTTGTTCACAAACGGGTTAGGCTGGTTTTGGTACAGTTCGAAACCAACACCGGAGATCGTAGAACCACTCGCACCGTTGAAGCGGAATGCTACG
>JAKQJD010000198.1 GCA_029561355.1 Bacteroidota bacterium | reverse complement strand
ACGTAGCCGACCAGGGTCGTGTCGGCGGATAAATCATCGAGTTTGACAACCTCGTTCGAATACGACGGCAGGTTTTCAAGTGGAATAAATTCCGCGCTCGCCCCCAGCAAAGCGGGCATTTCTACGGGGAGTTTATACTCTGCCATAACGCCGTCGGCATTGCGGGTTACGCGGGCGATCGTACGTACGAACGGAACGTTGTTGTCTTGAACCAGAATACCCAGGCTGTCGTAAAACTGTGCAATACCGCCGAAAAAGACGGTGTGCATCTCATTGGAACCGGCCGAATAGAGCGGCAGAAAAGCGCAGTGGTAATGGTTGTAATGCTGCGAAAAAGCGTTGTTGACAACATAACCGCTGCTGTCGATATTTACACAATTGAGATACGGCAGGTCCACCGTTTTTTGAAAAACACCCGAAAACGCGGTAATCCCCTCCTGTCCGTTGGGCATAATCTGCGGTGCTACGTTGTAATCCCTGCGGTGCAACTGGTCGGTATCCGTCCATGCCTGCAAATGGGTGACCGACAGGTTCGTTCCGTCGTCGTCGATGCGAAACCGGCGCACCTGATCCGTATATTCCTGGATAAACCCGGGGCCATGTGCGGGGCCCATCGGATTATACCTGCCTATGAATTTTTGACCGCCTACCAGGTAATAAGAGTCGTAAATTTTGGACAAATGCCCGCCCGTCACGGCAAACTGGTCATCCGTAATCTGCCGGAAATAAGCGCTTACACCTGTTCCGTTGATCACAGCGTCGATGACTGCGGGCACATTCACAGCCGTCAACTTGTTATACGTGATGTGGTCGCCGGCCGTGTTGCTGTATCCGTAGCCGCCGGCAACATACAGCATGTCGCCCTGCTGGATAAACTCCATATTGGTCGAACTCAGTTGCTCCTGGAGCGGAACCGGCAGGGAGGTCAGGGGCGCCGACCATTTTTGCTGCGCTACCGGATCGATGACCAGGATTTGATTGTTGTGCCCCGCTATGTCGAAGGTAGCAAACGGTTGCCGGCGATGCAGCCCATCGAGCCTGCCTCCCAATACCAGCCATTTACCATTGTGCTGACCAAAAGCATAAGCCTGCAACCCGCCCAGGTTGGGAATATCAAGGGGTTCCAGGTAAATATTGAAAGGAGCATTTTGAGCGTGCAATTGCAGGCCGAAAACGGCGAAAAGTAAAATGAAAAAGAAGGATTTTTTCATGGAATGATAACTGTAAAACAATACTGGGAGTGCTTGTGAAAGGGGGCAAAAATGCGTATCGGATTAATGATAAAAAAATGCGGTTGCGCCGGACAAGTCCGGAAAACCAGCCCAATCCGGCACAACCGCACTACTATATCAGGTCAGAACAACCTGGAAATTCGGTCCAACCCGTGCAGCGTTCTAACTTTTGCTGCGGTTTCTGCCACCACCATTTCCGCCGCCTTTTCCGCTTCCTTTTCCGGCGCCTTTCCCAGCGCCTTTTCCGGTGCGTACGCCGTTCCAGGTCGGGTTACCTTTGTTATCGCGCAGCGTAAGCGTTTGTTCTCCTTTCTGCACGGTCATGGCAACAAGGGCAGGCGCATTCTGATAGGTTATTTTCGAGCCTTTGACGGATATCATGTCTCCTGCCATGAACTGAATGTCTTGATTATCGATATACCAGGACGGTCCGAGGTGTACGGAAACGGATTCCCCTTTTTCCGTTTTTACCATTAAATGAATGCCGGTCGACATACCCGTTTCGGGCGTAATTTTTTCAACACTTACAACAGAGCCTTTCAGTTCCTCGATGGTACCGGGGTTAAAAAGCCGGTTGTAATTATTATTGGTGCACCAGCCGCCACTACCGCGCTGGGCAAAACTGCTGAAGGGCAGGAGGGCAAATACAGCCGCCCAAACCAAAATTTGAGTGATTTTCATAATGAGGCAATTTAAAATGAACTAAATAGTGCCGGTGAGATAATCACCACACTACTGGACATTTTTAGTTTGGTGTCCAGACCTATAAGGTTTTTGAAACCTTACAGGTCTCGTTTCACGAAAAGGTCCAGTAGTGTGGACAATCACAAGCATACATAAATGAAAAGCATGTGATTAAAGAGCGAGAACAAAAGTGTGCGCATCTCTCCCTTTCTTTCAATATCAGAAATCATCTTACGGCATGACAGATAAACCCCTGCCCGGATGAACACTTGCAACAGCAAAATCTCAACATGCTCAGAGCGTGTTCCGGATTTTTTGCCAGCGCTTGAAAAGATGAATTTCTTGTCTGTTTTGCGCGTTTTTTCATGCGCATATCGGTCAGGGCAAACGCATCAAAACAACCTTGTTTTGGATAGCAAATGCCAAAATTTGAAAATGAGCGTATTGGCTAAGATTGAGTGTGAACGGCCTTATTCAAATCCCGATTTTGCATCCTTGGAGTCGGCAGAGAGCACCCATGTTTGAGTCCCGACGCAGGAGGGGCGAGTTTGGGTGCGAACCCGACGGAAAGGGTAGCAAAATCGCAGGATTTGAATACAGCCTTGATTTTTTGGTTCTTTTTCATCAAGGAAAAAGAACAGTACAGCACGATGTCATGACCGGCCGCAG
>JAKQJD010000195.1 GCA_029561355.1 Bacteroidota bacterium | reverse complement strand
GGACGGACGCGACGACGTGGCCTACATCGGCCGCACCTCGCACGTGGTGGAATACATCGGCGACACGCTGGCCCGCGCCAACGTCCGCTTCGTGCATCCCGAAGAACTGGGCTTGCCCGCTGCCACCGACGAACAGGTTTTTATTTGCGGTCGCCTCGGCTACACCCGTTTCCCGCTCGATGTCGGCTGGCTGGTGCACCAGGTTCGGCGCACACCCGAAGGGGCCGAAATGCGCTCGCGGTTCTGGCTGGCCGGGGCGCATATTCAAATCCGTGCGGGTGGTAGTCTGGCGAAAGGTCTGTCGGGCCTGCTGCAACATGTCGTGCGATTGCCCGAACGGCAGGCGGCTGATTTGCTGCAGCACTGTGCAGAAGAAATGAATAACCTGGCGTCTTTTCTGCCGTTGATTTACTCCGAATTTAATACAAACAAATAGGAGTGTGGGAAGGATATGGTTCGGCTTCGCCTCACGTGGGGAGATGGGAACGCGGATTGTGCGGATTTAAACGGATTTTTAGTGGCCTGACGGCCACTTTTTGATTATTTACGGATTAAACCGCCTTCGGCGGGTGGATGTACGAGGCATCGGGTGAAGAATGAAAAACACTGGTTGTAAATTTCTGCATCGTACATATATAATTTTTCGATTTGATCTACGCCCGCCGAAGGCGGATAATCTGTAGGAAATCAAAAAAAGTGGCCGCAAGGCCACTAAAAATCCGTTTAAATCCGCACAATCCGCACAATCCGCGTCCCCATCTCCCCACGTGAGGCGAAGCCGAACCAATCCCTCCTACACTCCTGACAACCCATTCAAAATGAGCAATTTAAAACTATCCACCGGCGCCATCCAACGCAACGACCCCGGCTTTGAAGCCGCCGCTTTATCGACGCTGTTCAACCGCATTCACCCGGGTCGTTTGCCGGAAGTGATTGTACAGCCGCGCACCGTAGCCGAAGTGACGGCCGCCATTCAACGCGCCCAAAAATCGGGGCTGAAAGTGAGCGTTTGTTCGGGTGGGCACAGTTGGTCGGCCAATCACCTGCGCGAAGGCAGTTTGCTCATCGACATGTCGCTGTTCAATACGTTTGCCGTCGACCGCAGCGCGATGAAGGCAACGGCAGGTCCCGGCGTGGGCGGCAGTGCGCTGCTGGCCGAGTTGTGCAAACAGGGTTTGTTTTTCCCTGCCGGCCACTGCAAAGGTGTGTGTATCGGGGGCTACCTGCTGCAAGGCGGCTTTGCGTGGAATGGCCGCAAACTGGGCCTCGCCTGCGAAAGTGTACTGGGCCTCGACATCGTGACGGCCGACGGGCGCCTGGTGCATGCCAGCGAAACCGAAAACGCCGACCTGTACTGGGCGGCGCGCGGGGCCGGCGGCGGTTTTTTCGGGGTGGTGGTGCAGTTTCACCTGCGGGTGTACCCACGCCCGCGCTACTGCGGCATGGCCAGTCTGGTGTTCGGGCTCAGGCATTTCGAAGAGGTGTTTAACTGGGCGTACGAGGTAGGCCCGCAAGTGCCGGACGCCGTGGAGTTTCAGTTGCTGACCAGCCGGCGTACGCTCACGGTTTGTGGTCCGGGCATCGAGGCGGTGGCGCCCGTTTTTGCCGACACGAAAGCCGAACTGGAGGCAGCCACTGCGTTCATGCGCGACAGCCCGATTCGCAAAAAAGCGTTTTTCAGAATGCCGTACGTGCCGATGAGTATGAACTGGATGTACCGTTTTGCTATGACCCATTACCCGTCGGACCACCATTGGGGCGTAGATAACATGTGGACCCGCGCGCACATCGATGATTTGATGCCGTTTTTAAAAGGCATGACGGAGGAGTTGCCCCCGGCGCCCGCGCACTGGCTCTGGCTCAACTGGCAACCGCCGGTGCGCCGCTCGAACATGGCCTTTTCCGTGGAAGACAAGATTTACCTCGCCTTGTACGGCTCCTGGAAATCACCGGCCGACACGGCCCGCTACCAGTTCTGGGCGCGCGACTGGATGAAAAAGACGGCACACCTGGCTTCGGGTATTCAGTTGGCCGACGAAGGACTGCACCAGCGGCCGGCGCGCTTTCTGACCGATCCGAATTTGCAAAAAATGGATGCTGTGCGCAACGAACGCGACCCGGCGGGGGTGTTTCATGAATGGCATAGCCGGGGTTAATTCTCCAACATCGATTTGGTGATTTTCCAGGCGCCGTTTACCTGGAGCATGATGTTGGAATACTTGCCCGAGATATCTATGTTGTCTCCTTTGGCGCTGAGGCCTTTTACGTGGTACGTGCCTTTGGCAATGTAGGCATGGTTGAAATCGCTCCATCCAAC
>JAKQJD010000187.1 GCA_029561355.1 Bacteroidota bacterium | reverse complement strand
AGAACTGGCCAAGCGCAATACCTGCATCTGCGGGGAAATCGTGGAAGTGTTGCCGCTGGCGCAAAGCACGGTGTCGCAACACCTGAAGGAATTGTCGCAAGCCGGCCTGATCAGCGGTACGGTGGATGGCGTAAAATCCTGCTACTGTATCAACTGGAAAGCATTTGCACAGATCCAGTCGCTTTTTGCAGGCTTTTTCACCAATGCCCTGGCCGACAACAGCAAATGCTGCTGAACCGGTCTATTTTTTTGCTTTTATTCATCGCATTTTTACGATAATACATTTGCTCAACCTTTTAAATTCTTGTAACATGAACGATAGCGAAACGCTCAAACAAATCGTCCGCGAGAAATACACCGACATCGCCGGACAAGACAAAGCCACCAATGAAACCACCTGTTGCGGCATGGGCGCGCAGGGCGGCACCTGCACCATCATGTCCGATAATTATTCGGATCTCGCCGGTTACAATCCGGAAGCAGACCTTGGCCTGGGTTGCGGTTTACCCACCCAATTCGCCAATATCCGGCCCGGCCATACGGTGCTCGACCTCGGCAGCGGCGCCGGCAACGACTGTTTCGTAGCCCGTGCGGAAACCGGCGAACACGGCAAGGTCATCGGCGTGGACTTCACACCCGAAATGATCCGCCTTGCCCGCGCCAATGCCGATAAATTGGGCTACAACAATGTCGAATTCCGCCAGGGCGACATCGAAGACCTGCCAGTCAGCGACGCATCGGTCGATGTAGTGGTGAGCAACTGCGTGCTCAACCTGGTACCTGATAAAGCCAAAGTGTTTCAGGAAATTCACCGCACACTGCGGCCGGGCGGTCATTTCAGTATCTCCGACGTGGTGCTGTCAGGCCAGTTGCCCGAACAACTGATCGGTGCCGCCGAAATGTATGCCGGCTGCGTTTCCGGCGCCGTTCAGGAAGAAACCTACCTCGACCTGATTCGCCAGGCGGGTTTCCAGAACGTTGTGGTACAAAAAAAGAAACCCATTCTTATTCCCGATAACATCCTGCTGGAATATCTTAGTGCGGAACAGTTGAAAACGTTTGTCGATTCCAAAACGGGTATTTTCAGCATTACCGTTTATGCGGAAAAAGCGGGGAAATCGACGTTTAAAGAGCTGGAAGTGGCCAAGGCTTGCTGTGAGCCGGGCAGCGGGTGCTGTTAATTGTTATTGGTTATTGGTTATTGGTTATTAGGGGTGGTAATGCTTGGTTTAACAAAAAACATTGGCCGATATATTTCCTCAAGCCAGGCATTACCACCCCTAATAACTAATAACCAATAACGTATAACCAACAACCATGAACACACAAATCACCCTCCAAAAAGCAACCCTCGACACCCTGCCTGCCATGCACCGTTTCCTCACGGACATGAGCCTGCCGGTGAGCGACCTCCCGGCCGACGTGTCGGGGTTTACGCTGGCTTTCGACGACACCGAACTGGTCGGCACGGCCGGCATGGAGATTTTAGGACCTGTCGGGTTATTGCGTTCGGTAGCCGTGGCTGAAACGCACCGGAATCAGCACCTCGGCCGGCGGCTGTTCGCTGCCGCGCTCAATCATGCGCTTTCTCAGGGCATACGGGAGGTATTCCTGATAACCGATAGCGCTGCGGAGTATTTTGAAAAAAACGGATTCCAGCGGGTGGAACGTAGCGACACGCCGACGGAAATAGCCGGCACGGCGCAGTTTTCGGGATTGTGCCCTTCGTCGGCGGTGGTTATGCGGAAAAATTTATAATGCGAAGCGCAAAGTCAGTACCCTCAAGATACCCACGACTTCGCACTTCGCACTACCGACTTCGCACTAACTATCTACTCTCTTTTCCCCTCAAACGTCATCCCCATGGCTTCCAGTTTCACGCCCGACACATTGCCGTCGGCGCCGCGTACGAACTGGAACATCGCCTGCCCGTTGGCATCGAAACGGTCGGGCACGGAGGTCGATTTAAGCGGGCCTTTGTCTTTTCCATTATCGGAAATAAGCACGCCGTCGCCCGCGCTGATCGTAATGTATTCGAAAGGCAGGCCGGTGAATTTGTATTTCCCGACGTATGCCTGCAATGCAGCCTCCGAAAATTGAATACCTTTTGCCTGTTCGGCGACTGCGGCGGCGAGCATGGCGGTCGTCTGGAATTTGATACCGGTAACGGCGTACAAACTCTGCCCGGCGGGCGCTTTGTCGTTTTTGAAAATAAAATACACGTCGTGTACGCCGTTGGCACCTTTCAATTCGGCGCTGGCATTCTCCGCTGCAAAACCTTCCTTATCCGATGGCTCGATTAGTTTAGTTTGCCCTACCAGGGTGCCTGTGGGCGAGTCCAGCCGCACTTCCACAACGCCTCCTGCGGCGTTCATCATCGCTTTGGGCGCCACAACTGTAAAGTCGATTTGCGCAATACTCGTCAGGTCAACCTGTTCGAGCATCATCCACGAGCCTGATTTGCCGGGCAGCAAAAGTTTCGAGCCGCCGAACGTCATTTTTTGCACTTCGTCATATTTGTTGCCGCCATGTGGACTGAGAGTCGGGTTGCGCAGCACATACACGACTTCGGAAGTCTGGCCGGGTAGTCCGGCATTGCCACGGTCCTTGTATGCTGCACGCAGCAGGTAAACTCCCTCTCCCTTGTCGCCTTCCGGTACCGAGGCCACCAGTTCGCCTTCCGTTGCCAGGCGTGGTTTTACGTCGGCCAGACCCAGGATGTAATGTGCGATTTCCTCCGCATCCGCCAGTTTGATCTGCGGGTGTGCGGCCATGGCTACTTCGCCCCACACGCCGCTGCCGCCGCTAATGATCTTTTGAGCGATATGCTGGGCAGCATCGGGCTGGTCTTTGTATTTCTGTGCTACGAGGCGATATTCGGGTCCGATGGATTTTTTATCGGCGAAATGGCAGGATGCACAGTCGCTTCCGGCCATGAGTTTGGCGCCGGGCGCCAGCGTTGCCGAAGCATCGGCATCGCGGTGACCGCGCGCAATGGCTTCCTTGTCGTAGCCTTCCGCCAGGTAATCGGCCGTGAATACGACCGCATCGGCGTTAATGGTTCCGGCGGCCAGGCTGCCGTCCTCCTTGTCTTTCACTTTTACGGCGTAGTTAATTTTCTGGCCCGGGAAAAAGAAAGAGCGGTTGGTGCCGTCGCCCAGTTCGAGCGATAGTTCCGGCGGCTCGTTGCCCGCTACCAGTTCCAGGGTGCGGCTGTTGCTCAGGCCTTTCGGATCGGTAACGGTGAGCGTGGCTTTGTAAACACCTTTTTTCTTCAGCGTTACAGTGGCATCGGCGGTGGTGAACACCTGCGGTTTGCCTCCGGCGGCAGGCGCCACTTTCCATTCGTAGCGCAGTACGTCGCCATCGTAATCTTTCGTGCCTTCTGACGAGAGTTTGACCGTCAGTGGCAAAGAACCGGCCGTGCGATCGGCGCTTACAATGGCCTGCGGTTTGCGGTTACCTGCTGCGTATTCGATGCGGATCAGGCGGGCGTCGTCGTTGCCCTGGAACCAGCCGGTGCCGTATTCGAGCATCCAGAGGTCGCCGTTTTTGTCGAATTCCATATCCATCGGGTTGGAGAATTTTTCGGAAGGCATAAAACGCTCCATCGACCCGAAATTACCTGCATTGTCCATCGTGACGGCCATCACCCAGCCGCGCATCCAGTCGTAAATGAGCAGTTTCCCATCGTAATAATCAGGGAAAACACGGACTGCACCCGCGAAATCGTTTTTATGAAAAACAGGGCCCGCCATGGCGTTCCGACCGCCTGTGCCGACGAGCGGAAAATCTTTCGAAGTATCGTACGGGTACCAGACAAATGCTTTTTGAGCCGGCGGCAACATCTCCTGACCTGTGTTGTTGGGCGATTTATTGACCGGCTTTTCCACCTGGTAATAAGGCCCGGAAGTGCTGTCGGCGTAACTGTAATCGCGGTATGCCTGGTTGTCGGCCACGAAATACGGCCAGCCGTAATTGCCCGCTTTGCGTGCCTGCCCTACCTCGTCGTAGCCTTGCGGGCCGCGCGTGGAGTCGGGTTTGCTGGCATCGGGACCCACCTCGCCCCAGTATACGAAACCCGTTTTCGGGTCTACAGCGATGCGGAACGGGTTGCGGTGCCCCATGGTGTAAATTTCCGGGCGGGTTTTGGGCGTTCCTTTCGGAAACAGGTTGCCATCCGGAACAGTGTATGTGCCGTCGGCCTGCGGGTGAATGCGGATGATTTTGCCGCGCAGGTCGTTGGTATTGCCCGACGACTTTTGCGCATCCCAGGGACCGCGGCCCGGCCGCTCATCGATGGGCGAATAGCCGTCGGCGCGCGGGCTGCTGTTGTCGCCTGTGGAAAGATACAGGTTGCCGGAAGCGTCCCAGGCGATAGAGCCGCCGGTGTGGCAGCACTCTTCGCGTTGCACGGGAATTTCCAGCAGCACTTTTTTGGAATCCATCACCAGTTCGTCGCCGCGGAGTTCATAGCGCGCGAGGATGTTTTTCGGATCGTCGCCTGCCGGAGAGTAATAGAGGTAAATCCAGTGGTTCTGCGCGAAATTCGGGTCTTTGTTGAGGCCCAGCAGCCCGTCTTCCGCCTCTGATTCCTTGCCTTCCTTGCTTTTGTATTTGGTGCTGACGGGAATGGTGGCAATGGTACGCACGCCGTTCTTTTTCGGATCGTACAGGCGTACTTCACCTTTGCGCTGAATGAACAACACACGACCGTCGCCGAGCGTGGTGAGTTCCATGGGCTCGTCGAGTTTTTCCTGCAAAACCACCTTCGTAAAGCGGTTTTCTTCGGGCATCAGCGGCGTATGCACCTTGCTGTAATCCAGTTTGGCATTCATGACGTAGCGCAGTCCT
>JAKQJD010000220.1 GCA_029561355.1 Bacteroidota bacterium | reverse complement strand
CGTTTGGTTGCAGCACACAAATTTGCAAGGAAGTGAGCGTGGGCACACAAAACCCGAACGATTGCGGCTATGAAACGGAGGTAACGGCAGTGGGTCTGCATTTGTATGGCAAACTGTCGCCCATTACTTTCAACCCGGACCAGTATGTGTCTTCGGTGGAATGGTACACCAGCAAATCCAACCAGGTTTTATCGAACAATCCCGTCCTGTCGGCTCAATTGCCCGGTTACGGCGATTACCTGATCTGCGCCCAGTACAAGATTAAAAACAGCGTCACGGGCGACTCCTGCACCACAACGCGCTGTCAGCCGCTGGTAGTCGTGGAAGCCGGATGCAAGAACCCGGTGATGGACCAAGTGGCAACCATTTGCCCACCGGTGTATGCGCCGGTGTGTGGTTGCGATGGCCTTACCTACGGCAATGAATGCGAAGCCCAGGGCGCCGGCCTATCCGTCTGGTGGGCAGGCACCTGTGCGGAAGCCATGGGTAGTTGCCACCTCGAAATGGAGGCCAAAGTGATCGGCGGCAGCCCGGAAGAAGGATTTATCGTGCAGTTTGTGCGCACTTCCGGCAATGATTTCGCATTTGTTCAACTCGATTACGGCGACGGTACAGCACTGTGGGAAGGTACGCAGTTCGATACCCTGACGCACACTTATCCTGCAGGCGGCATTTACAAAACCAACCTGAGCGGCTGGATCAACAATGCATGTGTGTCGTCGGTGACCCAACTCGTATTCACCGATGCGTACAATATGTCCGTAGACAATATGCCCGGCGGCACGGATTACGTGATGCCCGGCGATGCCAACGGAGATTTCAAAGCCAACGTGTACGACCTGCTCAATATCGGTATCGGCCACTATGCAGCCGGTGCGCCGCGTCCTTTTGCCACTTCCGACTGGACCCCGCAATTTGCGCCCGACTGGCCGCAGGCAGTGACGCAGACCGTCAATTACAAGCACCTCGATTGCGACGGTAACGGCGCGGTGAATGCCCTCGATGCCGATGTGATCCTGGAACATTACGCTCCGATAGACACCACGGAAGTGTTTCCAATGGCCGACGCGCCGCCCATCTGGGTGTCGTTCCCGATGGATACCATTATTCTGGATACGGATAATCCGCAGCAACTGGAAATTACTGCCGACCTGAACCTCGGAACGCCCGCTCACCCGGCGCTGAATATTTACGGACTTGCCTGCGCACTGCGTTACCCCGAATTTGTCGATCACAACCTGTCGGCCAACTACGACGGCGCCTGCATGTTCGGCTTCAATCACATGCTGTGGCTTCCAAAAGACAACCACAGCCGCCGCCAACTGGATATCGGTCTGACGCGCACCAACGGACAAGCCGTCAGCGGATACGGTCGCATCGCACAACTGACTTTTCGCTCCGATTTTATCATTATAATCGATGTGGGCGACCGCACGGATCAAAACGTCATTCCGTTCCGGGTTCCTATCAACGGCCTGATCGCTGTCGATGAATACGGTAATGAAAAACAACTTACTGTTCTACAGGATACTTTGTGGATCAAGTTGACGGGGACATCGGCCACACATACGCCGAACTGGGAAAATGCCGTCACCGTTTATCCGAATCCAACGGAAAATTACACGATGGTACGTTGCCAGGACCAGGAAATAAGCCGGATTGAGGTGGTGAACGTGCTTGGCCAGGTTTGCCAAACGCTATCCTGCAACGGCTCTACTGCGCGTGTCGATCTGAAAGATTACCCGCAAGGGATTTACACCTTCCGGATTTATGCAGAGAAGGGAATGGTGGAAAAACGGGTGGTGAAGGAATGATGAATGATGAATGATGAATGATGAATTTCTTCAGAATCCCGCATTATTCTGGCATGATGCCTAAAATCATGATGAGTCGTTAAAAAATTCATCATTCATCATTCATCGTTCATCATTCATTTAACCTCCTGCCATCCCAGGCGCTTGCGCACGCCCTCCGCGAATTTCAGCATGGAGGCCCGGCCGCTTGCGCTCATTCCTTTAAAATATTCGGCATTGCGCTCCAGCATACTTACCGGCAGGGTGTGATACGTTGCTTTTGCGTCTCCGGGCTTGTGAATGTACCGCCAAACGGGAATGATGCCTTGTTTACCTACCCGTACTTCCGGCGAACCTTTTTTCTTCAGTAAATCTACCTGGAAAAGTATACCGCCGTCCGTATTAGGCTGCTTTTGGTTGGAAATAAAATTCCCCAGCGAGTACACGACAATGGCTTCTTTGATAGAGCCGTCGGGCATCTTAACCCGTTCATTTTTAACAGGTTGTACCACGTGGGGATGCATCCCGATCACCATATCGGCGCCGTTGCGAACGAGGAAACGAGCCAGTCGCTCCTGTTCGGCATTTTCCTTCAACTGATACTCGACGCCCCAGTGCATGATCGCGATGATGTAATGCGGTTTGCGGGCAACCGCTTCCTGCAAATCGGCGCGCATTTGCACGGTATCGATCAGGTTGACGATGGTGGGCGCCTGCGTAGGCACACCGTTGGTGTCGTAGGTGTAATTGACGATGGCTATCTTGAAACCGTTTTTATACACCATCAGCGGGTAAAAAGCGTCGCGGTCGCGCCGGGTTTTGAATGTGCCCGTCTGGATAAATCCGCGGTCGCGCAACACATCTATGGTATGGGTGACGCCGAGGGCATGCGAGTCGTTGGCGTGGTTGTTGGCTGTTACCAAGAGGTCGAATCCAGCATCCTTGAGTGCCCCGGCCAGATCGTCGGGACTTCGAAACATCGGATAACCGGTGTAAGGCGGCTTGCCGGGCAAAGTGAGTTCCAGATTGCCGATAGCGATGTCGGCACGTTCCAGAACGGGTTTGATGTACTTAAAGCAGGGTGCGTAGTCGTACTTTTTGTTTTTAACCACTTCCGCGCTTTGCACCTGCGGGGCATGGCCCATGATATCGCCGGCAAAAATCAGGCGAAGCGTATCGGTTTGTGCAGATAATATGCTGCCGGAAACCAGCAGGATCGCGGCTATAATGAACCGGCGATTTAATGTAAAATCGGGCATTTTAAAGAGTTGTTGTTTTGTTTTTTTGAGGATTCGAGGATATGAGTATTTGAGGATTCGAGTGGCCACGCTCGAATCCTCGAATACTCAGATCCTCCAATCCTCAGATTTTCCGTCATTACCCGGCTATCAGCCCGGCTTTTTCAGAAATATCCAGCATGCGGTCGATGCTGGCGCGGCCTTCGCGAATCACCCAGTCGGGCAGCACGATTTCCGGCAATTCGTATTTCATACACAGGTACAGTTTTTCGAGGGTATTGCGCTTCATGTGCGGGCAGTCGTTGCAGGCGCAGTTGTTTTCCGGCGGAGCGGGAATAAAGGTTTTCTGTGGACTCGCTTTCTGCATCTGGTGCAAAATACCCGCTTCAGTGGCAACGATATATTCCTGCGAAGGGTCGTTGATGGTAAATTTCAGCAAACCCGTGGTGCTGCCGATGTAGTCGGCCATATCCAGAATATGGGCTTCACATTCCGGGTGTGCGATGAATTTGGCGTTGGGGTGCCGCTGGCGGAGTTTTACGATGCGCTCGTGGCTGAAAATTTCGTGCACCATGCAGGCGCCGTTCCAGAGCACCATATCGCGGCCTGTTTTTTTGATCAGGTAGGCGCCGAGGTTTTTATCGGGCGCAAAAATGATCGGCCTGTCTTTCGGAATACTTTCGATCACCTGCACGGCATTGGTACTG
>JAKQJD010000167.1 GCA_029561355.1 Bacteroidota bacterium | reverse complement strand
ACCACCAGGGCTTTGCGCAGCGAAAATTCCCACCAGTTGCCCGGCAGCACGTTTTTGAACAACACCGTAGGCCGCAACCGCGCCAGGTACATAGCCGGGTAAAGTCCCGCCAGCAGGCCGACCAGTAAAGCGGCTCCGCCCGCACCGGCCCAGATCATCGGGTCGGTAGCAGTATCGAGGATCAGCGCTTTGCCTGCAAATTCGTTAAAACCGGGCAGCACCAGTTGCAGCAAACCGACCGCGAGCAGGAAAGCCGCCGCTACCAGCAAATAGGTTTCGGTCAGAAATTGCCCGATCATATGCCCCTGGCTGGCGCCGACGACTTTGCGCACACCCACTTCCCTGCTCCGGCCGGCGGCACGGGCAGTGGTCAGGTTAATGTAATTGATGCAGGCGATGCCCAACAAAAACAGCGCAACCAGCGATAACACCGTCACATATGCGGAATTGGCCATACGGTCGCTCAGTCCGTCGATACCCGCACCTTTAAAATGTATATCGCGTATGGCCAGCAGGCTGTAATGCCGTTTTTCCGTCTGGCCGGGCGGCGTGTTGGCTGCTATCAGGCGGTTGATTTTTGTTTCGACCGAGGCGGCATTTGCATCCGGTTGCAGCAAAAACCAGGTCGGGAAATTGTTGGACGTCCAGTCGCTTGCTCTCGCCTCTTTCATAGAATTGTTCGTATCGAACGTGGACGTCGAAACGGCGCAGTCGAAGTAAATGCTGGAATTTTTGGGAAAATCTTCCAGTACACCCGTCACCGTAAGCGTTTGCTGCGGCCCGAATTGCCCGATATGCACGGTTCTTCCCAATACCTGGTCGGTCCCGAACAGGCGGCGGGCCAAATTGCTGCTCAATACCACCGAATAAGGGGCCGCGAAGGCCGTACCCGCATCACCGGATAACCATTGAAAATCAAATAGTTGTGCGAAAGAACTGTCCGCGTGCCAGATGCGCTCGTGAAAGGCCTGTTTGGCGTCGCTCACATAGACGTTGGAACGACCCATGAGGCCCAGTTTGACCACGTCCGCGATTTCCGGCAAATCCTGCCTGCTCCGTTCGGCGGCCAGGTAGGACGTAGCCGCTACACGCGTCGTTTTGCCGTCGGCATCGGTTTTTTCCTCTATCAGCCGGTAAATACGATCGGCTTTGGTATGCCGTGCGTCGAAGCGCAGTTCGTCGGTGATATACAGACCCAGCAGTAAAAAACCGGCAAAACCGACGGTCAGCCCGGCGAGATTGAGGGTCGTGTACAGGCTGTTGTGGCGGAAATTCCGGAAAGCGGTTTGTAAAAAGTTTTGCAGCATGGCCTTGTGTTTTGTAACGACGGGTTCGGCTCTGAAATTTTAGTGGCCGAACCTGGCGTTACAGGAAAGGTCAAGCCCTGCGCCAAAAGTTTAATTCGTTGATTGTGAGGTATTTGGATTGGGGTTTCTTTGGTGTGTGTGTCCGATGTTGAACGGAGGTGTTCGGAAATGGACAGTGGGGAGGGCTTGTGTGCGGCACGCGCGCCGGCGCCGCCGGGGTTATTAAAGACTTGAATAAGGCCAATGCCGTTGACGTAAGGGCGGGTGCAATTACCGGAGACAATTCAGGATTGTACGAAAGATTTTGTTCGGCTCCGCCTCTCATTGGAGGATGGGGACGCGGATTGTGCGGATCATGCGGATTAAAATAGATTTTGAGTAGCCTTGCGGCCACTTCGTTTTGATATTTTACGGATTAAAGCCGCCTCCGGCGGGTGAATATTCAAGGCATAAACATGAAATAATGGAAGTGACAGATGTTGTTTTTTGTTTCGCTTAAGTAAATGGTCGATTTGATCTACGTCCCGCCGAAGACGGCGTTAAATCCATAAAATATCAAAAAGAAGTGGCCGCAAGGCCACCAAATGATCCGCAAAAATCCGCCTGATCCGCACAATCCGCGTCCCCATCCTCCAA
>JAKQJD010000146.1 GCA_029561355.1 Bacteroidota bacterium | reverse complement strand
AACCGGATCCCCAAACATATCCACAAACACCGCCTGCGCCAGTTCATCATATTTCCGCAGCAAAGCCTGGTCTTTTTGGCGCAAGGCGTCGGCTTTGTCCAGGATTTCGGCAATGCGCTTTTGGGTGGCGAGGGGTGGGAGGGGGATGGGCATATTATCAAATTTCCCTTTAGTAATATGTTGCATTGTAGCCCCATGCACCTGCCTTTTCAAATCTTCAAGAATGTGTTTTATTAGAAAGACAAAGAACTTATGGTCAATGTCAATTTTGTCAAATTGAACTTTGAAGATATGCTGGTTCAGCCAAGCATCCTCCCCATTCCACTCAAAAATATCCAAAGTTGCAGACCACGAAATTAAAATATCGCCCTTCGTAATCTTATATTTACTTGGTATTTCACCTTGAAAATAGTTGGATTCTCCGCTGCTTTTTGTAAGGTTTTGGATACGAATTATTTCTTTCCCAGAGGTTGCCCAATCTGAAGGTTTAAATGGATAACCATTTATAAATGTGGCAACCTCTCCCAACTTCACCATTTCCCATTTCATACCAGCATCTCTTTTAATTCATTCAACAAAACCGCCCGTTCCGCGTCCAGGCTTTCTATCTCGCGGATGATCTCTGCCGGTGCGGCGTAGGTTTTTTCTTCGTACACCGTTTCCTTGTATCGGTTGATGCTGAGGTCGAAGTTGTTGTCGCGGATTTCCTGCACGGGCACGAGGAAACTGCGGTCGGTGCGCAGGCGGCCGGCTTCGGCGGGCAGGTGGTGGTAGCGCTGCACGATGTCGGCGATGTCGTTGGCATCGGTGGGCTGGCGTTTGTCGTCGAGGCTGAACCCGTCGGCGTGCATGTCGTAGAACCACACGTGGTCGGTGCCGCCGCTGTCGGTGCGGGTGAAGAGCAGCACGGCGGTGCTCACCCCGGCGTAGGGTTTGAACACGCCGCCGGGCATGGAAATGACGGCCTGGAGTTTCTGGCGTTCGATGAGTTCGCGGCGGATCTGGAGGTGCGCCTTGCTGCTGCCGAAGAGCACGCCGTCGGGCACGATGACGGCCGCGCGGCCGCCCAGTTGCAGGCCTTTGAGGATGAGGGCGAGGAAGAGCAGTTCCGTTTTTTTGGAGTCCACCACGCTCAGGATCTTGCCGTCTACGGCTTCGCGGTCGAGGCTGCCTTTGAAAGGCGGGTTGGCGAGCACCAGCGTGGCCTTTTGCGTGAAATCGGTATTGGCTTCGCTGAGGGCATCCACGTCGCGCAGTTGCGGATTTTCGATGCCGTGCAGGATGAGGTTCATGGCGCCGATGCGGATCATGGTGGGGTCGAACTCCACGCCCATAAACATGTCTTCCTGGAAATGCCGCAGGGCCTCGTCGTGGTACAGTTCCGTTGCGTAGTGCTGCCGGATGTATTCGCCCGACACGGTGAGGAAGCCGCAACTGCCCGCGCTGGGGTCGCAGATGACGTCGTCGAGCGTGGGTTGCACCATATCGACCATCATGCGGATGATGTGGCGGGGCGTGCGGAACTGGCCGTTCTGGCCGGCGGAGGCAATTTTGCTGAGCAGGTATTCGTACACGTCGCCCTTGGTATCGCGGTCGGCCATGTCGATGTTGGACAGCATATCCACTACCTGCGACAGCAGGCGCGGCGTGGGGATCATGAAGGTGGCGCCTTTCATGTATTTGGTGAAGGCGGCGCTGCGATGGCCGCTGTTGCGCAGGAAATCGAACACGCCTGCTTCGCGGGTAAAGAGGCGGAACATGACTTCGGGGTCGGCGTCCTTGAAACGGCTCCAGCGCAGCGGATATTCCTCTTCCCTGAAAATGGGCGCTTCGATGGGTTGGCGCAACAGGTTGGCTTTCTGTTCTTTCTGGGTTTGCAGTTCATCGAGCCGGCGGATAAACAGCAGGTAGGTCATCTGTTCGATAACGGTGAGCGGGTTGCTCAGGCCGCCGGTCCAGAAGGCTTCCCAGACGCGGTCGATTTGAGATTTGAGTTCGGTAGTAAGCATGGTTGCTGGATGTAGGAGGCGGCAAATGTAGGGAACACTTCGGCCGTTTTACGAAAGTTCGGCGCCACTCCCGGCATTTCTGTTAATCAAAAAATGAATAACCTATTATTCGCATCAAGCACAAAAAAAGCGCCTCTGTCGAAATCAAATTTCGACAGAGGCGCTGAAAATTTTTGGGCGGAGAGAGAGGGATTGGAGGATTGATGGTTATATAATTTAAAATCAATTACTTACAGAGAAAAATATTTTTATTGGTGTCGTATTTGGTGGCAGTTTTAGTTTATGTTTAGAATACCAATTCGGCCCAATGAGAGATTGCTCCCAGTTTTCGAAAAAAATGTAGGGCGACATAAAAGACTTTGTTAAGATAACGTGCTTACCACAAAAATAATTTAATCATGCTGATCTGTGTCTCACAGTATTGATTTGAGCAAAATACTGCCAGTTTATGCAACTAAGTAACACTATTTGACAAGGCTGTAAAAACCGGGCTTTCTTGTCGCGTAGTTGTCAAAACGTTAAAAATATTTTTTTGCGTAAGGAATGTTACGGCAAATTGTTGGCCACAACTTAGTTTTGAGCCGAAATAAAAAATTGTGATTCTTTTGAATTGCAATTTTTGAGCCAAACCACCGGAACCTTACCCAAATAAACGCTTCCCCCATGAAGCAGGAAAACAACCCGAATACCAGCAGTAGCCGAAATTCATCTACTGCTCCCCGTTCTTCAGCACAATCTAAAGGTGAAAACGGCGAACAAAAACCCAAAGGAACAGCCTCCCCGGTACAGTTTCCCACATTATCATTGCCTAAAGGCGGCGGCGCGATCCAGGGAATCGGTGAAAAATTCCAGGCCAATCCGGTGACCGGAACCGGGAGTATGAGCGTACCCATTGCCATTTCGCCGGGACGAAGCGGGTTTGCTCCGCAATTGGCATTGAGTTACGACAGTGGCTCCGGCAATGGCGCATTTGGCCTTGGGTGGGACGTAGGTCTTCCCAGTATTTCCAGAAAAACACAAAAAGGATTGCCCCAATACGACGGCCTACCCAAATACCAGGACGGAGCGGACGTAGATAGCGACGTGTTCCTGCTGAGTGGGGCGGAGGATTTAGTGCCGGTATTAAATTCAGATGGGAGCCGGAAAAAGCGGACCGATGTCGCAGGATTTATCATTTCCTATTACTGCCCCCGGATTGAAGGACTGTTTGCCAAAATTGAAAAATGGGTGTGCATCGCTGATAGAGACGTACACTGGCGGGCTACCACCAAAGAAAACCTGACCAGTATTTACGGCCCGGATGCCGCCTCTAGAATCGCCGATCCAGCCAATTCCAACAAGGTATTTTCATGGCTTTTAGAACGTACACTCGACCACAAAGGCAACGTCCTCGTTTATCAATACAAAAAAGAGGACGGTGTCGGAGTGGCGAAAACGATATTTGAAAAGAACCGGCATACTTACGCTCAGCAATACCTTAAACGCGTAGGATATGGCAATACCGTCCCGTATTTTTCTCCACAGAACGAAGCGCTGCAACCCTTGCCATCCGGCAATAAATGGCTGTTTGAACTGGTGCTGGATTACGGTGAACATGAGACCGTTGAGGAGGTTCCGCAATACCCCGACACTTTAGACTGGAAGGCAAGACCCGACGCTTTTTCATCTTACCGCGCCGGATTTGAGGTGCGCGACTACCGGCTCTGTCGCCGGATTTTGATGTTTCACCGGTTCGATGAACTGGGCGCCGACCCTTATCTGGTAAAAGCCACGCTCTTGGAACACGAGGAAAATCCTGTTGCCACCCAACTCAAAAGTATTATCCATGCCGGCTACTTGAGCGAAAACGGCACGACAAGCATCAAGACTTTTCCTCCTGTTACTTTCAAATACACGGAACAGAAAATAGACAACACCATTTATATGATCGCTGCCGGGGATCTGCCCAACGCACCGCAGGCAATCGACGGTAAAAATTATCAATTGCTCGACCTCGATGGCGAAGGACTGTCCGGTATTTTTTCACAAACGGAAAATGCCTGGTACTACAAGCGCAATCTGGGCGACGGCCGTTTTGGCCCGAAAGAATTAGTAAAAAATCGCCCTGTTCCTGCCGGCGCAGGCGTGGCGGACTACGACGGCAACGGCCTGAATGACTACGTCCTGCAAAACGGTACCCTGAACGGCTATTTCGAAATGGACGACCTGGGCGACTGGCAGCCGTTCCGGTCGTTTACCGATATTCCCAATATCAACTGGAACGATCCGAATATGCGGAGTATGGACTTGGACGGCGACGGAATCGCGGACCTTTTGATCACCGAAAATGACTGTTTCGTCTGGTATCCTTCCAAAGCCAAAGACGGGTTCGATCCCGCAAAACGCGTTGCCAAAGCCATAGATGAAGAACTCGGCCCACGTGTAGTGTTTCAGGAAGCATTTCAGACTGTTTTTCTGGCTGATTTGAGCGGGAGTGGGATGACGGATATTTGCCGCATTCGAAACGGCGAGATTTGTTACTGGCCCAATCTGGGCCATGGCCGTTTCGGCGCCAAAGTAACCATGGCCAATGCGCCTCATTTTGATACGCCCGATGCCTTTGACCCGGCGCGCCTGCGAGTGGCCGACATCGACGGCGCCGGTTCGACAGATATTATTTACCTCGGAAACGGCCAATTATCCTACTGGATCAACAATTCCGGCAACGGCTGGGGAGAACGTAAAACGGCGCCCGGTTTCCCATTGTCCACGCCGCTGCACAACGTACAGGCGATGGACTTGCTCGGCAAT
>JAKQJD010000132.1 GCA_029561355.1 Bacteroidota bacterium | reverse complement strand
TTACATTTGCCCTCATACCCTCATGAGCCGGACCAACTATTAACGCTCAACATTCATTTCCTATTTACAATCTGATGAGACGAGAAATCCACAACTGGTACAGCCCGCGGCTGAACAAAAACATGGAAATCGCCGTGTACGGCCATTACGGTTTTGCGCTGCTGCTGCTGCCGACCGCCGCTGCCGACTACCTTGAATATGAGCGTTTTCACCTCATTTCTACCATCCAGCCGCTGATTGAAGCCGGCAAAGTCAAGGTGTTCAGTATCAACAGCATCAATTCCGAAGCCTGGCTGAACAACCGCATGCACCCGCGCCACAAAGCCATCCGCCACCAGCAGTTCAATGCCTACGTGGAAAACGAGGTGGTGCCGTTTATCAAAATGCACAGCAGCGACAACACGCCGATCATTACCGGCGGCGCTTCTTTGGGTGCGCTGCACGCGGCGAATATGTTTTTCCGCCGCCCCGATCTGTTCGCCGGCACCATCGCTATGTCGGGCCTGTACGACCTGACTTCCTACACGAAAGGTTACTTCGACGAAGACGTGTATTTCAACTCGCCTTGTCACTACCTGCCGAATCTGAACGACCACGCTACCCTGGAGCGCCTGCGTTCCAGCGGACACATTCATATCATGACGGGCTCGGGCGACTATGAAGATCCAGAAGGCTCACGCCGCCTGGCCGGTATTCTGGCCGATAAAGGTGTGGGCTGTGACCTCGATATTTGGGGCGGCGATATGAAGCACGACTGGCCGACCTGGCGGGCGATGCTGCCGTATGTGCTGGAGAGTAAGTTTTGAGATGGTTGAGGGTGTTGAGAGGTTGAGATTGTTGAGGGTACATTACTCAACAATCTCAACTATCTAAACCCCTCAACATTCTCAACATCCTAAACCCCTCAACTATCTAAACCTCTCAACAACCTCAACATTCTATATAATGCTAGGCCGGGGGATTGTTCTTTTGACGTTTATGTTTTTCCAGTTGAGAGAGTCTTAGTGCATTTATTTTCCGGGACATTTCTTCCACCAATGGACGTACGCGATCCACATCTGAAGGTTGTAAATAATTGAGATCAGATGCAGTAATCAGGAGATTTAACACCTCCATAAGACTGCCGTAGGCTATTTCGGAGAACCGGGCCTGATCTTTAATTGGTTCTTGCGCTGCCCTCCGCGAGGTTGCAGGTTACGGAGACACTAGCCCGGCGAACCTGATTGACGATGCCAAATTTTTCTTCACCGGGTAACTGACCCGAAAGTTGATAAATCTGTCTGTTTAATTCCCGGCCCCGTTGCCAGACGTCCAGTTTTTCAAATGCGTAAGCGTGTTTCATATTTTCGTTGATTAAGTTGAAATAGCCAAAGATAACCACCCTCAACAATCTCAACATTCTCAACACCTCAACAATCTCAACATTTTTGAAAAACCTCCTACTCCTCCTCATGACCCTCACCACCGGCAGCGCTTTCGCCAGCCAGGTCGATACCGTTGAGATTTTCAGCGCTTCCATGCACAAGCAGATCCGCTGTATCGTCGTCAGGCCCGACAACTACCGTTTTACTGGCACGCGTTACCCGGTGTTATACCTGTTGCATGGCTGGAGCGGCAACTACGGCGGCTGGCTTACCGATGCACCGCAACTGCGCCAACACGCCGACAAGTATCAAATGCTGATCGTGTGCCCCGACGGCGGCTACGACAGTTGGTACATCGATAGTCCGGTGGATTCGATGGCACGGTATGAGACACATATTTCGCAGGAAGTGGTGCATTACATCGACTATTACTACTATACGCGGCAAGAGCCTGCCGGGCGCGCCATTGCAGGCCTGAGCATGGGCGGGCACGGCGCGATGTCACTCGCTATCCGCCACCCGGAAGTATTCGGCGCGGCAGGCAGCATGGCCGGTGGACTTGACCTGCGGGCCTGGAAAAAGAACAACTGGGATTTGCAGGGCGTGCTCGGCGACCCGGAACTGCACTGGGATAACTGGGAACAGTTTTCGGTGGTGAACCTCGTTTCGAGGCTGCAAAAACTAAAAACACCGCTCATCATCGACTGCGGCACCAGCGACTTTTTTATCGAAGCCAACCGCGAAATGCACCGCCGCCTGCTGGAAATGGGCTACCCGCATGAATATACCGAACGCCCGGGCGAACATAACGGGCATTACTGGGGCAGGGCCGTGGATTTTCAGGTGCTGTTTTTTGCGCGATTTTTTGATGAATGATGAATGATGAATGATGAATGATGAATGATGAATGATGAATGATGAATGATGAATGATGAATGATGAATGATGAATGATGAATGATGAATGATGAATTTTCAAGATCTCATCATTATTCAAAAAATCAATTCAACCATTTGATATTCAATTACTTATTCCACAAGTCTCAGAAGACCGAGTGGCAAAATTCATCATTCATCGTTCATCGTTCATCATTCATCATTCCCCTCCAGAACGACCCCAGTTTTTTATGCAACTGCGTCGCTTCCCGTTGATACGAATGCCCGTTGTCATTCCGCATGGTGTCCAGTAAATTCCGAAAATCGGGATTGTTGGTTTGCCCGGCCGCCACGTATGTCAGCAACAGGTTCCACTCCGCTTTTTCTTTAAATTTTACCTCGTTGCGCTGAATACACGACTTGAAGGCGTCGATGGCAAGGGTGTAATGCCCGAGTTGCATGGCGGCATGGCCGAGGTAGTACTGTGCTTCGGCGAAGCGCTCCTGCTCGGGCGAGATGTTTTTGAAAAAATCTTCGGCCGCCTGTAAACGACTGTCTTCCAGCGCTTTAAAACCAGGTTCGAGCGGGTTTTCCATGGCGGTTCCCGAGCGGAACGTGCCTGCTTCGGGCGATTCGTATTGCGCCGAGAAAAGCGCTTCATCGCTGTACCGTTCTCCGGCCCACTGCACCGAGAACCAGCCCAGAATGAGCAGCACGCTGGCAGCGGCGGCCAGGCGAATCCACAGGGCGCGTGTGTTGACGCGACCGGCGGTCATAGTGGGTGCGGCGGTCTCCGATTCGCTTTTTGCCCAGCCCTGTAGTTGCGAGCGCAGTTGCGCTTCTACACCCTGCTCGATCACTTCCTGACCGAGCCGGTACAGATCAAGCGCTTCCCGAAGGTCGGGATTGGCCGTCAATTCGGCCTCGAACACGGCGCGATCAGCGGCGGGCATCGTACCCTGGGCGTATTGTTCCACCCGTTCCATGTATAGTTCTAGATCCATGATTTTCAGTTAGATAGCAATTGTTCAACATGTGGATTTTTCCGTATGATCTCCAATAGCGACACGTGGCAGCGGTACTTGGCTTTGCGGGCCATATCGGAACTGGAAAAGCCGAGCGAGACTGCGATTTCCTCCATGGAATATGAAAGTTTCCATAGTTCGAGGATCTGCTGGCATCGTTCGCCGAGTTCCTGCAGCAATCGGTTCAGCACCGTTTTCCGTTCTTCCGTTACCAGCGTCACTTCCGGCGTCAGGGTATCAGGTTCGTTCGAGAGTGGCATTTCTGCTACGCTGCTGGTGTGCGCCTGTTTGCGGAGTTGATTCATCCACAAAAACCTGCAAATGGAATACAAATACCCTTTGACCGGCGCCTCGCCCCTGAATTTCCCCTCCCTGATGTTGCGGTCGAGCACGATCATGCCTTCGTGAAACATGTCCTGTCCGTCGGTCGCGTTGCCCTGGTGATTGCGCACGAACGCTGCCACCATCCGTTTCAGGTCGCCGTCTTCGTAAATGGCTTTGAGCGCGCTTTCGCGCCCCGGGCCGCCTGCGGAGATGGCGTCTACCAGTTGTTCATCCGTGAAATCCGGTTTCTTCATATCGATGTGTTTTGCGGCGGAAAAATGTACCCAGCCGGATTGTTTTAATTACTGAAAACGTCTGAGTCGTAAATAAATGCGTTTTTTGTCGTTTAAACCCGATAAAGGTATCCACATTCGGGAAAATCAGGGAAATGCTTCAGGTCCGTTTTTACTTCTGTCTATGTGCGTTCGTGCTGTTGCTCACCGGGCAGCAACGCGACAGCATGTCGGCCGTGCGCCTGCTGCACGACGCCCAGGTGGCGTTCGAGGCGGCCAATTACGACCAGGCGCTGGAAAAAGCGCAGGGTGCGCTCGGCAATTTCCCCGAATCCGGCCTTCGTACGGGTGAATGCCTGCTGCTGATCGGGCATGCTTTTCTGGAAAAAGGCGAATTCGAGGCCGCGCAACAGCAGTATCGCTCGGCTTTGACCATTTTTCAAAACGCCGACGGCAAAAGTGCACAAACCGCAAAGGCGCTCAACGGACTGGGTGAATGTTTAACTAAAAAAAACGACTGCGAGCGGGCAGAAGATTTTTACAAAAAGGCCCTGCACATCCGCCAATCTTTGTTCGGCGAACTGCATGAGTCGGTAGCCGATTCGTACAACAACCTGGCCAACTGCCTGGTACAGAAAGGCCGCTATGCCGACGCGCTGGCACTCCACCAAAAAGCGCTCGGCATCCGCGAAAAAGTATTGCCCGCCAACCATCCCGACCTGGCAACAAGCCGCAACAACCTCGGCAATTGTTACCTGCTTTCCGGAAATTACCCGGAGGCATTGCGCAGTTTCGAAACGGCACTGCGCATCCGGCAGCAAATTTTCGGACCCGACCACCCGAAAACGGCGCAGGTGCTCAACAACCTCGGCAATTGTTACGCCGAACTGGGTCAGCGCAGCCAGGCCGTGCGATACTACCAGGCAGCGCTCGACATTCGCCGCCGGCACCTGGGGCCGATGCACCCGGGCGTAGCCACCGCGCTGGAGAATATCGGCGACCTCCATTTCGACAACGGCGACTACATCGCAGCGCTCGACGCGTTCCGGCAGGCATACGGCATTCAACAATCCGTGCACCCGGCAGGCAGCGCGCCACTTGCTTCGTTACAACAAAAAATGGGGCTTTGCTACCAGTACGAGGGCGATTACGACAAAGCCCTGACGCTTCAACTGGATGCCCTGAAAGTACTTTCGGCTACGCTTGGCGCCACGCACCCCGACATGGCAGGCCTTTTCAATAACCTTGGCAATTGTTATGCAGGCCGGAAGGACTTTGCTCGCGCCATTGAATATTATAACAACGCGGAAAAGATTTACCGGCTCGCCGGACAAGGCCCGAACCCGGATAATGCATTACTATACAATAACTTAGGTATTGCCTGGCTTGAAATGAATGAAGCGCAAACGGCGCTGATTTTTTTCAAAAAAGCGGAACAAACCCTGCGCAGCGTCA
The DNA here is from genome assembly GCA_029561355.1 of Bacteroidota bacterium. GTDB lineage: Bacteria > Bacteroidota > Bacteroidia > Chitinophagales > Saprospiraceae > M3007. Next base: position 5,579 of record JAKQJD010000132.1, on the reverse strand, counting down.
CCACAGCGCACCCCGATCTGATCATTTCCCTGAAAAACCAGGCACTCGCTTACGAACGCATGGGAAACGCCCCGGCAGCGCTTACCGCTTTCGAACATGCCCTGCGGGAAAGCGCGCACGCCGACCCTGCCAACAAGGTAGAAGTGTGGAGCGATTACGGCGCTATGCTTTGCCGGCGCGGCATGCAGCACAATGACACCACTGTGCTGCGCAAGGCAGTATTCATGCTGGAATCGGCGCTGGCGTTTGCTGACAGCCTGCGCCTGCAACTGACGGCGCCCGCATCGCGGCAACGCTGGCTGGAAAAACTGTACCCCGTGCACACGAGCGCCATCGAAGCCTGTTTCCGCCTCTGGCAGCAAACCGGCGAAACGGCCATGCTGGAATCAGCGTTCCGCCGTGCCGAACAAAGCAGAAGTCTGCAACTGCTCGAAAACCTGCACAAGGAACAGGCCGAACGCTCCGCCGGCGTGCCCGATTCACTGCTGGAACAAGAGCGTTACTGGGGAGAAGAACTGAACCGGCGGGAAAAAAACCGCCTGTCCTGGCTCGGCGCGGGCGCCCTGGAAGAAGCGCGGGCAGCCGACGCGGGCATCACCGAAGCGCGGCAGCAACTCAGCGCGCTGGTGCACTACATCGAACAGCAATATCCCGATTATTACCGCATGAAATACAGCATCCGGACGGCCGGCATCGAAACGGTGCGCCGGGAATTGCTGGGTGCGGGCAATCAGGCGCTGGTGGAATACTTCATGACCGACAGTGTACTGTTTGTTTTCATCGTCACGCAGGATGTGTTCAAGGGCCTCCGCCTGCCCTACGATTTCCCGCTGGATAACTGGGTATCCGATTTTCGAAACAGCATTCAGGCCTATCCCGGCGCTTCCGGAAAAGCGGCTGCTACCCTTTCGGCTACGTATGCCGAACGCGCTTACCGTATTTTCCAAACGGTGGTAGCGCCGGTGCAGGCGGCGGTGCAATTACCTGAAAATCTGATCATTATACCAGACGGGGCTTTGTCGTACGTGCCATTCGAGGCGCTATTATCCGAAGTGCCGGCCGATCCGCAGCAGTTCAAAAGACACCACTACCTGCTGCGCGATTACCGGATTCAATACGGGTATTCGGCCACCCAACTGGCCGACTTGCAGGAGCAGCCAACGGAGACGGCTTCCAAAACCGTACTGGCAGTGGCGCCCGATTTTAAAAACAACCCGTACGGCCTGAAACCGCTGCAATACAACCGGAAAGAAGCGAAAGAAGTGTGCGGCATGCTGGATGGAGAACTACTCGACCGGGAAGACGCGACGATGGCGGCTTTTGTAGCAAAAGCGCCGGACTACCGCATTTTGCTGCTGTCCACCCATGGGCAGGCCAGCAGCGCGGCGGGCGACCTTTCTTACCTGGCATTTGCGCAGGCGCAAGACTCGTCGGGAAGCGCATTTTTGTACGTGCGCGACTTGTACCTTCTGCATTTTCCGGCTGAACTCGTGGTACTCAGCGCCTGTGAAACCAGCGTGGGCGAATACCGCCTCGGCGAGGGTGTGATCAGCCTGGCCAAAGGTTTTTTCCATGCCGGCGCACGCAGCATCGTCGCTACGCTCTGGAGCGTGGACGACGCGAAAAACGCCAAATTGATTCGTATGTTTTTTGATTGCCTGCGTACGGGCGTGCGCAAGGACGAAGCGCTGCGGGACGCCAAACTGCGTTTTCTGGACAAGGTGTCGCAGGATGAAGCGCACCCGGTGTACTGGGCGGCAGCCATTGCCAACGGAGATATGGCGCCGATGGATCTGCCGGGATCGGGATGGCCGTGGTGGTGGATGGCAGGCGGCGCGCTGGTGTTGGGAATGTTGGTGGTCTTTTGGGTTTGGAAACGGAAAATGATTACATGATTACATGATTACATGATTACATGATTACATGATTACATGATTTAAAATGTAAGATTGAGGGCATCCCGTTCAATCATACATTTTAAATCATGTAATCTTAAATCTTAAATCAATTCCTTCCGCGCCTTCCGCCGCCGCCTTTATTCCCTTTCGAGGCTTTGGTGGAGGATTTCTCCTTCTGCATCTTGCCGCCGTTGCGGCCATTTCCGGTAGTGGTGGATTTTTCTTTTTTCATTTTTCCGCCATTACGGCCTTCGACTGTCGTGGAGGATTTTTCCTTTTCTACCCTGCCGCCGTTACGGCCATTCACGGTCGTGGTGGTTTTTTCCTTTTGTATTTTACCGCCGTTGCGGCCGTTGACCGTAGTGGTGGTTTTGGTTTTGCTGTACCGGCCGTTGCCGTTGGTTTTGATATGCGTGGTCGTACGAGTGCGTACAACCGTAGATTGGCGGCGGTGAGGGGCATACACGACGTGCGCACGCGGAACCCGGCGCACCGTAACTACGTGATAATGTCTGTGATACGGGCGAAATCTTGGATAAAAGACATGCCAGGGGCGCGGGCGGAACGGATGCCAGAAACTTGGGTAATATCCCCAGCGCCAGGGAGATACGTATACCACATATGCCGGGCGGTAAATAAAACGAATCGGCGACCAGAACCAAACGTTCACCACGATGGCATCCGGCGCGAAACGCACGGCCGGTCCGCCGCGGCCTTTGGGTGCATCTGCCGCTTCTTCTTCGGAAGGTTCGGCAATCACCTGCTCGCCGAACACGTCTTCGTCGCCGACGATTTGCAGAACGGCAGTTTCAGCACCGGTTTTTTCAATTTCGATCACGGCAATATCCTGCGATTCCGATGCGCTGATGGGCACCTGCAGCACGATGGCGTGCACGTCGCCGTCCATCTCGTCGACAACGCGGACATAGTCCGTCTGGCCGTCTTCGTTCAGATCGAGGTTGTTGGCTACGTTGTCTTCTTCGTTGAGGCGTTTTTCAAAATCTTCCAGGGAGGACGACTGTTTGAAGAGGTCCAGTGCCGCTTCCAGGCTGAAGTTATCGCCGGGAAGACCTGTACTGTCGACCTCGCTGTCGTCCTGTGCCTGCAATGGGAACGACAGCAGCGCTGCAGCCAGCGCAGTAAGGAGCCATAATTTCGGTTGCGTTTTCATGATAACGTTTTAAAAATTTAAAATGGTTTTACCGGCTCTCTGCCGGCACAAAAGTGTCAGGTTGCATCGGTTTCACAAGCACCTGTCTTTTCGACTCTGATGGAACGGACAAGTTTAATCTGTGGATATAAAGTGTTTGAATTTTTTGAAAACATTAATTTTACGGGCTGTGATTTTGACTATGATTTTAATATGATTTATATGATGGCCATGATTATGATCCGAACATAATCATGGCCATCATATAAATCATATTAAAATCATAGTCACAGTCCCACCACCGCGTCCACCATGGCATTCCGAAAATCGAAAAAGGTTTGTTTCAGGCTGCTTTTGGCATCCGTTCCATAGTTGACGAAATACACCATCGTGCGGTCTTTTTCGGGAAACCAGTACATATCGGCCGTGTAGCCGAGGTCGCGACCGCGGTGTCCGTAGGCGTATTCGTCGGGTGCACGTTCGAGAAAATCGCGGAAAATCCCGAGTCCGTTGGCGCGGTTGGCATCTTCCACGGGCGCGGTGAAGGTGAGCATTTCGGACAGGCTGCCGGCGGAGAGCACCCGTTTTTCACGCACCAGTGCTTCGATAAACACTTGCAGATCGTACACATTGGAATAGAGTCCGCCGTAACCGTTTCCGCTACCCGTGTTGTAGTTGGTCATGTTCAGGATGGTGCCGTTGTTGTAGAGGTCGAAATATCCCTGCGCCGTATTGGCCGGCAGCGGATCGTGCCAGTAGTAGGAAGTATTGGACAAAGCGAGCGGTTCGATGATTTTTTCCCGGAGCAGTTGGGCGTGGTCTTTCCCGGTAGATGATTCGATGATCATGGTCAGCAACAGGAAATTCGTATTGGAGTAGGAAGCATCCGTGCCGGGCGCGAATTCAGGGTCGTCGCCATACACGTATTTGATCAGTTCATCGGGTTTCCATTTCCGCGACGGGTTGTTCAAAACGGCCAGGTAAAACGAGTTGTCGTCGATGACGTCGGCGATGCCACTGGTATGATTGAGCAACATGCGCACCGTGCTTTCGCGCGCATTTTTCACGTGGTCGATCACATCCGAAGAGACCCATTTTGAAATGGGATCATCCAGCGCAAAAGCGTTTTCTTCCACCATCCGCAGGCAAAGCGCGCCGATAAATGTTTTGGTAATACTGCATGCTTTGGAGACGGTGCAGGGTTTCATATCGATATTTTCAGAAATATCGGCTTTACCGGAAGCGCCCACCCAAAGCCCGTTTCCGTCGCGCACCAGCGCGGAAATACCGGGAAGTCCTTTGGCGACGTACTGATCGAGCACAGCCTGGTAAACAGCCGCTTTCGGGTGGCCGGGGGTAGCGGTGTAGGAGCAATCGGCGCTGTGGCCGATGTCTTTCGCACAACCTGTCGGGAACAGGAACAGGGCCGGTAAAAGCCAGGCGAGGTATTTATTTTTCATGGCGTTTGTTGTTGAAAGAAGAAAAGGGAACTGCCGCGCCAACGTGCAGAGCGGTATTGGGCAGCAGGGGCACATAGGATTTCACGAAAGGCATTTGCAGAAAAAACTGGTAATCCAGGAAAAAGCGGGGCGCCGGCGGTTTTTGCGGCGGCTGGTAACTGAGTCCCAATGCTGCGGAACCCATGAACTGCGCACGGCCCAGGTTCGCCTTGCGGTCGTACGTGCCGTCTTTCCATTTGAATACCTCTGTGTTGGAAAAGGCGTGCAGATACCCGGCGCCGATGCGTATTTCGGCAGCCGTGCCGCGCCAGATGGAACGCCGGTAACCCGCTTCGGAATAGAGTTGCACGGCGGTTTGCACGTACTTGTGCCAGGAAAGTCCAACTTTGGCGGTTTGAAACCACTGATTTCGGGCAGACCGGTTGTAAGGGAATTCGATGCCGGCAGAAATACCGGGATGCACGGGTGTAGTGAATACGGTGCCCGGAAGTTGCGTACCCAGGTTGAAGACAGATACGATCCAGTGCGGATGACAGCGTGCCGTGGAATCGGCCTGGGCAAATCCGTAACAGGCATAAATCAGCAGTGCAGGTAGCAGGTAGATGCCGCGTTTACATTTATTCATGGCTAGCATATTTAGTACCTACAATTTTACCTCTTCCTTACGGTATATTGTATGACTCCCGTTAGACGAACGGGTGATTTGTTACGCAGGCCAACGGCGGCTTTCGAGCATGCTGACTCAATCAGCCTTTCGGCAAATCCTCTTTCCAGCCGACGGCGAACATCAGAACAACAATGTGTAAAAGTCAGGTGACGTGTATGCCCTGAAATCACATGACTTTTCGGGTGAGACTGCACCATGGCACAGGTTTTTCCCCTAAAGTATTTGCCGTAAAACTTTTACTTTGTGCATCGAATTCCCCATGCTCCGTACTTATGAATAAAATCCCCGCTGCCTCCATCCGGCAAACACTCCTGCTACTCCTGATCGCCCTGATTTTCGGCCTGCTGTTCTGGAATCTGCAATTTTTTATACCCGCAGTGCTGGGCGCTTATACGTTGTATATC
>JAKQJD010000122.1 GCA_029561355.1 Bacteroidota bacterium | reverse complement strand
GGGAGAAACATCCCCCAAAAGCAAAAGGGAGCATCTTTTCAGATGCTCCCTTCGTGCGGGAAGGGGGAGTCGAACCCCCACACCCGTAAGGGCGTACGCCCCTGAAACGTATGCGTCTACCAATTCCGCCATTCCCGCGTGCAAATAGATGTTTCAAAAGCGGATGCAAAAGTACAACCCTTTTTATTTTGTGCAAGTTCTTTTGAAAAAATTTCTCAAGAAAATTAGCGGAGCGCGCCGGACCTTTGCAAAATGAAACTTCTCGTGGTGCAAACGGCCTTTATCGGCGATGTGATCCTGGCAACGCCGCTCATCGAGCGCCTGCGGCAGGCGTATCCCGGCGCCGTCATCGATATGGTGGTGCGCAAGGGCAACGAATCGCTGCTGACGGGCCACCCGCACCTGCGCAAGGTGTACGTGTGGCGGAAGAAAGAGGAAAAGTACCGGGGACTGTGGCGGCTGGTGCGCGAGATCCGCCGGGAGCGCTACGACTGGGTGATCAACTGCCAGCGTTTTGCGGCCTCGGGCGTGCTGACGGTGTTGTCGGGCGCGCGGCACACGGCGGGGTTCGACAAAAATCCTTTGGCATTGTTCTTTTCGCGGCGGGTGGCGCATCGTTTCGGCACCGACGCGCAGCCCGTTCACGAAGTGGAGCGCAACCTGTCGCTCATCGCGCACCTGACCAACGATACTTCGCTGGAGCGCCCGCGCCTGTATCCTTCGGCGCAGGATTACAGCAATGCGCAGCAATACGGCGCACCTTATAATAAGTATGTGACGATCGCACCTACGTCGGTCTGGTTCACCAAGCAATTCCCGGCGCACAAGTGGGTGGAACTGATCCGGCGTTTTCTGCCGGAAACCGCCGTGTTTCTGCTCGGCGGTCCGGGCGACGCGGCTGCCTGCGAGGCCATCCGCGCTGCAACACCGGAACAAACGGTCCTGAATCTTTCCGGAAAACTGACTTTCCTGGAATCGGCAGCGCTCATGCAAGGCGCGGCCATGAATTACGTGAACGATTCGGCGCCGATGCACATGGCTTCGGCCGTGAATGCGCCGGTGACCGCCGTGTTTTGCTCCACGGTACCGGCATTCGGCTTCACGCCGCTTTCTCAAAATGCCGCTATCGTAGAAACCGCCGAGCCGCTCGATTGCCGGCCTTGCGGACTACATGGCTACAAAGCCTGTCCGCTGGGGTATTTCCGATGCGCCGAGAGTATTCCGGCGGCCGTGTTCGAAATCCGGTAAACGGGCTTTTTTGCAAGGGAGCGGCGGCTTTGAAGCGGGGAGCGGCGGTTTTATGAAAAAAAATTTACCTGTTTTGCATTTTTCCAGTATCGGCATTTACATGCATGAAATATAAAAAAAATTAAAAGTGTTTGGCTGGAATGTTTGGTTGTCGTTAAAAAAAAGTGTGATTTTTTGAAAATTTGGAAACAGTAAACACCCTGTTTTTGCAGGGCTTGCAATGGGGGACGTATTGCCGAATGAAAAAATTCGTTCATATTTGCAGTGTTAAAAACGCAGAGGGCGCTGAGATACAAATCGCAGCGTTTTTAAAAGCAAAACTTTGAGCAGCAAAGTGCTTTTATCCGTTCTCCGCGAAAACTGCACCATTGAATTGAAAGTAAGGAATTTCAGTTCATACTTTGAGAAACTGTGACCAAATGATTGGGTG
>JAKQJD010000113.1 GCA_029561355.1 Bacteroidota bacterium | reverse complement strand
TTGGAAAGCTTAAGCACGATCGGTTCCGGAAATGTGACGGTCGCGATGTCCGGAGATTCGTGGCGGGTTTCTTTTACCGGAACCCAAGGCGGTATGGATCAAAACTTGCTTGAGATCGACGGCGGAAACCTAGTTAAGGCCCCCGGCGAAATCGGTGACCTCGCATCCGGTGATACCAAGCTCTATGATATCGACCGTTTCTGGGATTCCAGCGGAAACTTCGTCCTCGAAACCCCGCAGACCATCACATTGGTCCAAGGAGACGGCAGCAAAGCCACCTTTACTCTTTCTGAAGCCGACACGATCAACGATGTGGTTTCGAAGCTCAACGTCGCCATCGGTGAAGGATTGGGTCAGCTCGATGTGGATGCGCTCACCAGCGCGAACGCCACAAACTTTGTCTCTTACGTCGAAGAAGGATCGGAAGACGCGGACGGCCTCGAATCCGTAGCCGGAACCTTTGTTATCCGCAGCGCCATTGCCGGAAATGAAGGGAAAATTACCTTCGTCGGAGACGACGCCACCATCAACGCTCTCAGCTTGACCGTCATCCAGCAAGCTCGGAACAACTACTACGAAGTGGATGTTATAGAAGCGCATGCTGGTACCCTTGTCGCCGAAGACGTCAAACTGGCGGAGAACAAACTGGTCGGTATCGTTCATCAGAATGTCGATGTCGAATTCGCCTCCAGCGAAGGAATCCAGGTCTCCTGGGATGCCGACGCGAAGAACTTTGTCTTTGCCGGCGGGTCGGCCAACGCCACGGCCACCTACGTCCATTTGGCTGACCGAACGATGGTGCTCCACATCGGCGCAAATCAGAAACAGGATATCGGAACGGGAATCGGCAATATGGGCGCCGATGCCCTCGGAATCTCCGGAATTCAGGTTACCAGCAACGGCTTGGCGAATAAGGCGATCGGTCTGTTGGACAACGCCATCAGCACCGTATCCAGCGAACGGGCAAAACTCGGAGCCCTGCAGAACAGACTCGACCACACCATCAACAACCTGGGCGTGTCGATGGAGAACTTGACGGCAGCCGAGTCGCGAATCCGTGACGCGGATATGGCAAAAGAAATCATGGAATTCACGAAGCTGCAGATCCTGTTGCAATCGGCGAACGCCATGCTGGGACAAGCCAACCAACTGCCTCAAAACGTCCTGCAATTGCTCAGATAATCGATTCACGCATAAGGAAAAGACCCCGAAAGGATTCGGGGTCTTTTTTTACTTTTTTATGGAGCCGAACGACACGATAAGAGTATGCTATAATCTTGTAGTGCCATTTTTAGCGACGATGGTATGGGAGCGCCCTTGGAGCGACGTTTTTAGAACGACTCTTTTGGAGCGCCCAATTTTAATTTGCATGATCTTTTTGTGTGGTTGTTTCGGAGTATTATGTTTGGAGCGCCGACCTTTCAAGTCGGCTTAGAAAAGAACCTATGCGAACCTGAAGGCGCACCTACTGGGAACACGTAGCTGTCGCGCTCCGAAAAGCAAGCGATACGTAACAGAGGTTCTCCCTACCAAAGAATTATGCGCGCGGTAAGAAACGGCGGCTCGATGAAGTGCTTTTTTTGGAGCGCCCGATTTTAGTTTGCATAATCTTTTTGTGTGGTTGTTTCGGAGTATTATGTTTGGAGCGCCGACCTTTCAGGTCGGCAAAGTAGAACCTATGCGAACCTGAAGGCGCACCTACTGGGAATACGTAGCTGTCGCGCTCCCAAACCGGCAACTAGAACCGATGCGAACCTGAAGGCGCACCTACTGGGAACACGTAGCTGTCGTGCTCCCAAACCGGCAACCATCATATTTACAACAATAAGCAATATGAACGTGTTCCTTATAACCTTTTAATTCGTAGGAGGTACGTTATCGAGGCTTCAAAATGGTACCGTCGTGGCTATCTTCCTCATTTCGACTCGAAAGATGTCATTCAATTTATTACCCTTCGTTTAAACGATGCTTTACCTGCAGCAGTCATCGATAGAACTAAGAT
>JAKQJD010000112.1 GCA_029561355.1 Bacteroidota bacterium | reverse complement strand
ATGGGCCTCGTTCACGTTGAAATACCAGGGCACGGTCAGGTGGCAGTCGAGGTGCAAAATCGCGCCATATTTAATGACGCGCAGGTTATGCATATCGATCCAGGCCCGGCGTTTGTTGGCATTCAGCACCCCGATGAGTTGCAGCAGTAATTCCATATCCGCCTCATCCATAATGCCTGCCACCGTTTGCCGGATGATCTTGTAGCCTTCTACAATGATAATAAGCGCGGAAATAATGGCCACGACGCTGTCGATCCACAGAATACCGGTCAGGCGCAGCAGGATCAGTCCGCCGACAATTCCGGCAGTCGTCCAGGTATCCGATTGCAGGTGTTTTCCGCTGCTTTCCAGCGCAATGGAATGCTGCTGCCGGCCTGTCCGGATGCACCAGGCGCCCACCACGTAGTTGATCACGGCCGTGGCGGCGATCAGGATGATACCGGTATCCAGTTGTTTCAGGGTGTGCGGGTGCAGCAGGTTGCCGATCGATTCGTATATGATCACAAAACCGGCTACCAGGATCAGGATTCCTTCAAAAGACGCCGACAACAATTCGGCTTTCCCATGTCCGTACGGGTGGTTCTCGTCGCGTGGCTTGGCTGCAATATGCAGGCTGTACAACCCTGTAAACCCCGTCACTACATTGACCGTACTTTCCAGCGCATCGGTCAGTACCGCGACGGAATTTGTCAGGTAATAGGCAATTATTTTAATGGCAAATAACAACAGGGAAGTGACTACAACCCATTGTTGTACGCGAATCGTACCCATGTATAGAGGTGAGAGAGTGAGAAGTGAGAGAGTGAGAAGTGAGAGAGTGAGAAGTGAGAGCGCTCGTAACGTGTGCCGCTCCGCTTTTATTCCCAGAAAGTTTGTTCGATGCGTTCCACGTAGGGCAGGGACGCCAGTTCGAACAGGATACGCTGGTAATTATTCTGGTGCGTACTTCCTATGACGAGCCATTGGTGTTCTGTGCAGCCGATCCGGCCTCTGGAGCCGATCTGGCGTGTTGCGCTGGGGTCGATACGATGTACTTCTTTCCACTTTTTAGGGTCGTCGGGAATGCAGAATTCATAGTTAACAGCCACTTTTCCGTCCTGTTTTCCACTCAAACCCTCGGCATCCAGGTTTTTGAAATCGAGCCTGATCTTTTTCCACGCAGCGGGATTTTCCTTTACCATATGTGTCTTGCAGGCGCAAAACAAAAAGATAGAAAGGAAAATAGGCAAATGATTCATGTCAGAACGATATTTTGCGGCCAAAAGTAAAGATATGAACACACGGCGCAAGTTCTTGCGACAAACTTTATTGGGCAGCCTGGCTGTCGGAAATGCCGGACGCCTGTTCGACCAACTCGACATAAACGCTCCGAACGTCAAAAACGCATTTCCAGTAGTCATTTCCACCTGGGGGCCCAATATAAAGGCAAATGCCGCCGCGTGGCAGGTCTTATCCTCGGGCGGTTATGCACTCGATGCCATCGAAACAGGTATTCACGTGCCGGAAGCCAACCCCGAAGACACCAGTGTAGGCTATGGCGGTTATCCCGACCGCGACGGCCATGTAACGCTGGATGCCTGTATCATGAATGAAAAAGGTATGGCCGGCTGCGTAACTTTTCTGGAACACATTATGCACCCGATCAGCGTGGCGCGCAAGGTGATGGAAAATACGCCGCACGTCATTATGTCGGGCGACGGCGCCCTGCAATTCGCGCTCGATCAGGGGTTTAAAAAAGAAAACCTGCTGACGAAAGAAGCGAAAAAAGCCTGGGATCTCTGGAAGATAGAAGCAAAATACGAGCCGGTCATCAATGTCGAACGCCACGATACCATCGGTATGCTGGCCATGGACATGCAACAGCGCCTGTGCGGCGGGTGCTCTACCAGCGGACTCGCTTTCAAGATGCACGGGAGGGTAGGGGACAGCCCGGTGATCGGCGCCGGCCTGTTTGTCGACAACGAAGTAGGCGCCGCCGTCTGCACCGGTCTGGGTGAAATGGTGCTGCGCACAGTCGGCAGTTTTTTAGTGGTGGAAGAAATGCGCCGCGGTAAAAGCCCTCAAAAAGCCGTGGAAATTGCCATTAAAAGGATCGTGAAAAAATATCCCGAACAAAGCAAGGATGCACAGGTGGCGTTCATTGCACTCGACCGGAAGGGCCGCCACGGTGCGTACTCCATCCACCCGGGTTTCAATTATGTGCTGTACCAGGACGGAGAAAACCGGATAATCGAAAGCACAAGCCTCCTGGACAAGTAGTTTTTGGTGTTTCGTTTTTGGTGTTTGGGGGGCGTTGCTCTTGGCTGCAATACGTTGTCAGGCCAGGAGCAACGCGCCCCAAACACAAAACACAACACCCCAAACACTATTTTTTGGGTTTTTTCCTCGGCATTACCCGGCCGTTCAGGTAAAGAATACTCCGCAAATTGGGCGTCGAGTTGTCGTAAATAATAATACCCGGCTGCGTCAGTCCCGCTTTTCCCTGGCTGTCGAATTCAATACGAATGGAAGCCGTTTGGCCAGGCTTGATCGGCGTTTTCGGGTAGCGCAGCACCGTACAGTCGCAACTGGCGCGTGCATGCGTGATCTGGTACGGCAGGGTGCCCGTGTTGGTCACGAGAAAAGAATCCAGCAAAATCGCACCTTCCTCTATGATGCCGAACTGGAGCGTATCGCGGTTCCAGGAAACAGTGGTCAGATTATCCGTTGAAGGCGAAACGGTTTGTGCGTGGCTTTTGCGGGGCGTGCCGAAAATAGCGGCGGTTAAAAGGAGACAGCAGAGTATGCGGGACATCGGTGGTTGGATAAGTGCGTTGGATGAACGGCAAAAATAATCAAACGCCGTACAATCTTTGTCATCGTAGGCAACAGGTCATGAAGGTTTCCTCCGCAGGCCTTCCAATCTTTGTCCTTCAAAGTGCTATTGCAAGGGGTGAAAATTTAAATATACGCTGTATTATTACGGCATATATCCTAAACCAAAGCCCCCGTAACCAGCCGTATGAAGATTCGGAGGCCCCGCCGGACAGCAAACTTTGTACTATATGCCATCACACTGATGTGTGCCGGGTTTACAGGTATATGGAGTGCCGGCGTAGTTGCGCAGGTATCCGTTCCGGTTACTTATTTGCCGTTTGAAGGAGAAAAAGCAGGAATAGAACCTGAAGTGCTGATTCTCAAGGATAAAGGCGGCAAGATGACCAAATGGCAGGTCTGGGATGCACTGGAGAAAGGCCGGTTTCAAACCTATCGGGATTTTATAAAACCGGGTAAATTCGAATACGGGCAATACCGGTTCTGGATGGCATTCGTCCTCGAAAACCGTTCTGCGGATACGCTGGATTTGCTGGTCAGGTTACACAGTTTCAAAGATACCATCTGGCTCCAGGAAA
>JAKQJD010000214.1 GCA_029561355.1 Bacteroidota bacterium | reverse complement strand
TGCGGGTGGTTTTGCTGCTCCATGTTTTGCGCCAGATCCAGGTAGCGCGTGATCGTGGTGCGCGTGGGCGCGTCGAATTCGACGCGGTGAACCTGCGGCTTGCCAGGCAGGTAGGTCACCCGGAAAGCGTCGTTGTCGGCCAGCGGGAAACCGGTCGGCAGTAAAAACGGCCCTTCCGGCGGCACCTTGAACTGCCCCGTGATACGCAAGCTGTCGGCCGTGATAAAGCCGTAAAACACCTTGCGCTGTTTGCCTTCCTGATAAAAAAACAATTGCGCCACAGCCGTTTGGCCTTGTGCGGCGAGTTTCCCCTGCGAAGTCAGCGCATCTGCACTCAGGAGGCTATTTTCCGTAAACCGCTGACCTTCCTGCCATTTTTCGAAACGTTTGAGTCCGTACGTGGCGCCGATGATCAGCAGCAGCAGCCCGGCGGCCGACCAGAGTACGTATTTCAGGTTCTGCTTGTTGAGGGCCTTGCGCTGCCGGTTGAGGGGTGTATCTACTTTGCGGTTGGTGGTAAATTCGTAGGAATAAAAGCCGTCTTCCTTGTGCACACTGAGTTCGCACAACTCGTCCTCAATAAAAAACGAGTAACTTTTCGACTCTTTGACAGAAAAATCGACCTGAATGACCTTCATGTTGCAATGGATCAGCAGGTGCCCGGTTTTGTCGCCATGATACAGCCCCACACGGTGGCGGCCGCCTTGAGGATCGAGATATACCCAGCCGAGTTGTGCCATGTGGAAGAAGAGCGATAGAAGGTCGAAATCAGTGCTGCAACGCCGCTACAATGTTTTGTTCGATGCGTTGCAGAACATCAACGGTCTCGTCTTTGATAAATTTTAAGCCGGTCACTTTTTCGTACAATTCAACGTAACGGTCGGTAATTTCGGCTACAAACTCATCCGGCATTACCGGCATTTGCTGGCCTTGCTTTCCCTGGAAACCATTGGCGATCAGCCACTCGCGCACGAATTCCTTGCTCAACTGACGCTGGTGTTCGCCGTTGCGCTGACGTTCTTCGTAGCCCTCGGCATAGAAATACCGCGAACTGTCGGGCGTGTGAATCTCGTCCATAAGCAGGATCTGACCGTCTTTTTTTCCGAATTCGTATTTGGTGTCGATCAGGATCAGCCCGCGTTCGGCGGCCATTTCAGTGCCGCGTTGGAAAATAGCGCGGGTGTAGGCTTCCATTTGTTCGTAATCTTCGCGGCTCACGAGTCCGCGCGCCAGGATTTCTTCTCTGGAAATATCTTCGTCGTGGCCTTCGTCGGCTTTGGTGGTCGGCGTGATGATGGGTTCCGGAAACCGATCGTTTTCCCGCATGCCTTCCGGCAATGCCACGCCGCAGAGTTCGCGCAGTCCGGAGGCGTAGGTACGTGCAGCATGGCCGGCGAGGTAACCACGGATGACCATTTCCACACGAATAGGTTCGCAGCGTTGGCCGATGGCCACATTGGGGTCGGGCGTGGCAAGTAGCCAGTTGGGGCAAATGTCTCGGGTGGCCGCGAGAAAATGCGCCGCAATCTGGTTCAGTACTGCACCTTTGTAGGGTATGGCACGTGGCAGTATGTGGTCGAAAGCCGAAATGCGGTCGCTGGCTACCATTACCAGTTTGTCGCCGACGGTGTATACGTCGCGTACTTTGCCGCGGTAAAAGGCCGTTTGGCCCGGCAACTGAAAGTTCGTTTCACGGATCGTTGTCATGCGGCAAAGTTGAGGAAAAAGTGTCAATATGCAGGCGTAATTCGGGTTTGAAATTACCGGAACCGCTGGAATGGTGTTTCTTTGCCCGGGTACGATTCGGGGTATTGCTCCCGATTAAAAACAACCGGCACGAATGCCAAAAAGTGTGATCATTATAAAAGATTCGGGTGCTATCCCGGACCACCTAGACAGGGTATTGGTAGAAAGTTACCTGAACACCAGTTACTGGACGGAACTGATCCGGATGGACGATCAAGGCGCCAACCTGCGAATCGGACAGCCACATGCGGAACCCGTAGCCCAGCAATTGGAAGAATTCGGAATTCGAACCTACGCATTTATCACTGCCTGGAACCCGGGCTCGCAGCCCCTCGACCAGTGGCACAACCGCTGGCGCAGCATTAATCTGGAAATGGAATTGCATCCGCATTGCCGCCTCCTGCGCCGGGGTATGGGCATTGGAATGAATGAAGACTGGCAGCCCGAAGAGAGTTTCTGGGCGCTGGATATTGCAGTGGAAAAAGCCGTGGAACTGGGGCGGCAGTTCGGCCAGAACGCTATTGTGGTCTGGCAGCAAGGGGGCGTGCCCGAACTCTGGTGGATTTGAACACAGTGCGAAGTCGTCAGTGCGAAGTGCGAAGTCTGAAAACAGTGCGAAGTCGTCAGTGCGAAGTGCGTAGTCCACATTCACTCGGGCGCCCCGGACTTCGCACTTCGCACTGACGACTTCGCACTGTTTTCAGACTTCGCACTTCGCACTGACGACTTCGGACTATTTTTTGCGGTCCAAAACGTCTTTAACGGCCCAGATCACGTCTTTTTTACCCAAACCGTATTTGTCCAGCAACTCGGCCGGTTTTCCGCTTTCGCCGAAAGAATCCTTAACGCCGACGTATTCCATCGGAACCGGGTCGTTGTGTACCAGCAGGTTGGCGATGGCGTCGCCGAGGCCGCCGTTGCGCTGGTGTTCTTCTGCTACTACGACTGCACGGGTTTTGGCAGCCGATTTCAGAATGGCTTCTTCGTCGAGCGGCTTGATGGTGTGGATGTTGATGACTTCGCAGGAAATACCTTGAGCGGAC
>JAKQJD010000076.1 GCA_029561355.1 Bacteroidota bacterium | reverse complement strand
CCTTTATTGATCCCCAGCACCTGGTCGAGGAACTTGGTTTCATACAGCGTATTTCCTTTCCAGACGATGTTGCGGAAGTAGTAGCGGTTGCCTTCGCTGATGTCCAGGTGGATCATGATCTCGCCTTTCTTATTGCGCCAGATGCTGTCTTTTACGATACGCGCATCCCGGAAACCCACGGTGTTATAGTAGGATTCTACTTTCACCTTGTCTTCTTCATAATCCTTCCGTACCAGTTTCGATTTTTTAAACGGGTGGCGTTTCAGGCGGGTGTTTTTCATTTTTTTCCGCAACACCTTGCTTTTCACGTTGTCGTTGCCGGAAAACTGCACCTCTTTGATCTGTATTTTTTTACCCTTGTCGATGACAAATTCGAGGCGTACGGCGTTCGTAGCGCGTTCGTCGGGAAAGGAATTGATTTTCACGCTGGCATCGAGGTAGCCTTTTTCGGTGAAATATTCCTTCATGGCGTATACCAGCGAGGCACGCACATTATCGGTCATGATCGCGCCTTTCTGGAGAAATTTGGTGATAATGCCGTTGAGGTCGTCGTGTTTGCTTTTTTTCACCCCTACGAAAGAGTGGCGGGTGTAGCGCGGAAGTTCCTTGACGGCGATTTCCAGAAACACGAGGGTGCCCTGGGTCCGTTCCTGAATGATCTGCACGTCGGTGAAGAGTTTAAGGCTCCAAAGCGATTGCACTGCTTTTGAAAAGGTGCTTCCGGGAATACGGATCTTGTCGCCTACCCGGAAACCGGAAATGGCGATCAGCGCATTGGCATCGGCATACTGCGTGCCGCTGACACGAATGCCGCCGATTTCGTATTCTTTGGGTTCTCCATAAGCCACGGTAGGAAGAATGGTGTCGCGGATCTGGGCATTTGCTGCCGTAATGGCTGCGAAAAGAAGCGAGAGGCCTAGAAGGTATGGTCTCATTAATTTATTTTTTTAACGTGGATGTGAAATCCGTTTCACACCGGTACAATGAAAGGGTCGTGAGCGCAGGCTATGAAGGAGTGTTTGGTTTTTGGTGTCTGTTGTCTAGTAAAAGCATTGGTTATCAACCATTTACTAAACACCATACACGAAACACAAAACACCCTTTTTATGGATTGGAATGCGATAGCATTTCTATCAAATTGGGGCATTCGGCAAACATATCGCTGACCGACATGTACGTGCTGCGCAATTTTTCGAGCACCCATTTTTCCGTATACTCCGCTTTTTTCTGGTCGAGGGCCGCCTGCTGAATTTTACCGTAGTCCTGCCGCAAATCCGCTTTGTGGGGTTTGCTGCGACTGACAAGTTGCACCAGCCGGAAATTGGTGGCGCCGTCCTGCGTACGAAACTCCGTAGGTTTGGAAATGCCGCCCGGGTTCAGCCCGTCGATGGCAAAAAATATTTCAGTATCCAGGTCGGCCACTTCGAAGAAAGTATTTCCCGAACGCGGGTTGGCCACGCGGCCGTCGTTGTTGAAACTGGCCTGGTTTTTATCGCCGTATTTCTTGAGGGCTTCGCTGAAGGTGAGGTTATTGCTCACGATCAGGTTGCGAACGGTATCCAGTTTGGTTTTGGCCGTTGCCAGATCCGCGTCGGTAATAGCGGGTTTGAGCAGTATGTGGCGGGTATGGATCAGGTTGCCGCGGCGTTCGATCAACTGAATGATATGGAAACCGAATTCCGTTTCCACGACCGGGCTCACCTGGTTTTTTTCCAGTTTGTAGGCCATGGCTTCGAATTGCGCTACAAAAGTGCCGCGTTTCTGCCAGCCCAGGTCGCCGCCATTGGTGGCGCTGCCGGGGTCGTCGCTGTATTTACTGGCCAGCGATGCGAGGTCTTCGCCGCCGTCAACAATACGGGTACGCAATTCCTCGATCGCTTTCCTGGCTTTTTCACGTTCCGCTTCGTTGACCTGGGGTTTGTACACAATTTCCCGGATTTCTACTTCCGCATTGAAATACGGCAGCGAGTCGACAGGAATATTTTTGTAAAAACGGCTCACTTCGGAAGGTGTGATCGTGGCATGCTGGGTGATTTCGCCCTGCATACGTTCGGCCAGCAACTGGTTGCGCATGTCGGTGCGGGTCTGTTCCTTGATCTGGTCGATACTCTGGCCGTAAAATTCCTCGATGGCTTTCGGGTCCTGATTGAAATAGAGCATCAAACGGTCGATCCGGGCGTTGAGTTGGGTTTCCACCTCTTCGTCCTTTACATCTACAGAGTCGAGTTTGGCCTGGTTGACGAGCAGTTTCTGCACAATCAGGTTTTGCAGCACAATGCACCGGTAATCGTCGGGCAGGGCAGGCTGTTCTTTTTTGATGTAGGAAAATTGTTCCTGTACCTCGCTGAGCAGAATGATTTCGCCGCCTACGGTCGCTACCACGCGGTCGATTACGGCCTTATCATTCTGAGCGGCCAAAAGAAAGGGTAAAAAAAGCAGCGGAATGATCCGGGTTATATTTTTCATTGAACTCAAATACTTGTTATGTTTTTGTGTCGATAGCGACGGTTTGATGAAGGGTATTTATTTTTTTGTGTGTAGTATTCAGCAGTAGATGACAATCAGGTTCTCCTAAAAACTAACACGCTCCTTTATTGCATGATTTTGATGTTTTCACGCCGCAGTTCTTTTTGATAAAGATCTTCTTTCCATTTTTCCAGCAATTCCTGTTTGCGTTTGTGCAGGATAACTTTGGAGGCTTGTTCCCGTACATATTCGAACGGCGCGGTGGACTTTCCCTGGGCCACTTCGTCGACGCGGTAGTAGTAACGAAAATCACCATCGCTGAGCGTTCCTTCCCGTCGCGAACCGACGTTGTCCGCTGTTAACGTCCCTTTAGGCAAAATCGCGGCGATCTCCTCCAATTTATACCATTTTTCATTGTCGAGCAGGGCCAGGGCAGCCCATTGCTTCGCGAAAGCGTTCAGGTTGGCTACGTCGGAGGCCTTGCGGCTATACCAGAGTTTGTTGATTTCCGATTGCGGCGCCCGGGCGGGTAATTTCAGCACCTTACATTTCAGGATGGTGCTTTCCAGCTGGAACTGGTCTTTGTTGTTTTCGTAAAACGTTTTGGTTTCCGCTTCCGAAACGGTGCTGTCGAGTTTTTGGGCAATTATCTGCTCCTCGAAGTTGAACCGCACCAGACTCGCCCGGTAATCGCGCACCAGTTCGTCGATGTTCAGGTCTTTCGGAATATTGCGCTCGGCCTCGTACATCAGCAGTTGTTCGCGCACCCAGCGTTGTGCGTAGGCACTGGTAATCAGCGCACTGTCTTCCCTGGAAACACCTTCGGGCACCACGCCGTCGAGTTCCGACAGGTACAGGGTTTTATTGTACACCTGCGCCAGAGGCCGGTCGTTCGACTTGGTTTCATTGCCGCCACACTGCCAGAAAAGGGCAGGTAGGGCGACCAGTAAAAGGAAAAGTCTGTTTTGCATGGTCATTCTGCTGCAGAAAGCGGCGCAAAGGTAGTAGAAAGCATGTGAAACGAGGGTGTTTAGTTTTTTGTGTTTTGTGTTTAGGATTTGGTTAACGGCTAACCCTTTACGAAACACGCCCCGGGGAACTATGTGTATTTTGCAACAATCGCGCGAAACAGCCCCAACTGATTGCGCGCCCGCACCAGGTTGTGCTCCGGATAACGGATCTTGTAATACACATCGCCGGCCAGCCAGTCGGTCAGGAAACGCAGCGCCTGCTCTCCGGTGATCCACGCAGCGCCCAGGAGTAGGTGTTTTTGTTCGGTTTCCGTCAGCCAATCGACCGTTTCGGATAAAAATCCTTCTTGCAAGGCTGTTATGATATCCGGACGCAGAAAAACCTGCTCCGGGTTGTCTTCCGGCCGGTCGGGGGCAAAAGTTCGCACCATATCTCCAAAATCCGACAAAACAGTGCCCGGCATGACGGTATCCAGATCGATCACCGACAGGGCCTGATGGGTCGTTTCATCAAACAGGATGTTGCCGGCTTTGGTGTCGTTGTGCGTCACGCGAAGCGGCAGGGCGCCCGAATTTTTCATGTCGCTGATTTTTTGGAAAACGGGAAGCGCTTCCGGCATCGCGGCTATTACTGCGGCATATTCCCGCACCCGCCGTACAGGGTCCTTTTCCAGTATGTCTTCAAATGCAGCCCATCGCCGGTCAGTATCGTGAAAACCAGGGATCGTTTCTGCCAGTTCGGCGGCCGGAAAATGGCGCAATGCCCGCAGGAAGGCGCCGTAAGCGCGGGCCGCATTAAAGGCTATATCGGTCGTTGCCGGACCTTCGGGTGCGTAACTGTTTGGTATAAAGGGAAATATGCGCCAGTAATTGCCTTGTTCGTCAACGTGTAGAAGGCTTCCTTCGAGCGTTGGGATTGGCCGCGCTACCTGGAGCGGATAATCCTGCACGGCTAGAAAATCCGAAACTTTCCGGATATTTTCCATCAGCGCCTCCGGTTGAAGGAAAATATGGTGGTTGAGTCGTTGTAGTAGAAACGTGCTGACGTTTCCGTTGTTTTCAAATGTAATGCGGTAGGTATCGTTGATGTTTCCGTTGCCAATGACCTCGGCGCCGAGCCAGCGGTCGAAATGAAAAAATTGTCGGGCGATGGATTGGTGCGGCATACAAGTGTAGTTTTTTGACCACAAGGTTAGTAAACATCAGACATTTAGGATTTTATGAGCCATTCTGAAAAATGAATGTCGGCTTTATCGCTCGAAAAATTAACAGATGCCAGTTTGCCTTCCTGGCGGAATCCGTCCACTCTACGGCCCATTTTCGCGTATTTTTTCCCTCGTAGAGTGGACGGATCCCGTCAGGAAGACAAACTGGCATCTGTTATTATTCAAAGTGAAAAAAATCCGGGACGTCTGACGCTTGTGAACCTTGTGGTTAAGAAAAAAAAATCTCCCTCCACTTCTACCGGCTGCGGTATTTTTCCACCACTAAAATTAATTAAACCATGAAAAAAATACTTTTTGCCCTCTTTAGCCTGCTTTTAGGCGTTTGCAGGATTACAGCCCAAAATGACGCCTGGCACATCACGGCCGACAACATCGACCCCGCGAATTATTACGGCATCACTGTCGCCAACGGTATGATCGGCCTCGTTTCGTCGCCCGAACCCATGCGCGTGAAAGACGTAGTACTCAACGGCGCATACGACAACTACGGCCGCGGTCGCGTCAGCAACATCCTCAAGGGTTTCAATTTTGTAAATATGAACCTCGACGTAAACGGCCGTCGAATCAGTCGCAAGGACATTTCCAGCTACAAACAAACGCTCGATATGCGCCAGGCACAACTGACCACGACGTTCAATGTGGGCGATCAGGTCAGCGTTACGCACCGCGTCATGGCATTGCGCCATTTGCCGTTCTGCGCCCTGAGTCTGGTGGAAATTACGGCTAAAAAAGACGTGACCATCACGCCCGCATCTGTCATCGAAGCACCGGACATTCTACAGGACGTACGCAATTATTATTCGGAAATAGACCGGCCGCACGTGCTCATCCCGCTGCTCACTTCTGTCGGGAAAAGCCCCAGTGGGAAATACACGGTCGCAGCATCTTCCAGTTTTGTTTTCGAGGAAGCGCACGGCTCCGAACCCGATCTGATCCACGAAGACTGGGATTACAACATGCACCTCGTCAAGTTTTCCAAAAAACTGAAAGCGGGTGAAACTTATCGCTTTGCTGTAGTGGGCACCGTCATCAGCAGCGCCCACGTAGCCGACGCGCACAACGAAGCCGAACGCCTCACGATCTATGCCGCACTGGAACGCAGCGAACGCCTGTTACGCCGCCACATCGCCGACTGGGACAAACTCTGGGCCTCCGATATCGTCATCGACGGTCCGGTGGAAGACGGCCGCGCCGTGCACTCGGCCATGTATCACCTGTATTCCTTTGCCCGTGAAGGTACCGCGCTGAGCCTGTCGCCCATGGGCCTTTCGGGCCTGGGTTACAACGGCCACGTGTTTTGGGACACCGAACTCTGGATGTACCCGCCAATGCTGGTTTTGCACCCGGAAATTGCCAAATCGCTGCTCGAATTCCGTTTTCAATTATTGGATGAAGCCAAACAAAACGCCTTTTCCCACGGCTACCAGGGCGCTATGTATCCCTGGGAAAGCACCACGACCGGGCAAGAGGAAACACCTGTGTGGGCGCTCACCGGCCCGTTCCAGCAACACATCACGGGTTGTGTCGGCTGGGCGGCCTGGCAATATTACCTCGTTACCAAAGACAAGGAATGGCTGCGTACCCGCGGCTGGCCGATGCTGAAGGAAGGAGCCGATTTCTGGGCTTCCCGCGTGGAACGCAACAGCCCGGGCCATTACGACATCAACAACGTGATCGGCGCCAACGAGTGGCAGGAAAACATCGACAACAACGCCTTCACCAACGGCATGGCTAAAACCGTGCTCGCATATGCTACGGATGCCGCCAAAGAACTCGGCCTGACACCTAATCCCGATTGGATGCACGTGGCCGACAATATTCCGATCCTGAAATTCCCCGATGGCGTGACCCGTGAAAACGCCACATACGACGGCGTCAACATCAAACAGGCCGACGTGAACCTCTTGGCCTACCCGCTGAAAGTGATTACAGATCCCGCACAGATCAAAAAAGACCTCGATTACTACGAACCACGTATGGACAAAGAAGGCCCGGCTATGGGAAATGCCATTCTGGCTGTTTCGGCGGCCCGCGGCGGCAATCCGGAGCGCGGTTACGACCTGTGGACCAAAAGTTTCCGGCTGAACGAGGTGCCGCCTTTCGGCGTATTGTCAGAAACGGCAGGTGGCACGAATCCTTATTTCGCTACGGGCGCAGGCGGTTTTTTGCAGGCCACGCTGATGGGTTTCGGCGGGCTGGATATCACGCCACAGGGTATCGTTCAAATAAAAACGAAACTGCCGAAAGGCTGGAAGTCATTGACGATGACGGGAATCGGGGTAGAGCGGAAGACTTTTACGGTGAAATAAGACCGGGCCGGGCGTAGTCACCGGGTCGCTTGGAGCGACCCGGTGACTCGTTGTTATGCTCAGGCCGCCCTTTTATGAAAGCCTGGATTGAAAAACACTTCAAAATCCCCTATCTTTGCCAACTTTTTCAGCAAAAAGAGGTTAAAACGAGCATGTTTCCAAAATACGATGTCATAGTGGTCGGCGCCGGCCATGCAGGTTGTGAAGCCGCCGTTGCGGCCGCCAACCTGGGGGCGAAAGTCCTGCTGGCGACCATGAACATGCAAACCATCGCGCAGATGAGTTGCAACCCTGCCATGGGCGGTGTGGCCAAAGGCCAGATTGTGCGGGAGATCGACGCATTGGGCGGCTATTCCGGCATTGTGACGGATCACACGGCCGTACAATTCCGCATGCTCAACCTTTCCAAAGGCCCCGCCATGTGGAGCCCGCGGGCACAAAGCGACCGAATGCAGTTCGCCGCAAAATGGCGGCACATGCTGGAATCGCATCCGAACATCGATTTCTGGCAGGAAATGGTGCGCGGCCTGATCGTGAAAGACGGTCGTGTGGGCGGTGTCATCACAGGTATGGGTATCGAAATTGAAGGAAAATCGGTCGTTTTAACCAACGGCACCTTCCTCAACGGCATTATCCACATCGGGGAAAAACAGTTCGGCGGCGGCCGCGCGGGCGAAAGCGCCGCCAAAGGCATCACCGAACAACTTATAGAACTGGGTTTCGAAGCAGGCCGCATGAAAACCGGCACGCCTCCGCGCCTCGACGGGCGCTCGCTCGACTATTCGAAAATGGAAGCGCAGGAAGGCGACCAGCCCGCCGGCAAATTTTCCTACACAGACACGCCGACACTCGAAAAACAACTCTGCTGCTGGAGTACCTACACCAACCAGAAAGTGCACGATATCCTGCGCACAGGGTTCGATAAATCGCCCATGTTTAACGGGCGGATCCAAGGGCTTGGTCCACGCTACTGCCCCAGCATCGAGGACAAGATCGACCGTTTTGCAGATCGCGACCGGCACCAGTTGTTCATCGAACCGGAAGGCTGGGATACGGTGGAAATTTACATCAACGGGTTTTCTTCTTCCCTGCCCGAAGATGTGCAGTTCAAGGCGCTCCGGGCTATTCCGGGACTGGAAAACGTCAAAATGTTCCGGCCGGGTTATGCGATCGAATACGACTATTTCCCGCCTACCCAGTTGCAAACCACGCTGGAAACAAACCTCGTAAAAGGTCTTTATTTCGCCGGCCAGATCAACGGCACTACGGGTTACGAAGAGGCTGCATGTCAGGGACTTATGGCAGGTATGAACGCCGCTTTGTCGGTGAAAGACGAAGCGCCGCTGGTACTGAAACGCTCCGAAGCCTACATCGGCGTGCTCATCGACGATCTGGTGAACAAGGGCACGCAGGAACCTTACCGTATGTTTACCAGCCGGGCAGAATACCGCATCCTGCTGCGTCAGGACAACGCCGACCTGCGCCTGACTCCCATCGCACATCGCCTGGGCGTGATGGGCGCCGAGGAACGTATGCACCGCGTACGCGCCAAAGTGCAGGCCAGCACCGAAATCGAAGCGTTTTTCAGGAATGCATCCGTTTTGCCGGAAGAACTCAATGGCTATCTGGAAAGTGTAGAGTCCGCTCCGATCCATCAGAAAGTGAAACTGCACAATGTGCTGCTCCGCCCGCAGGTCGATATTCCGGGTATGGCACAACACCTGCCGGAACTGGCACAATTCCTTTCGCCCTACGAACGGGAGTTTGTGGAACTGGCGGAAATCAACATGAAATACGCCGGTTACATCCAGAAAGAAGAGGAACTCGTGGCCAAAATGACCCGCCTGGAAGACCTGCACCTGCACGCCGATTTCGACTACAAATCGATCAACGGACTGAGCATCGAGGCCAAGGATAAACTGTCGAAAATGAAACCGCGCACCATCGGGCAGGCCAGCCGCATTTCAGGGGTGAACCCTGCGGATGTGAGTGTGTTGCTGGTGCATCTGGGACGGTAAAAATGAGAAAGGGTTCAGGAAATTTATAAGTCATCCGATGACTCGAAGTCATCGGATGACTTATAAATTTCCTGAACCCTTTCTCATTTAATCGCACTCTAGTTAACCCCGCACTCCAGCCCCAAAGTCTCCATTGCCTGAATAAATTCGTTCCCTACCGTCACCTTGCGCATAAACGAGGTGAAAGTCATTTTGTCTTTATTCTGATAATCAATGAGTTCCATGCGCAGGAGGTGCTTGCCTTTGTGCGCCACGCATAGTTTTTCGATGCGGTCGATCAGGTCGGCCGTCACGGTTTCGACGGGGATTCGCAGCGTGATGGAAGAAGTTTTTTCCTCGCCGACGGTTTCGAGCAGGCGCACGTTCTGCACCCGGAATTCCATTTCATCGGAATTATACCGCTGCTTGTATTCGCCTTCCACATACACGCTGGTGCCCTCTTCGAAGAAGGATTTGAATTTGGCATAACTCTCCGAAAACATCGTGATTTCCAGCGAACCCGTGTAATCCTGTATCGTAAACCTGCCCCAGCCCGTACCTTTCTGGCTGATGCGGTGTTCGGCTTTGAGTACGAAACCGGCTACGTTGACCTTGCGGCCCTTGAAGTTCTCGATATTGGCAAGCGGAGAAGCGAAATTTTCCCATTCGTACCGGAAATCGTCGAGCGGGTGGCCGCTGAGGTAAATGCCGACGACCTCTTTTTCCTTTTGCAGTTTAAAAATCAGTCCCCAGTCCGGCGCTTTCGGAATAACCGGCTCGGGAATACTCACCGAATCTGAAAGGTCGCCGAACAGCGAATTGACCGACATCACCTTGTCGCCCTGAAAAGCGGAGCCGTATTTCAGCAGTTTTTCAATAAACGGCACGTCCTTGTCCGTTTCTGCAAAAAAGGAGGCGCGTGCCAGCCCCATTGCGTCGAACGCTCCCGCGTAAGCCAGGCTTTCCATGACACGTTTGTTGACGGTACGCAGGTTGATGCGGCGCATGTAATCGAAAATATCCTTGAACGGTCCGTTGGCGGTCCGTTCTTCGATCATGACCATCATAGCGGCCTCGCCTACACCTTTCACGGCGCCCATTCCGTAGCGGATTTCCCCTTTTTTATTGACCGAAAAATTGATCAGCGATTCGTTAACATCGGGGCCCTTTACCGTAAGACCCATGCGCTTGCACTCTTCGAGGAAGAACGTGATTTTATCGATGTTCGACTGCGAATGCGTGAGCGTCGCGGCCATGTATTCCGAGGGGTAGTGCGCTTTCAGATAGGCCGTCTGGTAAGCCACGAAGGCGTAGCAGGTCGAGTGCGATTTATTGAAGGCGTAGGAGGCGAATGCTTCCCAGTCGGTCCACACTTTTTCGAGCGTTTTAGCAGGGTGGTTGCGCGACGTGCCGCCTTCGATAAACTGGCTTTTCATTTTATCCAGTACCGACTTCTGCTTTTTACCCATGGCTTTCCGCAGCACGTCGGCGTCGCCTTTGGAGAAGCCGGCGAGTTTCTGGGAAAGGAGCATGATCTGTTCCTGGTACACGCAATTGTGCAGAATGACGTTGTTTCCGACGAAATTATGGATGTCATCAACCGTAATATCGTACACCAGTTCTGTTCCGGCAGGTGTTATTTCGGCAATTTCTTCCCAGCGAACATTCAGGTTTTTGCGGGTACGTTGCAGTGAAAGTGATTCGGTCAGAGGCTTCACCACATGAGCGGCAATACGCGAACGGGTTTTATTCAGCGTGTTAAAATGTTGCCGGCTCAATCCGTGGTTTTGCATCAGGCTGCGCTGGGAGCCGCTCCATGCATCGTGTAATTCTTCGAAAAATATAGTGCGCGATACGTTGTCGCTGGCTTCTTCCTGAAATACCGTGTCCGGAGACATTTTTTTCAGCACCAGATGCGGCGCCACCTGTTCGGAAAACGCTTTCAGGTTGTAAACGGAAACCTGGTAGGCGGTTATTTCTTCCTGCCGCCGGTTATTGAAATAGCGCGTTTCATACGTGGTGGAATAAATGCCCAATCGCAGCAACAAGGTTTGCACATCCGTTGCCAGTCTGGAAGAAATGGTTTTAAACGCACAAATTTTTGCGCCTACATGGCCGTCGCAATCCCACAAAGAGGCCAGGAAAAACCCGATCAGTTCGTCGGTGAGCCCGAATACGAATTCAGGCACAAACTTATCGCCCGACCAACATCCGCCTGTGGTTGTTTTTAGCCCCCATTCGCGCAGCGTTGCCACGAGTGCATTCGGTTCGTGGTAATGCGTTTTATCGATGCCTTTCGTCATCACACGCGTTACGCCCCTGACCTGCTGAAGGGTAGTGGATTGCACACGCTCGAAGGAAGAAAGACAGTTCCGGTATTCTTCGATCAGAACCTCGTCTTTTGAAATAAAATCGGCCGTAGGCCCGCAGGAGGTAAGCGACCCGTCAGCAAGCAGGTAAGCCAGTACCCGAAGTTTTTTGCGGTCAAACGTCACAGGTGCCTGTGCTTCCAGTTTTCTGGGCGTAGCAATCCGGTCGCCCGGTTGTAGTTGTCCGAGTTCGCGCCAGCCGTCCTCCGTCAAAACCCGGTGGTTGGACGTCATTTTGACCGTGGAACCGTTTTTCAGTTTTACTTTAAAAACAGGTTTTTCTCCATTGCAAACCCAGTAACTCAGTTTGCCTTTTTTGGCAAGCAGTTGATCATCAACACCTTGCACATAAAAATCGCCGGTTTTGTCTTTAAGTTGATCGATGCGAACCCGTTTCCCGGAAACAGCATCAAAAACAAGCGTGTCGCCCGTCACACAAATACCGAACGTGTCTTTCAGGTATTCCTCCATATCCGGCAAATCATACGTCACCGTCTGCCGCCCATGTTTGCGGGAAATAAAATCAGGAATATACTCCAGCGGACCCGGCCGGTAGAGCGCGTTCATGGCGATAAGGTCGTCGAATTTGTCGGGTTTCAGGTCGCGCAGGTACTTCTGCATACCGGCGCTTTCAAACTGGAAGGTGCCGTTCGTTTCGCCGCGCTGATATAGTTCGTAGGTTTTTTTATCGTCCAGCGGAATATCGTCGAGGTTGATCGTCACGCCGTGGTTCTGCTTGATCAGGATCAGGGCATCGCGAAGGATCGTGAGGGTTTTCAGGCCCAGGAAGTCCATTTTGATAACGCCCGCGTCTTCGATGATGGAGCCCTCGTACTGCGTAATGAGCAGTTCGGTTTCCTTGGACGTGGCGACCGGAATAATTTCCGTCAGGTCTTTCGGCGCAATAATAATACCCGCCGCGTGGATGCCGGTGCCGCGCACGGAGCCTTCCAGGATCATGGCTTCCTTGAGCACCATCCCTTCCGGTGTGTGTTCGGCAGCCAGGTGTTCGCGCAGTTTTTTGGCGTTTTCAAGGTCTTCCGAAGCCAGGTTTTCCTTTTCGGAAAGCGAGTTTTCACCCGTCAGCGGAGCCGTGAGCACGCGTTTGAGCGAAATGCCGGGTTTTTCAGGCACCAGTTTGGCGAGCGCATTGGCCTGGTCGAGCGGCAGGTCGAGCACGCGCGACACGTCTTTGATCGACATTTTGGCAGCCATGGTGCCGTAGGTCACAATCTGCGCGACCTGCTGTTTGCCGTATTTCTGCACCACATAATCGATCACTTTCTGCCGGCCTTCATCGTCGAAGTCCGTATCGATATCGGGCATCGATTTCCGGTCGGGATTCAGGAAACGTTCGAACAGCAACTGGTACTTGATCGGGTCGATATTCGTGATGCCGATGCAGTAGGCCACCGCGCTACCCGCCGCCGAGCCGCGGCCCGGACCGATGAACACGCCGATGTCTTTTCCGTGGTTGATAAAGTCGGCCACAATGAGGAAGTAGCCGGCGAATCCCATCGTCCGGACGGTGTTGAGTTCGAAGTTGAGGCGATCCTCTACTTCGGGCGTAATGTCCTTATAGCGCTTTTTTGCGCCTTCGAAAGTCAGGTGGCGCAGGTAATCGTCCTGGGTCTGGAATTCCAGCGGCACCACGAAATTGGGCAGCAGGATGTCTTTTTTGAGTTTCAGGTGCTCGCATTTGTCCACGATTTCCATCGTGTTATCGAGCGATTGCGGAACGTCATGGAACAGTTTGCCCATTTCCGCCTGCGTTTTGAAATAAAACTGGTCGTTCCAGAAAGCGAAACGGCCGCCTTTCATGACGGTGCCCTCTTCCATGAATTCGCGGATAGCGGGGGTAGCCTGCTTTTCGCCGGTATTGACGCAGAGCAGGATATCGTGTGCGTTGGAGTCTTTCTGGTCGACGTAGTGAGAGTCGTTGGTGCAGATCACCTTCACGTTGTACTCATCGGCCCAGCGCAGCAGCACCTCGTTTACCTTGTCCTGTTCGGCCATTTGGTGGCGCTGGATCTCGATGTAATAATCTTCCCCGAAAAGGTCCAGCCACCATTCGAATTCCTTTTTGGCTTCCGCTTCACTTTTTCTCAGAATAGCCTGCGGTACCATAGCGCCGATACAGCAGGTGGTAGCGATGAGGCCTTCGTGGTATTGCAGGATGAGTTCCTTGTCGATACGCGGGTATTTGCCGTACAGACCCTCGATGTAGCCGAGCGAGCAGAGTTTTACCAGATTTTTATATCCTTCCGGGTTTTTAGCCAGAAATAACTGGTGAAAACGTTTGTCGCGGTCTTCTTTGGTAAATGCGCGCCGGTGCCGGTCGGTCACCACGTAAAATTCGCAGCCCACAATCGGTTTCACGCCTTCGTGTTTGGCCGCTTCCGCCACAAACTGGAAAGCACCGAACATGTTGCCGTGGTCGGTAATAGCGATGGCTTTCATACCGTCGGCAGCCGCTTTTTTGAAGAGGTTGGGGATACTCGCGGCTCCGTCGAGCAAAGAGTACTGGGTATGGCAGTGGAGGTGTGCGAATTGTGGCATGGGATGGACTTAAGGGACGTGTTTGGTTTTTTGTGTTTTGTGTTTCGGAAGTGGTTGATTATCAACCTTTTTCTAAACAATAAACACAAAAAACCAGACACACCCCATTTCAAACGCTATAGATCAGGTTGGGTATCGGCAAATTTAAAACAAAACGTGGGGACTCGCTCCGCGTGTTGAAAACTTTTTGTCGAAAAAATCCACTTACCCGAAGCGGTGCAGCGCCTGCATAAGTCGTTCGGGCAGTTCTTCGCGGCAGGCCGACTGGTAATCCTGAAAAGAACAGGGGATCAGGCGATGGCGTTCGTGTTTTTTACGGGTAGGCACAGGCACCTGCATCCACCAGCGGCCTGTTTTTACACTTTTCCAGAAGGTCAGCTGGTAGTGCATCTGCCGGAAATCCACAACATATTCCGTGAGGCCTGCGGTTGAAACCGGGTAGTCTTTTTTCCGGTTGAAAAAACCTTCGAGGAAATACCAGGCCATCTGGGCGGAAACCTGGGCCGTTTGCCCTTCTTTGTCGCGGGCCGCATCAAATCCGTAAATGCCGAAAGAACTCAGTTTGTCGCTCATGCCCGCATAGCGGCAGAGTTGGCAGGCTTCTTCTACAAAATAACCGGAAGGGGAGGCGTCCTGTACACCGGGCGCATCGCTTTGTTTGAGCGCGCCGAGGTGAAATGCCAGCAGGTCTGCGTCGCGCAACACGGGTTCCGTTTCTTCTATCGACGCCCTCGATTTCCCCAGCCGTACCAGGTCGAAATAATTTTTAGACATAAAATCGAACACCGCCGGCGGCGTGTGGTGCACCTGAATACCGACTGCGGCAAAATGAAACAGCAGCGCGTGCCGGGGTGTCAGCAGGTTGGAATATAACTGATCCGGAGCGCCGAAACGGCAGCGTTCATCAATAACAGCGAGGTTAACAAGCGCCTTCGTATCCTGGTAACCTAGAAACTGTGCCCTGGCCAATGCATCAGGAGCCGTCAGCACAACCGGAATAACATGGCCGCTAAGCAACTCGTGGACCACTGCAATCAGGTGCGACTCCTGCGATTTGCGCAGATTGCCGAGATCGGCAACCGCTCCTTTGGGAAATGCCCAGGCCGTCTGGTAGAGCGCTTCCCGCACCGCATTCGCTTCTTTATCTCCGACGCCAATGAGAGCGATTTTCACTTTTTTCAGGTCGGGCAGTTCATTCCTGTAGTGAATGAGGTGCCTGCCCAGCGCTGTTTCCGGCAACGTATCGGTCCATTTGAAAAGGGGCGCAGGAAGGGCTTTAAGCCAGTTTTGAAGCATGGACAGGAGGGGTTGAGAATGTTGAGATGTTGAGGATGTTGAGATGTTGAGGGGTTGAGGGGTTGAGGATGTTGAGGGTGCTTCGCTCAAACTTATTTGAATATCCTGAGCGAAGCACCCTCAACATCCTCAACATCTCAACATCTCAACAAACGCTCCATTGGGCGCCCAAAAGTAGGGAAGTTTTCAAACTGTTTTTTAGGTTCAGTTTTTCCTACTTTTGCGGCGTTTTTTGCCTTCACCACACCGAATTTTAGAAAAATGGACGAGTTACTGACCAAATACAAGGAAAAAAAGCCCGAAATTGTTTTTGAATGGAACGACAGCGAAACAGACGCCCGCGGGTGGGTAGTTATTAATTCGCTCCGCAACGGCGCCGCGGGCGGCGGTACCCGTATGCGAAAAGGGCTGACGCGTGAAGAAGTCATCTCGCTGGCCAAGGTTATGGAAATCAAATTCAGCGTTTGCGGGCCGGCTATCGGCGGCGCAAAAAGCGGTATCGATTTCGACCCCAACCACCCCAAGCGCTTCGAAGTGCTCGAACGCTGGTACCGCGCCGTACTGCCACTGCTGAAAAATTATTACGGCACGGGCGGCGACCTGAATGTCGACGAAATCAAGGACGTGGTGCCGATCACCGAAGCGCTGGGGCTCTGGCACCCGCAGGAAGGGATCGTACGCGGGCACCTGCACGCAACGGAAGGTCAGCAGATCAACCTGATCGGACAATTGCGCTATGGGTGCACGAAGATTGTGGAAGACCCTGAATTCGTTCCGGAAGGCGGTCCCAACAAATATGCGGTGGCAGATCTCATAACAGGCTATGGCGTAGCGGAGTCCGTACGCCATTTCTACGACCTGTATTACCAGGGAACGGCCGAAGGAAAAACGGCTATTATACAGGGCTGGGGCAACGTCGCTTCGGCAGCAGCATGTTATTTGGCAAAACAAGGGGTACGCATTATCGGCATCATAGACCGGGAAGGAGCGTTGCTTTCTGAGGAAGGATTTACCCTTTCTGAGATAAAAAATTTGTTTATTAATAAAAATGGCAACAAACTTGCTACAACTAATCTGGTGCCCTTCGAAGAGGCCAATCAGCGAATTTGGACGATGGGAGCGCAAATTTTCATTCCCGGAGCCGCATCTAAGCTGGTGACGCGTGAACAAGTTGACCGTCTTCTAGAGGGAGGAGTGGAAGTTATTGCCTGTGGAGCCAACGTTCCTTTCATCGATGATGAGGTGTTTTTTGGACAAACTGCAAAATATGCGGACGAACACACAGGGGTAATCCCCGATTTTATCGCAAATTGCGGCATGGCACGCGTTTTTGCATACTTGATGCAACCGGATGCGCGCATGACGGATGCGGCAATTTTCGGAGATACTTCCTCAATTATTCGCCGATCTTTGGAAGATGTTACAAAAAATAATACTGCGCCAAATAAAATTTCATCGGGCGCCTTATATTTGGCCCTTAAAAAACTTGGGATTTAAACATTCTTTGCTTTAATCTATTTTTCTTTTTCAACAATTCCCGCCGTTTTCAGGTCATTTGTCAAAACAACACGATTGCTTTTTTAAGCTGTTAACATTCACTCATTCAAATCTACAACCCTATGACGGTTAGAAAATTAACTTTTGTATTACTCTTCGTCGCTGCGCATATAGGGATTTATGCGCAGACCCCGGGAGAGGTTACAACCGGTGGCGGCACATACCGCTCTTTTACACCCAAAGATCAGTGGGAACTTGGCGTTCACGTAGGCTTGCCTTTCGTGGCTGGCGACCTGGATTCCAAACTGGGCTTTGGCGGCGGTCTTACCGTTCGCAAATCCATTGACCACATCTTTTCTCTCCGTGCAAACGGTATGTTCGGTCAGGCTAAAAATGAAGGCGGTGGCACCAACGATAGCCGTACCTCCAAAACCACCTGGATTGGTGGCGGCGGCCAAATGGTAGTGGCGCTCAACAATATCCGTTTCGACAAACCCATGCGGAAAATCCTGTTGCAGGGCTTTGCCGGTGTAGGTGTGTCCAGCTTGAAGGTGGAATATGAGAACATCCTCATTTCGGGTGACTTAAACCCTTCTAACGGTGATTTTACCCAAGTGGTACCTTACGTCGACTTTGGTGGTTCGCTCGGTTTCCGCGTAACGCCTAAATTCAATATCGCACTGGAATACAGCGTAGCATCCGTTTTCGGCCGCGAAGCTGACCGCCTGGATGCTGAAGCCAATGTAGGCAACAACCAGACGACCTACCGCGACAACCTGCACTACCCAAGCCTGCACCTCAACTTCAACCTGGGTGGCAAAACGAAAGACGGCACCGCAAAAGTGGAGCCGCTGTACTGGATCAACCCGCTTGCAGGTGTATCCGAAGCAATTACTGCCCTGGAAGCACGTCCGATCTACGATCCGACCGACACAGATGGCGACGGTATCATCGATGCAATCGACGACGAAGACAACAGCCCTGCCGGCGCGAAAGTGAACACCCGCGGTGTAACGCTTGACAGCGACGGCGATAAAGTAGCCGACTACATGGACAAAGAGCCTTTCTCTCCTCCAGGTTACTCGGTTAATACGGACGGCGTAGCACAAGGCCTCCCTAAATACACGACCGAAAAACAGGTAAACGACATCGTAGACGCGAAACTGGCCAACTTCAAACTGCCTACGCAGCCAGGCCTGAGCAACTGGTTCCTGCCGATGATTTACTTCACCGACAACAACTACACAGTTCGTTACAGCGAATACGAAAAAATCTACCAGGTTGCTTCCGTGCTGAAACAAAACCCCGACCTGAAAATCGTGGTAGTGGGTCACACAGACAGCCGCGGTTCGGAAAAATACAACAACGTATTGTCCTACAACCGTGCAAAATCTGCTATCGAATTCCTGGTATCACAACATGGTATCGCCCGCGAGCGTTTGATCCTCAACTGGACCGGCGAAGGTTCTCCGTTGATCCCGGTAACGGGTTCCAACATGAGCAACCGTCGCGTTGAGTTCATGGTAGCGAAAGATCAGACCGAAATGCCCCGTCCGGAAGGCAAAGAAGCCGGAAAAGGCACTTTCAAAGGAAATAAAGATGCCGGTTATTAATCGGTAACTAAGATTATCAACCGATGGGCAATTCTCCGGTGGAGGATTGCCCATCTTCATTTGTGCCCGGATCGTATGTAGAACCAGAAACGGTCCGGAAATTTTTTTTATCGTATGCCCACCTATACTTCGGCGATCATTGCTGTCAGCAGGCGTATTTTCCCTAAAAAACAACTGAATATCCTTTTCAAGGCAGCGCTCATCCTCGCCTTGGGAGTTGCTCTTTATTTCGAGTTGCAATCCAGAAAAAATCTGGAGGACCTGTATCATGTTTTTGTGCAGCAATGCAACGCCGCCAATTGGGTGCTTCTGGCAGTAGTAGGTGTGCTGATGCCACTGAATTGGCTGATTGAAACCTTGAAATGGCAGCCTTTTTTGCGTCACTATGACCCGATTTCCCTGAAAAAGTCTTTTTATGCAGTGATGGCCGGAATCAGTTTTGCCTTGTTCACACCCAACCGAATGGGCGAATACGCAGGAAGGCTCCTGTACGTGCGTCCTGAAAATCACTGGAAATCATTGATGATCAATGCCGTAGGCGGCATCGCGCAATACCTGGTCTTGCTGACAGGCGGCGTATTGGGCGGTTTGTGGTTTGCCCGGCATTTCCTGCAATGGGATCAATCGGACATACAAACGGTGACGGTTTTTGCACTGCTCGGACTTGGCATACTTTATTACATATTCTTTAACATCCGGAGGATAGTGCCTGTTGCACGCCGGTTGCCGTGGCTCCGAAGGTTGAAACCTTACGTGCGCGACGTGGTTTTACTGGAACAGTTCAGGCGACGCGATTTACTGCTCATTTTGTTCTGGTCAGCCGTGCGTTACGGTATTTACTCCACCCAATATGTGCTTTTATTGCATTTTTTCTCGATAAAAGCGGGTTTTTGGGGTGCCTATGCGGGTGTGGCTACTATTTACCTGTTGCAAACGATCGTGCCCTTACCCGCAGTAGCGGGGCTTCTGGTACGCGGTAATCTGGCTGTTTTTGTATGGGCTTTTTTCGGCGCAAACGAACTCAGCAGCCTGGCAGCCACCTTCGTATTGTGGATAATAAACCTCATTTTGCCAGCGTTAGTTGGTACTTTTTCACTATTTCACGTCAGCATCACCAAAACACTTGGATATGAAGACGACTAAGATGATTCTGCTTTTTGCCGGCCTGCTTTCCATGGCCTTTACTATTCCCGGGCACCAGCCCGTGGAAGAGCAGATGGCAACGAATGTCGAGCCGTGCAGCAACACGAACAATACGTTTCAACACAACGAGAAACTTACCTACAAGATCTACTACAACTGGAACTTCGTCTGGCTGGCAGCCGGCGAGGTGACGTTTCGTGTGTTCGACGAGGGCAATCAATACCACTACAAGGCGAAAGGGGAAACCTATGATTCCTATGAATGGTTTTACGTCGTGAATGACGAATACGATTCGTGGGTGGACAAAAACACCTTGATGCCGAACTACTCCGAGCGCAGCGTCAGCGAGGGCGATTACCACATTTTTGAAAAAATCTCTTTCAACCAGGCTGCCCGGAAAATGACGGTCACCCGGGCCGACAAACGTGGCGCCGCTGAAACCAAAACCGAACACAATGTGCAGGATTGTGTCCACGACATCCTTTCCAGCCTTTATACCCTCCGGAATTTCGATTTCGCCAGCCAGCAGGCGGGGTATACCGTGCCTTTCCGTGTGTTCATGGACAAAGAGGAATTTCCCCTGAAAATGAAATACATGGGCAAGGAGCGCAAGAAGGTGCACAACATGGGTAAGTACAATACCCTGAAATTTCAGCCGACTGTCATTGCGGGCAACGTTTTTAAAGACGACGCCAAAATGACCGTGTGGGTGTCCGACGACCAGAACCGCATTCCGGTGCTTATCGAATCACCCGTTTCGGTGGGTTCGGTGAAAATGGTGCTGAAGGAGTACTGGGGGTTGAAGTATGATTTTAAAGCAAAGAACTGAGGGTAGTGCGAAGTCGACTGAAGGTAGTGCGAAGTCGACAGTGCGAAGTGCGAAGTCGGTGCTCAACCCCGAAAGTCTGAATCGGCATTTACTCCCGGGCCCGGTTGATGACACAAACCTTTTAAAAAGAAAACAAATGAAACACACCTTTTTTCTGATTGCTTTGATAACGTTGCTGGGTTGCAATAGCAACAAGCAGACAACGGAAAACACCACCCCTTCCATGGATCAAAACACCAAACCGGCGGATCCAAACGACCGCTTTAGTGTTTCATTTATCAGTATCGGCGCAGGAACGGATGGAAAATCCAAAGATCAATTCGATCAATTCATTCCAGTATTCGAGCAGAAAAATAAAGTCAAATTAAAATACGAGGCTATACCCTGGGGCAGAGAAGGAGAGGTTGATTACTGCTTCGATCTGACAGGATTGGACACGAAAAAGCAGACGCAGTTTATAGCGGAAACGAAAGACCTTCTGAAAGGCTCCGCATTGGTGCAATATAAAGAAAACGAGCCCTGCCAGCAAAAGAGAAATTAAAAAGTTTCAAACAGGTCATTTTGCTATGCGCAATGCTGTTGCATAGGCATTTGGTAAAGGGCTTTCTTCCACGGCACGCGCCGCTTTTTCCACGTCATATTCAAACCGGATAAATTCTACCCGGATACTTTCCGGTCGTAACCGGCTGCTCGTTTCATCCAGATGCAGCAGAGCGTAACACCCGCGCGGATCGCCGTCCTTCGGTTTGCCGACTGAACCGATATTGATGGCGTGGCGGAAATGCGGCGCATCCTCACTGCCTGTAGAAAGTACACGGTGATAGGGTTTGTGGGTATGCCCGAAAAAAAGAACATCCGCGTTCGCACCCTCCAGAATACGCGACAGGCTTTTTTCCTCCCGGTCTTCAAACAGGTATTCGTTGATCTTGCGCGGGCTGCCGTGCACGAACATAACCTGCAGCCAGTCGCCATCATTCATTTCAAATTCGATACGCAGGTGCCGGGGCAATTCGCGCAGGTAACGCCGTTCGTCCTGCTGCACGATCTCGTTGGTAAAACGGATGCTCACCGCGCCATTGGCTTTTTCATCGTCGGTTTTATAGGCGCAGCCGCAATCGTCGCTGCTTCTGCCAATGCCGTAGTCATAATTTCCCGCAATCGTCGGAAT
>JAKQJD010000069.1 GCA_029561355.1 Bacteroidota bacterium | reverse complement strand
GCCACCCAGATGGTGAACGGCATTTTGTCGGCTTCCTCCACAGATCGGGTAGCGGAAACGACCTTCGTCAATTGCAAAGACAGGTCGCGCATTACGATATCCCGCTCGGTCAGCCGCTCCGGTGTGAGCAGAAGTGACGAGTCATTTTGAGCAACAAGCAGGCAACTCCAGAGACAGCAAACGAAGAGAAACGGGTATTTCACGGCGGTAAAAATTGTTGGTGCGAAAAGTAACGCGGATTGTGGGGATTCTGACTGTGATTTCAGGATGATTTCTGAGACGGTCTGATTATCATATCTGTTCGGCTTCGCCTCACGTGGTGAGATGGGGGACGCGGATTTGGCGGATCATGCGGATTAAAATGGATTCTTTGTGGCCTTGCGGCCACTAATTTTGATTTTTACAGATTTGTTTCCGCCTTCGGCGGGACGCTATTTTTTTTGACTATGATTCTAATGTGATTTTCTTGATGGCCATGATTTACATCTGTTGTAATCATGGCCATCAAGTAAATCATATTAGAATCATAGTCAAAATCCATATTAATCCGCATAATCCGCCCAATCCGCGTCCCCCATCCTTCCTAATCCCCGTCGGTTTCCAATCCCTGCAAAATCCCCTTTTCAATCGGCGGCACCCCGCGTTTCATCCACTTCGGTTCGGGCGCGCCCATGAGGTAATGATCGAAAAACTGCTGCATCCGCCGCTGGAAATCCATACGGTTTTGCAGTTTTACCGGCCAGTGCGGCTCATCGTTGTAATTGAGCAGCCAGGAGGGTTTGCCGAGCCGGCGCAGTCCGGAGAACAATTCGATACCCTGATACCAGGGTACCGCGCCGTCCTTGTCGTTGTGCAGGATAAGCAGCGGCGTTTGTACCCGATCGAGCGCGAAAAGCGGCGAATTTTCGAGGTAGCGCATGGGGTACTCCCACAGGCTGCCGCCGATGCGGCTCTGCTGATGCTCATACTGAAATGCACGACTGAGGCCCGATTCCCAGCGGATGCCGCCATATGCCGACGTCATGTTGGCTACCGGCGCTCCTGCTTCGGCGCAGGCGAACATGTTGGTGCGCGTAACGAGATACGCCGCTTGATATCCGCCCCAGGAGTGCCCCTGCAAGGCAATGCGCTTGGGATCTACGAAACCTCGACTGATCAGAGACGTCACACCGCTTACGATGGCATCATAGGCAGATTCGCCCGGGTAGCCGGTGCGGTAGGTAATATCGGGTGCAAAAACCAGGTAGCCCCGGCTGGCATATACCGTATAGTTGATCTGCGAACGGTGAAAATCGGGCGAACGATGCTGGTGCAGGCCGTCCGAAAGTTTTTCATAAAAATTGACGATCATCGGGTACTGCTTTTCGGGATCAAAATCTTCGGGTTTGATGAGCAGTCCGTGCAATTGTTCGCCCGAAAGAGAAGTCCATTCCACCGGCTCGATGGCGCCCCAGCGGTATTCGCTTTGCTGCGGATTGGCATGAGAAATAACCTCGGGTTTGGCGCCCGGATCGCCGTAACGCAGGTATTGTAAATCCGGAAATCCCTGAAAATTTCCTCTTGAAAATAGCAAGGCATCCGCATTCCGGGGTTTTACGGGCTGTTTGGTGTATGCATAATCGCCGCCACCCACAGGCGTGGACTTCCCGGTTTTCAGGTTCAGCCAGCTGTATCCTTCGGCTTTGGTGGGCTCATGGAACTGGTGCAGCAAAATGGTCGATCCGGCAGGAATGCTGCGGGCTTCGGGGTCGAGTTTCAGGTAGCGATACACCGTCTTCTGCTCTCTTCCACGGGTGAGCCGTTCGGGCGTTTTTTTGCCGTCGGGGTCAATTTTCCAGAGGTCGAATTTGTCATAAACGAGGAGCGCCGAATCGTCGTCGAGCCATGCGGCCATCCCGTATTCATTGGGAAAATCGGGCTGGTCGTTTTCCTCGTTGTAAAATGCAGTATTCCGGTTGTCGGTTAGTCTAATTGTTTCCGAACGCCGGGCATTCCAGGCAAACCAGGCGGTGTCCCGGTCGCTCCACCAATACACGTATCTGACATCCGGCGACAGGCGCGGATTTCCACGCAAGTCTTTAACAATCATACTTTTATCTCCCGATTTCAGGTCGACCGCATATGCGTTTACATGGGCCGCACCTTCGCTGGTAATGTACTGCCCGTAGGGTTCTTCCGTAATGGCAAGCGCCAGGTCGGCATCGCGTTGTTCCTGAAAACGAATTGCCGGAATATCCGGATCCGCCAGCAATACGAAGCGGTTTTTCCGGCAATGCCATACCACCGGGAAGGAGCGTTTTCGCAAGCCTTCCAGTTGTACTTCCTGCTGCGTGTACAGGCGGGTGTCTTTCCAGTTCCATACTTCCACGTCCACGATTTCTTCTTTCAGCAGCGTGGTATCGTTGAGGATAGGCGCCTGCGCGATGCCGAAGTATAGTTTGTCGCCGTTTTCGGAAAAAACGGGGCGGCTGTTTTCGCTGATGGTCCAGTTCGTTTGGCCGGTGTGTTTTAAAAAATCGCTTTCCGGCCGGGCAATAATTTTGGCCGAATCGCCGCCTTCCGAGTAGCACAACTGCAAGGGCCGGATGCGTGCCTTGCTGGTATCGAGGTCGGCCAGAAAAGCGGCCTGCATGCCCCTTTCGTCGAGCGCCAGTTGCTGGAATTTTCCTTTGGAACGGAAGAGTGGTTTTATTACAACATGTTCTAAATCATACAGATACACACCGTTTTTTTGTACGCCTCTATTGGTGCGCATGATCATCGTATCGCCCCAACCGGTGCTGTACAGAAGCAGGTACGGACTTTTTTTCGCCGCCGAAAATTCCTTTACGTAAGCGATGGTATCCTGCATTCCCGATGCTGTGTTCCGCACCACCAGCCGGTAGCCGTTGTCCTTGTCCTCCTTTTTTTCCTTAAGGGCCTTGGGATTAGGTTTGGGCTGGGTTTTGCTGGTATCTTTTTTTGCCGGCGCGGGTTTTTCAGGTTCGCACTGAAACGCGATCCAGCCCGACCATTTTTCCGGAACGAGCACTGTTTTCAGTCGCGGGATTTTTTCGAGATTCCCGGTAGCGAGCGTCAGAATGGCCAGGGTATCTTTAGGCAGGTCTTCGTCTTTTGTTTTTTTGCGGCGCAGCGTTTTCAGACTATCAAGTGCCGGTTTGATGGTAAAAACCAGCAGTTGGTTGTCGGCGGAAAATTGCGCCTCCGATGCCCTTTTAAATACGCGCGTTTGTTTGCTTTCGGCATTCCACAGGTAAACTTCCGCATCACCTTCCGTGACGGGTATTTGCGCCCAGGCCACCCATTTACCGTCTTTTGAAACGCGTTGCTGCTCTATTTTTTTCCAGCGCTGCACGTCCGCATGATCGATGATTTTTTTGTTTTGCTGGCAAAAAACCGGAACTGACAGGCAAAGCAGCAGCCATGCCGGAAGGAGTTGTTTCATAAAACGGAGATTTTTGTACGTTTTGAACAGGATTAAAAAAATTTAAAAGGGTTAACAGGATTTTAGACGCCAAGGTAACAACCGGCTAAATTCTTCTAATCCTTATAAATTTTTCCAATCCTGTTCAAACACGAGATGTTGGTACAGTCATCCGATGACTTAGAGTCATCGGATGACTGTACCACCCAGCATCTGAACAATTTCCTACTTCAAAATCGCATTGCCCACCCCACATTCCAGACACCGCTTCGCGTCGCAGTACCGCGTTTTCAGGTGAATCAGCGACTGACTCTGATAGGCATGCCGCGCCTCCACGCCCAGGTCGCGCCAGCCGTCGAGCAAGGCGTTCGATTCGGCCGGAAGGGCTTCGAGGAGTTGCAAGGCCCGTTTTTGGTAGCGGTCGGTGTTTTTTTGTTTGCCGTAATGAAAAAGAAACGGCACGATGGTATTGATGGTGAGGAGGTGAATAAAATCGCGGCCCGGCGCTTTACTGCGTTTTTGGGAGGGTTTGTCCAGTTGAAAATGGGTTTGCCAGTATTCGCCGGGCTCTACGGTAAACAAATGTTCGATTTCCCGCAGGCTCGCCGCTTCCAGTATTTGAGACAACAAGGGCGTGGAGCGATGCAGCAGCGCTGAAAATTGCGCCAGCCGCACACTCGGGAAATTGGCGGGCCGCAGCCGCAGGAATTTCCACTGTTTTCCGTCCAGCGGCGTCAGTTGGTATTTGTGTTGCAGGAAACGGTATTCTTTTGCCAGTGCTGCCGGGTAAGGCTCCTGCATCGCTGGGTCCAGTAACCCCGCTTGTCCGAATAACAGCGCTTCAATCTGGAACGCATTGTTTTTATGTTTGGCGAGAATAGACAGCGGCAGCGAAGCGGCCAGCATTTCGAACGGATCGGCGTTTACCTTCAGTCCAAAATTGCGCGCCAGCAGCCGGTAAAAAGCCTCCTCCCAATGATTCCCGGTGGCTTCGAGCAAGGTGGCAATGGCTTCCGTTTTTTGTTCGAGGCGTTCTACCAGCAATCGGTCGAGCCAGTTAAGTCGCACAATATCAGGTGTTTGGGTAAAAAAACTTTCGCAGGGAATCCAGGCGCGTTCGTGTTCGAGGCGCTGGTAGGTTTCCAGAATGTTGGCCGGAATACGGTCTTTCAGTTCGAGGCAGGGAATACGTTCGCCGGAAGGGTGCACGACCGGCCGGTCTTCTTCGAGTACGACGTGCAGAATAACGTTGTCGTATGCCGGGTCGTCCTGATGCCCGTGCAGCATCCACTCGGAAGCCTGGAGATGGATCTCGACGTTGCCGGCCCACACGGTGTCGCCGAGCCGGATGCGGGCATTAAAAAAGTCGGGACCCGCATGGGTGTTCCACTCGCCGGGATGCAGGATTTCGAGGGTTTGGCCTTGTGTTGTGGAGAGGTCGTGGTGGCGGAAGCGGCGCCAGCGCCACAGGAAATGAAGAAATGATTCGCGCATGTTTGATGAAGATTAGTTATGCGAATAATGGGTTTGAAGACTGCGAAGCAGTCAAAACTATATGATCTAATTGCCGAGCGTGACATGTTTTTTACCACATAGGAACATAGATACATAGCGTAGTGTACGCTACTGGCTATGTGCCTATGTTCCTATGTGGTAAAATTTAATCTACGTGTGTTTTACGCTTCAGGACACATAAGTTTGACTGCTTCGCAGTCCATTTTAACCCATTATTCGCATTGGTTACATAAATGAATGAGCAAATTTGCAAAATTTCCCGACAATACAATTACCGCAGTGTGTAAATCTTCAGGGTTTCTACCTTTGCTTTTTATCTTTTTGATTATCCGGCTTTAGGAACCTGTTAAGTCATCGGATGACTTTGAGTCATCCGATGACTTAACAGGTTCCTAAAGCCGGATAATCAATTTATCTTCCTATGACAGACTCCTATCATACTATCGTTGCGCCGGCTACCGGCGAATTCAAGGACCGCGGCAGTCGGTTCATCGGGTATGCATATCCGGTTCGGTCGGAAGAAGAAGCGCTGGCTTTGCTGGAAGGTGTGCGGAAGGAGCATTTCAAAGCCAGGCACCATTGTTTTGCATGGCGGCTTGGCGTCGACGGCAGCCGCTTTCGTGCCAATGACGACGGGGAACCGAGCGGAACCGCCGGGCGGCCTATACTCGGACAAATCGACGCCGCCGGACTTACCTACATATTTATCGTGGTGGTGCGGTATTTTGGCGGCACCTTGCTGGGTACTTCCGGGCTCATCCACGCATACCGGGAAGCCGCCGCAGAAGCGATCCGCCAGGCAGAAAAGGTGGAAAAGATCGTAAAAAACCATTTTTTGCTCGATTTCGACTACGCACTCATGCCCGACGTCATGAACGGCCTGAAAAAACTCGACCTGGAAGTCGTCACCCAGGTTTTTGAAGAACGCGGACGCATCGAAATCGCCATCCGGCAAACGGAAACCGCCGCACAACTCCTGAAACTGAAAGCCGCTATCTGGAAGGTATCCACAGATGAAGCGGCCGGGCTGGACTGGCCCGGAGGAATGACTTGTAAAGATATGGTTGAGAATGTTGAGGGTTGAGGTGGTTGAGCACATTCACTCAACCACCTCAACCCTCAACATTCTCAACAACCTCAACATTCTCAACAACCTCAACCCTCAACAACCTCAACAATCTATATGCGCCAGCGTGCCGTTTTTTCAATTGAAAACCTGCCCTTGTGGAAAGCGCGGCTGCTGCACTGGTCGGCAGCGCAGGACCCCGGCATATACCTGGACAGCAATGGGCACCAAGGCAACCGGCTGGCCGAAAAAGGCTGGGAATGCCTGGCA
The DNA here is from genome assembly GCA_029561355.1 of Bacteroidota bacterium. GTDB lineage: Bacteria > Bacteroidota > Bacteroidia > Chitinophagales > Saprospiraceae > M3007. The sequence goes on along the minus strand of JAKQJD010000069.1, from coordinate 7,464 downwards.
GCGGGCGGCACCATACGGATACTGGAATGCGCGGCGGGAAATGCTTTCGGGCAATTGAAATCACTTCAAAGCGACACGCAGGATTGGCTTTTCGGCTTTCTTTCGTACGACCTGAAAAACGAAACGGAGCGCCTGAAGTCACAACATTTCGACGGAATCGGCTTTCCGGACCTGGGATTTTTTCAACCGGAAATCGTTGCGGGCATCCGGGATGGGTATCTGGAGATATTTTTTAAAAAAGGCGATATAAAAACCATTTTTGACCATTTTAAAACATTCGATAAAAATGTTTTAAAAAATAAATTCAACATAAAAGGTGGTTCACATATATTAAAACCGCGGGTTAATCGCGATGATTATCTGAAAATTGTTCAGCACATACGCGACCACATCGTAGAGGGCGATTTGTACGAAATGAACCTGTGCCAGGAGTTTTTTGCAGAAAAAACAGGCCTCGATCCGGTGGCAGTATTCGAGCGACTCAACCTGATCGGCCTTGCGCCCGCCTCCGCCTTTTTGCGCTGGCACGAGCGCTTTCTGATGAGCGCCAGCCCCGAGCGTTTTTTGCAAAAACGCGGCGACCGACTGGTATCGCAGCCGATCAAGGGGACGCGGCGGCGCGGCGCTACCCTCGAAGAAGACGCCGTCATCCGCACCGAGCTGGCTTCCAATGAAAAAGACCGTGCGGAGAATGTCATGATCGTCGATTTGGTGCGCAACGACCTCGCCCGCAATTGTCTGCCCGGCTCCATTCAGGTCGATGAATTATTCGGCATCCACACTTTTGAAACGGTGCACCAGATGATCTCCACGGTCAGCGGTGCGTTAAATCCGGGCGTACACCCGGTCGATGCACTGCGCGATGCGTTCCCGATGGGCAGCATGACCGGCGCCCCCAAGGTGATGGCCATGCAACTGATCGAACAATACGAACAAACGCGCCGAGGCCTGTACTCGGGCGCAGTCGGCTATTTCGATCCGGAAGGGAACTTTGATTTTAATGTGGTGATTCGCAGCATTTTATACAATGCTGCTACCGGCTATGTATCTGCCCAGGTGGGCGGCGCCATTGTATATGATTCCGAACCGGAAGCGGAGTATGAGGAGTGCCTGGTGAAATTGTCAGCGATGCGATCCGCGTTGCACTAATCCTGCGTTTTCCACGTCGCACCATACTGCTCCACCAGCACATTGTCGTAATAATCCGCTTTTTCGAACAGGTTTTTCAACAAAACCATACCCGTTTCATCATTCAGGTAGCGGTCGAAAATAAGCAGCGAAAGCACGATGTCCTGGTCGTGAACGCTCAGCGTGAGCGCTTCATTCGTATAATTTTCCCGAAGCAGGTACTCGTACAGCGGTTTGATATTTTCCTTGGGCAACTGGCACAGCACCGCATCACAGGAAAGCAGGCCCGTTTTATCGTGGTAAGTAATGACGATGGTAGCGCTGCCCTGCTTGATTTCCCAGGCATTGGGACCACTGCGGCTGAGCGTCACGTCATAGCCGATCTGGGTAATCAGATTTTCGATGGTCTTGCTGATCCCGGAAGGCACGTATTCTTCCACAGAGCCGGGCAATTCGACCTTATTGCCGCAAAAACTGCAAAAACCGTTGTCCACCGTTTTCACTGTCACGATATTCAGGCAAGCCGTACACCGGCAGGCATTGTCGGAATCGGCCAGTGCATACCCTTCGAGCGACTCCTGCAGGTACATGACCGGAAGTGAAAAACCGGTATTGTCGCCATTTTGAATAACAAACGTATTGATACCGACGATTTCGCCGTCGTTGTCGACCAGCGGACCGCCGCTGTTGCCGGGGTTGAGAGCCGCGTCGATGTGCAGGTACGGAACGCCGTTCATCACTTCGCGGGTATTGGAAACAATGCCGCTTTTTACCGAAAATTTGAGTCCGAACGGATGCCCGATAGCAGTGATCTGGTCGCGTTCGCGCAGTGTTTTGCCGGTTCCGAGCCGTACTTCGGGCAAATCTTCCATGTGATGCGGGCCTTCCAGGAATGCGAGGTCGTATTTCTGATCGGCGTAATGCACTTTGGCCAGTTGTTTACCGAATTTGGCGCCTTCGATCACCACCACCCGGTTGCCTTCCACCACATGGTGGTTGGTCACGATCAGCCCGCGGTCGCGCAGGTAAAAGCCGGTGCCGGTGCTGTTCGGCGTGGCGATCTGGATGATCACATTGCGATAGGTCTCTACAAAATCGTTCATTCGGCTTTATTCAGATTTAAATCCTTCATAATCAGGATATAAGATTTCGCGAACAACACCATCGAAGCAAAGTCGAGGCGATTGACGTCGAATTTCAGTTGCGGGAAATGATCGCGGTTTTGTTCGGCAATTTTCCGGATAGCCTTCACTATTTCCGGCTTGTTCAGCCGACCTTCCGCGTCGGCAAAGTTGATATCGAAGCCAACAGACTGGAAAAATCCGGATTCGGTAATCTGGAAAAACAGGTTCAACAGTTCGCGTACCGGCTTGGGCGGCGCATAATGAAACAGCGCGAACCCGGCAATGTACTGCGGCACTGCCAGCGCCAGTTCGTCGTGGTTTTGCTGGATCGGCCATTCCATATTCGGCATTTCACCCTCGATGAGCCCAGCAATGGTGCCGTGGTTGACGGGCGGGTTCACGCCGAACGTACTGCGCGTGCGGTACATTTCCTTGAAGTGCGCCTCCTTGGGCCGGTCGAGCAGTTTTTGAAATTCCTTGCGAATATTCTGCACTTTTACCTGCGGCGTCTGGCTGGTTTTGGCAAAATAAATGGAGTGTATCCGCTCCAGCACATCCATCATAAAACCCTCAGGACGAATAAGATAGTCGAGCCGGAACGCCAGCGCCAGCAACATGTAGGCGTAGGTACCCGGAAACTGGTTGGGATCGGGTTTGCCTTTGTCCATTTCTGCAAATGCACTTTCGATTTCCTGGCGCAGGTAATTGTATTTCAGTTCTTTCTCCGTTTCCGGGATGTCGCCGAAAGTACGCTCTTCTGCCGGGCGCAGCATTTTGAACTCGTCGAGCAGCAGGTCGTCCTGTTTGTCGGCGTGGATGGCGAGTTCGCGCATGGCCTGCAGCAGTTTGTGCGGCGCGCCGTCGATGATGTGCGTATCGAACACGATACACAGGGTATTGTCGGGATCGAGGGCGAAACGGCTGAACTTGAGGTTGAAGTTGTATTCCATCAGCCGGCGCAGAAAACCCACGTTGAGGTCGTCGGCGCGTGCCACCTTGCTTTCTACCTTTACTTTTTCATTGTTGGCAATGCCGGTCACGCGGCGGGAGCCCTGCCAGAATTCGAATTGCAGGGAATCGCCCGACTCCTGCCAGGTGATGTTTTCCACGTTTTCATCTTTCAGAAAAAGCAAAAAATCCCGGTAGGCGTCCATACGATCGCCGCGCTCGAAGGCTTCCAGCGAACGATCGAATGCTGCCTGCTGCGCCTCCGACTTGTAGGCGTCCGTATAGCGCCCGAACACGATGTCGGGTTGCGGTTTTTTGGAAGCGCCAAACAGGCGATCGAAGAGACTCATGAAAGTTTGTTTGCGATTGGTCCTGAAAAAAATCTTCTTTCGTAATGGCTGCGGTTTGGGAAGAGATTTCCGGCAATTTGTGAAAAATATGCCAAATCCGTTTCCTTCCGCGAAATACACGACTAAAAAGAGCGGTAAAAGTAGCAAGTTTGCCGGTAATAAAAACACACTGAAAATGAACGATTTCCGTACCGTGTTGCCCATGCGTCGTGCGCCGTTTTCCATCGGTTTCGACGATCGTTTGTTGCTGATCGGCTCCTGTTTTACGGAAAATATGGGCACTCGGCTGGCAGACGGGAAATTCCGGGCGCTGACCAACCCGTTCGGGATCGTGTACAACCCGGTGTCGATGGCGCGCTGTCTCGAAATTTTAACACAGGAGCGTTCGCCATTCACGGAAACCGACCTGTTCGAAAATGCAGGGCTGTGGCATAGTTGGGAACACCACGGGCATTTTTCGCAGCCCGACCGCAGCGCCACGCTGGCGGGTATCTCGGCGGCGCACGAAACGGCCGCGCAACACCTGAAAACGACCAACCGCCTGCTGCTTACGTTTGGAACGGCCGAGATTTTTACGCTGCGCGATAGCGGCAGGGTGGTGGCCAATAACCATAAAATGCCCGCCGCGGGGTTTGAGCAGCGGCGGCTATCCGTATCCGAAATCGTGGAAAACGTCGGCAGCGTTCTAGAGAAAATACAATCACAAAACCCTGATCTTCAAATCATTATAACCGTCAGTCCGGTGCGCCACATCCGAAACGGCCTGGTGGAAAACCAGCGCAGCAAAGCCACCCTGCTGCTGGCTTGCGAAGAAATCTGCAAGGCATTGCCGGGCACATTTTATCTCCCGGCCTACGAACTTTTACTCGACGACCTGCGCGATTACCGTTTTTACGCGTCCGATATGCTGCATCCCTCGGATGTGGCCGCGGATTATATCTGGGACTTTTTCAGGGAAACGTTTTTTACGGAGGAAACGCGCCGGCTGCATGCCCGCGTGGAAAAAATATTGACGGCCGCCCGGCACCGGCCTTTTCATGCCGGAACGAAGGAGCACCGGGCGTTTGCGGAAGCGCAGTTGGGGGCTATTGCGCAGTTGGAGGGGGAATTTCCGGGGCTGGATTTTTCGGTGGAGAGGGCTCAATTTCAAGGTGTTGCAGCATGATTCGCCGTTCATTACCGGGTACTTAGTGGTGGTATGAGCAATAAAACAATCCCAAGCGCAGTAGAAAGGTTGAGAAGAAGATCTGGCAAAGTGGAAACCCTAATTACAGACTATGCCTAATTTGAGTATTCTAAAGTTCCTGATATTATTCGCTTTCATACCAAGCTGCGAATACTCTCCAAAAAATGTTTTGGAACCGAGGGAGTTGGGGTGCGGGCTCTGGTGGCTTTATGATGAACGACCAACATCTGGTTTCATTTGTTTTGATGCAAAAAAGTACAGATTCTATACGATCACCAGGACAGGGGCTTTACGCAGGCCTTTCCCCAGTGATGTGATTGACCCATTAACAGAATATGGAGAATGGGAAATAAAAAACGATTCTCTTTTTCTTCAAGGGAAATCTTATTCCGAAATTAAAAACACGTTTGACACCGTTTATATTAGATCAAACGTGTTTTTAATGGATGAAACACATAAGTTTCAAATAACAAATTGTAACTGTGATAACTTGGTTGCACAGTTCAAAGGTGGTGTTATTGATAGTATTCAAACGTTATTAAATTATAAAGAGGGAGAAAGGTAATTATTCTGGAATACAGTCCCCCTCCGTCATGGTGTTCCTTAAACTTAACTACTGACGCCCACGCCGTACGTGATGAGTAAAAACCGGCTTCGGAGAAGACTAACATTTGTAGAAAACCCAGGCATTGTCACCGGCTTCGGAGAAGCCTAACATTTGTAGCCGAGCATTTGTAGAATTCCAGTAGAAGTTCCATTTGTTTTTTAAATGATTATTGTTTTTTGAAATCCCATGTCGGGGGTATTGTACAAGGCGTCTACAAATGTTGGGCTTCTCCGAAGCCGGTGACAATGCCTGGGTTTTCTACAAATGTTGGGCTTCTCCGAAGCCGGTAGTAATGCTTGATTGACACAGTTTTCTGAACACACCCTAAAATTACTGCCCTATACCTCAAACTTACTGCTCCATATTTACCCACGCCCAGCGCCTAGGCATCATCGAGCGCTTAGTGGTGGCATGAGAAATAAAAACAAGGCGTTTTTTTGTCCGGACGGACAAAAAAACGCCTTGTTTTATTGCTCATGCCACCACTTGTATTTACGCATAGCAAAGGCAGGAGACTTGGTTTATACTACATGTCCGCGTGGTGCTGAAAACACCACGCGGGCATGTAGAAACCTGCGGGCATTTTTCCGGGCTTCGCCCGAAAGATCGGGCATGAATGCCATCCTCCCGACGGCCTGAAGGGCCGTGCTACCTTACATATCGTAACTGAGTTCCACCACCGCCGTTTCCGGGTGCGACTGACACGTAAGTATATACCCCGCCTTCACCTCCTCGTCGTCGAGGGCATAGCAGGCGTCCATTTTCACAGTCCCACTGATCACCTTCGCCATGCAGGTAGAGCAGGCACCGGCGGTGCAGGAGTACGGCGGATCGTATTTTTCCTTTACCAGCACGTCGAGGATGGTAACGCCATCGGGCACTGCGACTTCGAATTTTTCGCCTTTCAGGTGCACGATCACCTTTTTGCCGCCGGCGCCTGCGGCATCAAATTCGCCGGCGACGTGGTTGGCATTTACAAAGTGTTCGCTGTGCACCTGTTTGGTGGGAATATCGCGTGCCAGCAGGGTGGTTTTTACCGCTTCCGCCATACCGCCCGGACCGCAGATGAAATACAGGCAGTCGCCCTCGGGGCCGTGCGGCATATTTTCATCGAGGAAGTAGGTAGCCGTGCGGCCGTCGATCCGACCCGTTTTACCTTTCCAGTTGGTCGTCGATTTTTTGAACATGCCGAAAATACCGCTGCTCCCGGGTTCTTTTTTGGGCTGGCTGAGCACGTGCTCCACATGCAACTGGCCGTTGTAGCGCTCGGCAAGTTGGTCGAGTGCATCACGGAAAATGATCTGTTCTTCGTTGCGGCTGCCGTACAGCAGGAAAATAGCGCTCATCGGCTCGCTTTCAAGTACGGTGCGGATGATCGACATGAGCGGCGTGATACCGCTCCCCGCACCGAACATGTAGTATGTGCGGCGCTTGTCGGGATTGAGGTCGTTGTAGAACCGGCCCTGCGGCGCGGCTACGTCGATGGTGTCGCCTTCTTTTACAGTATCGTGCAGCCAGGTAGACACTTTCCCGCCGGACACTTTTTTTACAGTAACAGCCAGGCGGTTTTCAACCGGGCTCGACGACATGGAATAGGAGCGGCGTAGTTCGTGGCCGTCGGCTTCATGGCGAACTGTAATGTATTGACCCTGTTTGTATTGGAACAAGGGCGCGAGTTCGGGCGTGATGTCGAACTCCAGCGTAACCGTGTCGGCGGTTTCGGGAATGACCGATTTTATTTTGAGTTGAAAAAAGTCCATGTGGGTGGCGGAAAGTTTTAAAAAGTCCGCAAAAGTACGCTTCCGAAACAAAAGAGAATTTGAATAGTTTTGCACGGTAAATGAAGGTTATATGAAGGATGCCAAATATCTGGCAGCATACCTGTTGCCGCTGAGTGCTGCGGCCGCCCTTTACTGGCAGGGTGGCTGGGCCTGGGCCACCGTTTTGCTGGCTTTCGTAATCATTCCCGTGGTGGAAATTTTCACGCCCGAATCCACGGAAAACGTGACGCCCGAGCAGGAATCTGTTCGCACAGGCATTGGTTTTTTCGACTGGCTGCTGTACCTCAACATCCCCATGGTGTTCGGACTTGTTTTCTGGTATTTGAAAGTTATTTCAAAT
>JAKQJD010000213.1 GCA_029561355.1 Bacteroidota bacterium | reverse complement strand
TTTATAAGTTGACTATCAGTAGATTAGTCTACGATGATCATCTTTTTCACTGCGCTGTTGTTCGAGGTAGACAGTTCGTAGAACAGGATACCGGATTCGAGGTCGGAGCGGTTCAGTGTTACAGTATTCAGACCTTTTGCGAAGGCGCCTTTCACCATTTTCACCACGCGGCCTTCTACCGTCGTGATTTTCAGGGTTGCGTCTGCGCTTTCCGGCAGGTTGAACGAGATGCTCGTTTTGCCTACAACCGGGTTAGGCTGGTTCTGGTACAGTTCGAAGCCCGTGCCGATTACTACACCGGTGGAACCTTCGAAGCGGAATGCAACTTCGTTGCGTTCGCCACCTGCGGTGTAAGCCTCTGCTTTCGTGATGCGGCTGGAAACGTTCAGCATACGGCTGATGTCACCTGCTTTCACTGCGCGGAATTTCACTGCAAATTCGGTAGCGTCACCTTCAGCGGAAGTCGTGATAGCGTCGGAGAACACACCGAAATTGTCTTTCGTCATGTTAGCGCCCGGCATTACTTCTACTACTTCCAGACCGTCGAAGTTCATTGTGAACTGGTAGCCCAGCATTTTCTCAGCGGCTTTGAAGTTCACTACTACTTCTTCGCCTGCTTTTACAGACTGGGATGCAGCGTTCACATCGAATACCAGCGTACCGGCGGTACGGGATTCAGCAGACAGCAGGGAGTTCGGCGTAACGGAATTGTTCACGTCACCGATTTTCACACCTACGAAGTCGGCGTTCATCTGGCTGGCTGCCAGGTTGCTGATAGACAGGTTCTCAGGGAACGTAGTCTGGAACGGATTGGATGGGCTCGGGAACGAGTATGCTTTGTTCACGAATCTCCAGGATGTGTTACCAGGCAGTTCTTCGTAGATACCCAGGATCAGTTTGCGGAACTCGACAATGTCGAACGTAGTGATCGAACCGGAGCGGTTAGCGTCAGCAGCAATCATTTTGTAAGGCGTTGTCAGCGGCTCCAGACCCAGGATGTGTTTGGAGATCAGTACCAGGTCATAGGTAGTTACACCATTCAGCGGATCGTTGTCTTTAGCAGGCGTAACGGTTACGTTAGTGCCCATTGGAACGTTGCTGAAAGCGTAGTTACCGTCTACTACCTGTGTATTGTTCATGTTCGGAGCAATGTTGAATCCTACGGACACCTGGTCGATGCTCAGTGTGTTTTCAGTAGCCAGTGCACCGGCAACGGTAGCGGAAGGCGTGTTGCCGTCGCAGCCTACTACGTTAGCCTGTACGTTTACGTATGCGATGCAGAAGTCGGCGTTGCCGGCAGCATCTTGCAGCCATACTTGTACTGGTACGTTGGTGCCTTCGTCGTCGCAGGTTACTACCACGCTTTGGTTGGCAGGTGCGCTACCTGGGTAGGTATTGCCCGGATTTTCGTCGGCGCGGATCACAGCCAGTGTAGGGTTCAGGATGTTCGTCGGGGTGCAGTTGTCATCTCCGTACAGGAAGAAGTCAGTTGCCCACAGTGTAGCCATACCACCTACCATCAGGTTGATGTTCACGTTTGCACAAGCCACAACCGGTGGTTTGCAGTCTTTGATCGTGAAGGTTTTTTCGCAAACGGCTTCGTTACCGCAACCGTCTTCTGCGATCCATTTGATTTTGTGACGACCGTGTGCCAGTTCAGGCAGTTTCGTGCCCGAAGCGTTGCGCCAGATTACTTTCGCACCGTTGGCAGTTTGCTCGATGTCGAAGCGGTAGCGCTGGTTAGCGTTCGACGTGTTGTCAAAGAACCATGGCGTACCACCGTGGTACAGCGGAGTGGTTGCGTTGCCATACAGAACCTGGCCCAATGGGCGGGTTGCAAGGTCAGCGCTGGAAACTACTGTTTCCATGATGCCGTCGCCGTCCAGATCCAGG
>JAKQJD010000008.1 GCA_029561355.1 Bacteroidota bacterium | reverse complement strand
GCGCCGTAACGGCGAGTCGGTGACAGTTTCGGACCCACTGTCGGAGCCGCCCGCGACAATAGTTAACGTAAAGGTGAACTGGCTGCAAAAGCTGTGGGCAACCAACGGACTGAAACGGATTGCCGGGGCGGTGGGCATTGTTACCGGGGTTGCGTTATTGGCTTTTGGCATTCCCGCCGGCGAGCAGGTTATTTACGCGTCCTCTGCGCTGGAAGTAACCGGCCTGGCCCATGCTATTGTTAAAACGAACCCCGCCAACGGCGCGGAACCCAACTGGTTTTGGCGATTTGTCCAGGCGTTGCTGGACTGGTTAAAAGCGTACATCGGCGATAACGTAAAATGAACGAATTGAAATTTGAAACCCGCCAGGTGGTTGAGGGTCTCAATCGCATTCTGGCCAATGCCCAACATACCCGCGAGGCGTTGGATGTTATCGGCGTCTACCTGGTAGAGATGATCCGCAAAACTATCCGCAGCGAGGGCGGCGGCTCGTGGACGAAAAGCAAGGCGGCCACGGAGCGCGGCGGGCAAACCCTGCGCAGCAAGGGCAAGTTCTATAATTCATTCGCGTATGAAATCCGCGATGGCGAGGTGGTAGCGGGTTCCAATGCTGTGCAGGCGCGGATATTATACGAGGGCGGCGACATCCGTCCGGTTAACAAAAAGTTCCTTACCGTCCCCATACACAAGCTAGCTTTGGGCAAACGGGCGGGCGATTTTAAAAACACCTACGCGGTGTTTGGCAAGAGCGATAAAAGCGCCGGTGTAATAATGCTGGCTAGGGGCGGCAAAGGCGAAGACCTGCCTATATTTGCGCTGGTTAAAAAAGTGACCATTCCCGGTTGGGATTACCTGAAAGTGAGTGATGTAGATGTTAAAAGAATTCAGAATATTGGCGTGCGGCATTTGCTTAATATTGAGTAGCTGCGCAACTTTTACCCCGCCAAAGGCGGTGGATATAAATTGTAATTTACAGATCGATTATTCAAACGGCGAGCGGGACAGTCTCGCCATTCACAAAAGCACAACGCCGGTGAACGGCGTGGCGCGGCTGGATACCACCCTGCACATCCCGGTACCGGTGGACACGTTTGAAATTATTTACCCCATCGAACGTGATACCGTGACGGTCCGCGATACGCTGGCGGTTCACGACACGGTTACGGTCATTCACGCCTACGCGGTGCATGATACTACGACGATCATCGATACCCTGCTGGTGACTATCCACGATACAACTGTGGTT
>JAKQJD010000002.1 GCA_029561355.1 Bacteroidota bacterium | reverse complement strand
CTGGAGGCGGGTTTTGAAAAACGCGTGGAAGTGTACCAGTTGTATTATTTGCTGGTGCACGTGAATTTGTTTGAGGGTGGGTATGTGGAACAGGTGCGGGCGATTTTGAAGAAATGGGCGTAGACCCGAACCCCGGTTTGTGGAATGTAGACCCGAACCCCAGTTCGGGGAGCGAAGAGCGATGCCACGGTAAATGTGCCCTGTGTGATTTCCAACGAATGGTCTGCTTTGCAAGAGTTCGAGCTTCGCTCCCCGAACTGGGGTTCGGGTCTACTTTTTCCGTTCCGTTACAAAGATCAACAACTCCCGCATCGACTGCCGGGCCTCGCTGTCGGGCAGGGTTTCCAGAATATCGAAGGCTTCCTGCCGAAACCGGTACATGGCCTGTTCGGAGTACTCGATGCCACCGCTTCCACGCACGAAATCGATTACCTCGGCTACTTTTTCAGTTTTGTGGCTCTCGTTTTTTACGATATTGATCATCTTCCGGCGGGTGCTGCGATCGGTGTGCGTGAGCGCGTAAATGAGCGGAAGCGTCATTTTTTTCTCCTTGATGTCAATCCCGAGCGGTTTGCCCACGTCGTCGACGCCGAAATCGAACAGGTCGTCGCGAATCTGAAAGGCCATGCCGGTCTTTTCGCCGAACAGCCACATTTTTTTCAGGGTTTCGTCATTGGGAGAAGTGCTGATGGCGCCGGCGCTACAGGCCGCTGCGATCAGGGAAGCGGTTTTTTGCCGTATAATTTCGTAGTAAACTTCTTCTTTGATGTCGAGTCGCCGCGCTTTTTCCATTTGCAGTAGTTCGCCTTCGGCGAGTTCCTGCACGGATCGGCTCACGACTTCGAGCATTTTATATTGATTGGTTTTTACACAAATCAAAAGTCCCTGTGAAAAGAGGAAGTCGCCGACCAGGACAGCGATTTTGTTTTTCCACAGCGCATTAATGGAAAAAAAACCACGGCGCTCATTGGCATCATCCACGACGTCGTCGTGCACCAGAGAAGCGGTGTGTAGCAGTTCGATGAGCGAGGCGGCCGTGTAAGTGGCTTCTTCGATGGGGCCGAACAAGCGGGCACTGAGCAGCACGAGCATGGGTCGCACCTGTTTGCCTTTGCGCTGTACGATGTACCAGGTAATTTTGTCGAGCAGTGGAACCTTGCTGCGCATGGCATCCCGAAAACGTTTTTCGAAAATATCCAACTCGGCTGCAATCGGTTGTTTTATAACATCAAGTGACATCGTATCAGGTGCGGAAAACGGTGCAAAGTAAATTACATGAACATAAATAATTGAAAATTAACCATTTATTGAACATGCCAGGTGTTAGGGAATGTCTATTTTCATTAAAAATTGAAACATCTGAAAGCACAACACCCGCAGGGCGGGAAGGTTGGCGGAAAGGTATGGATTTATGTTACTTTTTACCGGGGTACATGCTGTTCTGTATTTCTTTCAGGAATAATGCCTGCTGCGTGAGCGTTTCGCGGTTTTTATTGCGGGCATCTTCCGTTTGCGGGTTGGGGATCGTATCGATGCGTTGGGCCCATTCGAGGGCCTTTGGATAATTATTGAGTTGGAGGTAGGCGTATGACAGGTTGAGTTTGCCTTCGTCGAACCGGGGGTTGATGCCGACCGTTTGTTCGAGTATAGGAATGGCCCGCTGAATGTCGCCCTGTTTCAGCAGTGCCGAAGCATAGTTGTTCAGCACCTGAAACGACCAGGGGTTCAGCCGGTAAGCCTCCCCAAAGGCTGTTACGCAAGGTCCCATCTGGTCGAGAAAGTACAGTCCAACGCCTTCGTGCCATTGCAACGGAATAGCCACGTCGTTGTATTCGTTAAACATATTACGGGCCAGCCGTGCTTCCCGGACGATGGTAGGGTAGTCGCTGCGGCCTTGCGCTGTCAGGGTTCGCATCGCATGGATTTCACCGGTGACGCGATACCAGCCGATTAAAATATTAAATAGCAGAGCCGCAGCCCAAAAGCCCGAAAACAGGCGACTGGAAGTCTGAACGTTTACACCCGGCAAACGCTCCAGCACATTTCCCCCCAAATATGTTAGCCAGGCGAAGAAAACGGCCAGTATAACCTGCATTTCAATTCTTTCGCGTGGAAAATCAAAATACTGGATGATACAATAGCCGAGTAGCCCAACCGCCAGTATCAATACGTCATGCCGGCGTTCTACATCAACCGTTTTTTGTACGACACGGACAGCAATCAGCAAAGCGAGCAGGAACAATGCGCTGAATAACAAAATGCCTATTACGCCCAATTCGGAACGGATTTCCAGGTAATCGTTGTGCGCCCGGGTAAAAATGACGTTTTGCTCCTGTAGCCGGTAGCCGCCTTCAATGTTTTTGGACGGGAACCAGAATTTCCAGCTGCCGTTTCCGACACCCAGCCAGAAGTGGTCGCGGTTGAGCACATCCGTTTTGTACCACACAAAGCGGCGTTCGTTGGCCGAAACACTTTCCAGATACGTAGCGGGATTAAGCCTCTCTGTCAGGGAATTTCCTCGCCCTTTCAAAGCCACTACAGCGACGAGCAACAGGAAAGAGACAACACCGAGCGGTAATATTTTTTTAAAAAAAACAGGGCGGAATGCAGCATCCAGCCATGCCCTTGCAGGGAAATAAACAAGTGCGCCGGCAACCACCGCCAGATACACCGTGCGTGTTTGCAGCACGACGATCAGCAAAAAAAGGAGGGATACGGTGCTGTAAAACAGCCATTTACGTACATATTCCCGGTAAAAAAACACATTGAAAATCAGTAAAAAAAACAGGAATTCCGTGGCCAGGCTTTTGTTTCCGTATACTGCGCTGGCGTAATCGTACAAGGCTTGATTTTCCAGTCCGTTGCGCGTAAAAGCGATGATGAGTTGAACGATTAGAATGCCGCAAACGGCCCAGGTAAGTAAAACCGTTGCCTGGAATAAAACCCGGCGCGCCGTGGTTTCGCTGCGCAGCAGGGTTTGGCGTAACAGCCAGTACACCAAAAACAGCAGGGAAACCTTTTGCGTATAAAAAACGGCTTCCGACCAACTGAACGCCCAGAAGACCGACGCTACGTTCCAGCCATACCAGGTTAGGAGCAGCAAGTCAAATGTGTGCAGCCGCCAGTCGGCATTTTTCTGCAAATCGCGCCACAACAAAACGAGGCATACGAACAGGCTGACCGACAAAAACAAAAAACGGGGCGCCAGATAACGGTCCACACATTGCCACCAAAAGGCCAGCGCATTCACGCCGAATGCCAGCCACAAAAGCAGGCGGTAATAGGCGAGCGGGTCGTTTTCAGTTTTTGCTGCGGCAACTTCTCGTTTGGATAAATTTTTCCGAGACATGAAACATTTGGGATTTGAGCGCGTAACGATTTGAAAATGTGCGGATTAAATATCCAATCTTCCGGCGGTATCGATTTCGTGTTGCAATATTCAAAAGAAATCCGGATTCGATGCGCTTCTTGCCCAACTTCGCCGCATACTTTTGCCCCGGAAAGCCAACTAACAATCACGATGCTAATTTTCAAAAAAGTTGCCGATCTCCAGGCATGGGTCAAGCAGGAACGCGCCGGAGGCCGCAGCATTGGTTTCGCCCCTACGATGGGCGCCTTGCACGACGGGCACATGGAACTGATCCGCCTGTCGCATCGCGACGGGCACCGGACGGTGGCGAGTATTTTCGTCAACCCCACGCAGTTCAACGACCCTAAAGACCTGGAGAAATACCCGCGCATGCCGGAAAAGGATCTGCTGCTGCTGCACGACACTGGCTGCGATGCGGTTTTTATGCCTTCGGTGGAAGAGGTGTACCCGCCGGGCTCCGATGTGACCATCAGCCTCGATTTCAGGCAACTGGACGAAGTGATGGAAGGCGTTTTCCGCCCCGGCCATTTTATCGGAATGGCTACGGTGGTCAACCGGCTGCTCGATATCGTGCTGCCGCAAAGCCTGTACATGGGGCAGAAGGATTTCCAGCAACTGACCATTGTACGCGATATGATCCGGCAACTGAACCTGCCTATCGAACTGGTGATGTGCCCCACCGTGCGGGAATCCGACGGACTGGCCATGTCGAGCCGCAACATGCGCCTCAGCCCGGAAATGCGGGCCGTCGCGCCGGTGATTTACCAAACACTTCAGTGGGCTTCAGGACAAATGCGCGCTCGTACGGCTTCTGAAATACAGGCTGAAGCCATGCAAAAACTTCAGGAGGCAGGATTACAGCCCGAATATTTCGACATTGTCGACGGCATTTCCCTGAAACCGGTAGAACGCTGGGAGGAAGGTGAATTTATTGTGGTGTGTACGGCGGCGTTTGCGGGAGACGTGCGGTTGATTGACAACCTGGTCATGAAGCAATAAAAGGCAGTATTTGATTTTTTTGTGTTTGGTGTCTTGCAAAAGGTTGATAATCAATTACATGCAAAATGCTAAGCACAAAAAACGATTACTGCTCTGCCGCATAGACAGCCGCCCCGATAATACCCGCATTGTTCAGCAATTTGGCCGGGATAATCCGTGCATTGGTGTGCAACTGCGATTTGTATTGCTCGAAAAACTTGCTTTCGCCGCCGCCCAGAATAAACAGATCAGGTGAGAACAGGCGTTCCAGGTGGATCAGGTATTCGTTGAAACGATCGGCCCATTCCTTGCGGCTGATCTTAAGGCGTTCGCGGGCGCCGGAGGAGGCATAGGATTCGGCAGATTTGCCGTTTTTCCACTGCACGTGGCCCAGTTCGGTATTCGGGATCATCATGCCTTTGTAAAAAAGGGCAGAACCCAGGCCTGTGCCGATGGTGATCATCATGACCAGTCCGTTTTCACCTTTTCCCACGCCGTAGCGCATCTCCGCCATGCCGGCAGCGTCGGCGTCGTTGGTGACGAAAACCGGGCAACCGGTATGTTTTCCAAAAACCTCTTCCGCATTCGTCCCGATCCACGTGGGGTCGATATTGGCAGCCGACATAGCTACACCGTTTTTGACGATGGCTGGAAATCCGCACCCGATAGGACCTTTATAATTGAAAAACTCTGCGATTTCAGCAAAAGCACCTGCCATCGCTTCAGGCGTGGAGGGATGCGGCGTAGGCACGCGGAAGCGTTCGCCCTGGAGTTTGCCATTTTGTACGTCCACTACTGCGCCTTTAATACCGGAAGCGCCGACATCGATGCCGAGAATCGCGTTCATATGTTGTTGATTGTTGATTGGTTCGTTTTGTTGTTGGTTATCAGTTGTCAGTTGTCGGTTATCAGGGTGGTAGTAGAGCATTTGTATTCATTCCTGATTTTCCTGAATACATGGCTAATAGTTTCCCGCGATGGAGCATTACCACCCTGATAACTAATAACTGATAACCAATAACTAAAAAGTTCATTCCTCCGGGATCACATTCTCCATCACCTCATCCTCACCCGTTTCGCTGATGAGCGCCTTTTGTTTGCGGCGTTCGAGCGAATTGGCGTGCATATCGAGGTATTCGTTGCGGTTGCGCACGATGTCTGCTGCCAGGAAAAGTGCTTTGATAAAAGAACTTTCATCGGCTTCTCCTTTGCCCGCAATATCATAGGCCGTACCATGGTCGGGGGAGGTACGTACCGAGGCGAGCCCGGCGGTGTAATTTACTCCGGCGCCGAAAGAAAGCGCCTTAAAGGGCACCAGCCCCTGGTCGTGGTACATGGCCAGAATGCCGTCGTATTTGTTGTATTGTCCCGAGCCGAAAAAACCGTCGGCAGGAAACGGTCCGAAAGCCAGCACCCCTTTTGCCTTGGCTTCCTCGATGGCTACGCGCACGATTTTGTCGTCTTCATCGCCGATAGCGCCTTCGTCGCTGGCATGCGGGTTGAGGCCCATGACGGCGATAGTGGGGCGCAGCACGTTGAAATCGACGCGCAGGGTTTCAGCCATGATCAGGATTTTGCGGAGCACCCGTTCCTTGGTGATGGCTGCGGCCACATCGCGGATCGGCAGGTGGTTCGTAACCAGGCCCACGCGCAGGGTGTCGGACACCATGAGCATCAGCGAGTCTTTTGCCTTGAATTCGTGGGCAATGTATTCCGTGTGGCCCACGAAGGGGAAATTGGCCATTTGCATGGCTTTTTTGTTGATCGGAGCCGTCACGAGGGCATCGATCTCTCCTGCGCGCAGGTCTTTTACAGCGCGTTCCAGGGCATCAAAAGCGCATTTGCCGCCCATATCCGTCGGTTTACCGAGTGTGATATTCACATTGTCGGGCCAGCAATTAATGATGTTGATCCGGTCTGCCTGCGCCTCTGCGGCGGTATTCACCGAGTGAAACTGTATGTTTTCCTGGGTAATAATATTTTTATGATAGGCCACCACTTTGGTGCTGCCATAAATAATCGTCCTGTAATTCGGCGCTGCGTTTTTGATGGCCAAAGCCTTCAGAATCACTTCCAGGCCAATGCCGTTGATATCGCCGCAGGATATACCGATTGTAATATTGTTCATCGTTGTGCTTTTGCTACGCGTATTGTTTTTTCAAAAAGTCGTATAAAAGTCGGACGCCCACGCCCGTTCCGTCTTTAGTTCTGTAAGCGTTGGCGCTGCGAAGATAGGCAGGCCCGGCGATGTCTAGGTGCAACCACGGATATTCGCCGGCAAAATGTTCCAGAAATTTTCCGGCAGTGATCATGGCGGCATTGGGCGTACCCAGGTTTTTCAGGTCGGCAATGTTGCTTTTGAGTTCTTCGTCAAATTCTTTCCACAGTGGAAATTCCACCAGGCGTTCGTACGTGTCCCACCCGCTTTTTTCCAAGGCCGATTTGATGTTTTCAGGCGCCGTACCCATGTAGCAGATCGCCTGTGTGCCCAGGGCCCGCACGGCGGCGCCGGTGAGCGTTGCCAGGTCTACCACCAGTTCGGGATCGTATTTTTTTGCGTAATGTAAGGCATCTGCCAGAATCAGGCGACCTTCCGCATCGGTATTTAAAACTTCCACCGTGGTGCCGGAATACATGCGGATCACGTCGCCGGGTGCGAATACGCCCGAGCCGATCACATTGTCGGTTACAGGAAGCAGGCCGATCAGGTGCACGGGAAGATTATTGGCGGCGGCGGCGGCAAAGGTGCCGATCACGGCTGCTGCGCCCGCCATATCGCATTTCATATAATCCATGGCCTCGGAAGGCTTGAGGCTGAGGCCTCCTGTGTCGTACACCACTCCTTTGCCGACCAGTACCACGGGTCGCGTATTTTTAGCCGTTTCGGGTTTCCATTCCAGAATACAAAAGTGCGGTGGAGCAATGCTACCCTGACTAACGGCGAGGATACCGCCCATTTTGAGGGCTTCTATTTTTTCTTTCCCCAGGATTTCAATCCCGAATCCGAACTTTTGCGCCGCTTCGGTCGTCAATTCCGCCATGCGTGGTGCGTCGAGAAAGGAATAGGGTTCATTCACGAGGTCGCGGGCAAGAAAAACCGCTTCCAGCAAGGCGTTCAATTCGCCAACGGCTTCCTCCGCAGCGTTTTCCAGACGGATATCGGTAAGCGCTTTTTCCTTTTGTTCGGGTTTTGAAAAATATTTCAAAAACTGGTAACTCCCGAGTGCCATGCCTTCGGCAAATGCCAGCGACCGATCTTCCTCACAGGTATTGCGCAGGGTGACCGCGCCAATTTTGTACTGGCGCAATTCCCGCAACAGCGCATTGCCTGCAATGCGCGCATTTTCGAGACTGGCAGCCGGCGTCGATTCTGTTTTCAGCAGACGTACCAGTATGGAAGAGCCGGGGCGCGGAAAGAAAAAAGTGTGGGTATCGAGCTCGGCGGTTTGCCGTAAAAAAGCCATTTCTGTAGCGTTCAGTACGGCGTCGAGCGAATCGAGGGAGTTCTTATCGGATAAAATGACAAGCGGGCCGGATGATGTTCCAAATGGAATGGCTGTGAGTTGTACGCGTTTCACAGTAGATCAGATTGGGTCGAATGATAGATGCGAGCGCAATTTACCAAAAAATGGCGCGTAAAAGGTCGCGAAGATAGCATTTTTTTGAGTAAGGGGCAGAAAAAAAGCGGCGGGTTTGATGTTGATGAGGGTTGATAAGGGTTTATAAGGGTTGATATTCGGCCACTCGAAAAAAGATGGATTCATTCATTTTTCGAGTGGCCGAATATCAACCCTTATAAACCCTTATCAACCCTCATCAACATTAAAACCCGCCGCTCCGACTAAGGGATTGCTTCAACTATTATTTCTTATCCTGCCGTGCAAACACCTTGCGCAACAGATCCGAATTGCGCTGGCTCACGTCGGTGCGGATGCCCTGTTCTTTCTTTTCCACCAGACTAAAGAGTCCTTTGAGGGCCATTTTTGTCACGTGGTCGTCCAGTTCCGGATTGGTTTTGGTGACGAAGGGCAGTTTGTTGTAATTGGTTACAGCGTTCGACCAGTATTCGCGGGCGTTCACTTTGTCGAGCGAGGCCTGGATGATCGGCTTGAACTCGCTGTACAACTGCTGATACGTCGATTTTTCGAGGTAACGTGTAGCAGCGTCGGCATTGCCGGTGAGGATGTTCATGGCGTCTTTGAACGTCATGTTTTTAATCGCGGCCACAAAAATGGGTTTCGCTTTGGTAGCGGCGTCTTCGGCAGCGCGGTTCATGCGCTCGGTGAGGTCGGCTTCGATATTGGAAAAACCGGGAACGGCTTTGAGTTTGTCCGTCACTTTCTGGGCTTCTTCGGGCACCAGAATTTTATACGGGCTTTTGAAATAACCGTCTTTGGCCGACAGAAAATCGACCGCTTCGCCGATACCGTTGTTGAGGGCTTCCTTGAGGCCGTTGCCAACTTCTTCCTGGGTCAGGTTGCCTTCGGGCAGCCCTACCGCTTTTTTGGCTTTACTGAGCACATCGCCGAATTGCGCGTGTGCGAATTGCGCGCTTAACAACGCGACAAACAAAAAAAGTGCTTTTTTAAACATGATAGTTGTTTTTGATTGAGCCAAGGCCCGCGAAAACGCGGGCACGGTTTCTACAACGCATAAGCAGGGAAAAAGCCACACCAAACGGGCGGGTTTAGATTTTT
>JAKQJD010000205.1 GCA_029561355.1 Bacteroidota bacterium | reverse complement strand
TTCCAGGCGATCCAAAGCCCGAACCACCAGTCCATCACCGTCGAAAAAACGATCAGCGACAAAAAACGCCAGTCCCACCAGCCGTAAAAAATATAACTCGCCACCAGGCAAACCCAGGTGCGCCAGCGACCTTTCGTTCCGAAATAGAGCGGAAAGAACAGCAGAATGAAGACGAGGAAGGTGAGACTGTTGAAAACCAAGGTTGTGAGTTGTTAATGATGAATGATGAACGATGAATGATGAACCATGAATGTTGGGTGGTAACATGTGGCATTTGTATTCAGAAGCCAAAGGTTAACTGCTAATTATTCATCGTTCATCATTCATCATTCATCACTCATCGTTCATCATTAAAATCCGCTGTTTCCAAACCGCATATCCCACACCGTTCAAATGAATGCCGTCTTCCGTATATCGTTGATTCAGGTTGTCGTCGGCATCCTTGAGGTCTGCGTACACGTCGATGTAAGGCAACGCGTAATCGCGGGCGATCGCGGCGATTTGGGTATTCAGGGCGCGAATGGTTTCGTTGTTCACGCCCGTTTTTTTGATGCGGTTATTTACCGGGAGCACACTCTGCAAAAAGAGTTCCGAATCCGGTGATTTGCTTCGGATTTGGGTTACAATTTCGCGATAGGTTGTGGCGACGTCTTCCGGTTTGTTTTTAAAAACGAGGTCGTTGACACCCACCATCAGATAGATTTTCCGGGGTTTGTGCCGCAATACCTCGTCGAGTCTGCCGAGCACACCTTTCACGTAGTCGCCTACGATGCCACGGTTCAAAATCACCGTCGAATCACCGTGAAACAACTCCTGCCACTCGCATTGCTCCGTATGGCTGTCGCCCAGAAAAACGATGGCGCCGGGAGAAGCGTGCATCATTTCAAACAGTTGAACGCGGTGGTGGTACAGCCCGGCTTCATCATGCCGCAGCCGGTACAAGGCGTAGGCCCAGCCGCCCAGCCGGTTGACCATAAAAAACAGCGCCGCCGCCAGCAGGAGGTTGAGCAGCAAGGAAAACCAGAGTATACGCCTGTTATTATTCATCCGATTGCTTTTTTGGCATGTTCGAAAGTGAATGCCAGCCCCAAAGTAAGGATCAGGTACAGCAAAAGTGTAAAATAATGAAGCGATGAAACGCCTGCGATCAGCAGGAATAAGTGGAGCACCAGCACGTGAATCAAATAAAGGGAATACGAAAATCCGTTGATCCACAGGAAAAAACGATTCAGCCACGGCAGCGCGCGCCGTCCCACCCGGTAGATAAAAAGACTCAGCGCGGTATAACCCAGCAGCGCTGGAACGTCGTTAAAAATCCGGCCTGCCGCACCCATTTTCAGTACAATCCCGATCATCAGCGCGGTAAAAACAATGCCGGCGCCCAGATAAAGCCAGTCGTAACGCGGCGTTTCCAGCGCCCGGCCCAGATCGATGCGTTGTTGCTTCACTTCCCGTGCCAGGGCCATACCGATGGCAAATTCCCATAAAAACTGCAAAAAGAAACTGTTCCAAACGCGCAGGTCGCTTTTTCCTGAAAAATAAACGAGTAACCACCAGCCTATGGAAATGGAAAATGCCAGCGCCAGAAAAACGTTTGCAGACATTTTATTTTGCAAACGCGTCAGCAAGGGGAACACCAGGTAAAACTGAAAAATCGTGCTGATAAACCAGAAATGACCGCCAAAACTTTCAATATACCGCTCCGAAAACATCTGGTACAGCGCCACGCCGGCCAGCCAGGCATCTGCGCCGTCGGGAAAAATACCGAGCCAGGCGGCGGCAGCCCAACTGATGGTCAGCACCACCACATACGGCACCCATACTTTGCTCATCCGGCGGCGATAAAACTGCAGGGTCGAGTCTTTTGAGGCCGACCAGGCCAGCCCGAAGCCTGATAACAGAAAAAACAGGTGCACACCCGTGCCGCCGAAAATGATCGCTTTTTGCATCAGCGGAGATAGCGCCACCTGCTGCAACGCGTGGTAGCACACGATGGTGAAAATCGCGTATCCTTTTGCGAAATCAATGTATTCGATGCGTTGCTGCACGGCCGGTCAGGGTTGGTCGCCAGGAGGCGGTTCCGTGCGCCCGACGACCTCGTCGACCGACACGTATTTTTTGTGTTCCGTATGCTGGAAATGTTTGTTCGGGTCGCGCATTTTAAAAAGCCCCGAAAACTGCCGCCAAACGAATTTCGGTACCTGCCACACCGCATCCCACACAGGTTTGGGTGCGCGGTCGAGTTGAAGCACCAGCAGAATATTGACTGAAAAAATGGTGAGGCCGAGCAGCAGCGCCAGCGACCAGAACGGCGATACCAGCAGCCCAACTACCATCAGCACACCCGCTACACCTACCTGGATAAACATCGGCAAAGCCAGCGTCACCCACCCGAAATACAACTGGTTGAAATTCAATCGGATCAGGCCTTTAAAAAGTAGTCCGGCCGAATTGGGCAGGTTCTGGAAATAGGAAAAAAGCCAGCGGCTGCGCTGCGTTTCGACGGCTGCGCCGGAGTCCACTTTTTCATCATACACCAGCGCCCGGATGGCGTAGGCAATGGTGCCGGCCCGGCGGAGAATGAAATTCTGGAGGATCTTGTCTTCCTGCAGCATTTTTTTCCACTGGTGCTGGCCCTGTTCTATTTCCGGAGAGGCCAGATAGGCTTCGTACAAAGCCGTTTCGGTGGCCATGCCCGAGCCGCTGATGACTGAAGAGCCGCCCAGCAGCCAGGGGACGTAGCGTTCGATGTAGTTTTTGTAGTGCTCGCCCATGCTGTCGAGCGCGGCGTAGGTGGTGTCGAGGTTTTTGGCGGTGCGTTGCCCTTGTATACAAAGCAGCCCCGAGGCAGCGTATTTGTTTATTTCTTCCAGAAATTGCGGGTGCGCCAGATTGTCGGCATCAAAAATGGCAATGTAATCGGGCCTGCGCCGGAAATGAGCGATAGCGTATTTGATACTTTTCGCTTTTAGCCGCAGGGGCGGATCGGGACGGAGCGGGATGAAACGCTCGTCGGTAATCCCGAAATCGAATTCGGGACATTCGTCGGCCACCAGGTAAATCAGTTGTTTGTCGTGTGTTTGCCGCAGCAGCGATTCTACCAGCGGTTTGGCAATGGCGGCATTGCGGTAGGCGGTGATGATGCACGCGTAGTCGAAATCTGTATTGGCAGCGGCTTTATCTTCTTTAATACGTTCTTTTCCAAAGAGTTGTGCCAGCAAAACCGTCAAAAACGGGTACAGCAATTGGGCCAGCACCAGGCCGGAGAGGATGGAAAAAACAACGTAAATAATACTTGCCATTTTACTCTATTTGGATACTAAACCTCCAATACCGGAGATTTCACCTGTTCGTGCCTTGCAGATGAAACCTCAGCATCCGTTGCGCCGCGCAGGAAAGCGCGCAAATTAGTCCATTCACCACGCACGGCATACAGGGCTACATTTTTTGGGACCGTTACCAGCCACAGAAATACCTGAAATCCAACCCGTTGTATAAAGCCGAAATTTCGGCGCATAAACCACACCCTGTTGCGAGTAAGATAATACGTTTTCAGGGCGCCCATTTTTTCCACGGTAAGGCTTTCTTTATGAAAAATGCGGGCAAGTGGTTGTACCCACACCTGCCAGCCGGCGCGGCGAATGCGTTCGCACCAGTCCAGTTCTTCGTAATACAGGAAAAAGGCTTCCGACATCGGCCCCACCTGCTTCAATAGGTGCCGTGTGACCATCATGGCTGCGCCGTGTGCATAGGCAGTTTGCCCGGGTTGGGAAAACTGCCCTCTATCCGGTTCTTTATTGCCGATGGTCCGGTTGCGGCCCGTCAGCGGATGAACCGCCGTCATGCCTGCATATTGAATCAGGTCGGTCGCGGCGTTGCCTTCCGGCATGTAGCAAATGAGCGGACTCACAATTCCTGCCTTTGGGTGCGCTTCAAAAATGTCGAGCAGATGGCGGATGGCGCCGTCGGTCAGTTCGGCGTCGTTGTTGACAAAAAACAGAAAATCGCCCGACACATGCGGCAAGGCCAGGTTGTTGCCGCCGGCAAACCCGAGATTTTGTTCACTGCGCAGAAAAACTGCTTCCGGAAAGCGCTCGCGGAACAGTGCTGCTGGGTTTTCGCGGCTGGCATTGTCCACCACGATCACTTCCACGTTCCGGTAGTCCTGCTGCCGGATACTCTCGAGCAAAGCGCAGGTTATTTCAGCCTGGTTGTAATTGACGGTAATCAGCGAAACCTTCGGTTCAGACATTCTCATGCTGGATAAACGCGCCAAAAGTGCGGCGCATGATGCTCAGGTCCGACCATACGTCGTGGCTTTGCGCATACACAATATCCAGGTTGATCCGGTCCTCCACGCTCATGTGCGAATGGCCGCGTTTGGTCACCTGCCATAATCCGGTGATGCCGGCAGGCGCCATAAAGCGGGTACTCCACTCGTCGCAGGTGAGCATTTCGGCTTCGTATTGCGGCAGCGGGCGATTACCCACCAGCGACATGTCGCCACGCAAAACGTTCAGCAGTTGCGGCAATTCGTCGATGCTGTATTTTCGGATAAACCGGCCGACGGTGGTAATACGCGGGTCGTGCGCCAGTTTTATGAACACGGGCTTTTTGCTGCCCTGGTACTGGTTGAGGTGCTGATATTCCTGCAAACGCTGGTCGGCGTCCTGATACATGGAACGGAATTTCCAGAAATCGAACAGGCGGTAGCCCCTGCCGACACGCCGGGAGCGGTACAGGATGGGGCCCGGCGATTCCAGCGCAATGGCGATGGCCGTGGGAATCCAGAGCGGCGACGTCAGGATGATACCTGCAATGGCTCCGATGATATCGAGCAGCCGTTTCAGGCGGGTGATTTTAAATTTAAAATCACTTTGAACAGCATGTTTGGAAGTGGCCAGTATTTTCTGTTTGAACTGCATCAGAAATTCAAGTCGCGCTACCAGGGCGCTCCATTCCACGGGGCTTTCATAACAGTCGTCGACGCCGTTGGCGATGAGCGTTTCCGTAGAAACGGGGCAGGTGCCGTCGGCCAGAACGATCATCGGGATTCGCCTCAGGCGCGGGTGGGCCATGATTTGTTTCACCAGCCTGAAATCGTCGTTGATCAGCCAGTCGGCTTTAAAAAAGACGGCGCTTTGTTCGGCCGTTTCCGGATCATTGATATGCGTGACCAGCCACTGAAATACCTTGAACGGATTGTTCTCCAGCAGTGGCACGTAGTTGGGGTCGTTTTGAGGAAATTGTAAAATATTGCTCTGCAGGGTATTTTCAAATCCTACAAAGAATATGCTTCGCGTAACAGGCGGTAAAATTATTTCAAGTGTCGAGGTGTTGTTCATAATACAGCGGTTTTTTCAATGCTGCATCAGATAAAAGGAGCGCTCCGGTATAAAAATTTCAGCAATACAACATCGTTTCGTAAGCTATACGAGTCAAATGAAGGCATTGGATTTTTCGCAAACCACTCCTCCCGGTCCATGCAGCGTCAACGGATTTCTAACCGACAATCTGGATCAGTTGATCCTGTAAATGGACGGGATTGAAAGGTTTGCGAAAATAGGCGGAGATGCCCAGTTTTTGAAACTGTTGTTCTTCCTCGCTACTATCAGCGCCGCTGATAATAACCACAGGAATTTTTGAAAAAAGACCGCTACATCGAAGATTGGAAAGAAAAGATGCCCCGTCTAATTCGGGCATACGGGCGTCGGAGATGATGACGTCGGGCATTACACCCTTGCTGAGCCAGCTCATGGCTTCCAGACCGTTTCGCGCTCCTACAACTTCGAACTTTTTTGACAGGAACGCGCCAATAATGTACCGAAGACTGTCGTGGTCTTCGATAATGAGTACCTTTTTATTCATGGAATTGCACGATTATCGTGATGATTATGGTTACGGATTAAAAGTGTTTGTCTTCTGATTCAGAGTATTACGACATAGGTACTGCGGGATTAAAGAATAAAATTGCGAAGACTGCTCAATTGCAAGTACTTCAGACGGGTATAATATCCGAAAACGGGATATATGTCAAGGATTGCGCCAGTTTTTAAAATAAAGAAACTTCTTTATGTTAAAATTTGTGCTGTTGCAAAGATAATATTTTATCTGTGCAAAAAAAATACCAAAGGCGATTAAATCATCGACACCAGGGAGTCAATTTGAGTACCTTTTTTTAAATTTATCGCAGTCAGACACTTTCATATCAGCGCTTTCCTAATATACATACGACCTGCATCATCCGTTGGATGTATACTGCCCCAAAAGGATTTTTTGCCCCGGCGTCTGTTTGCCTGCTTATCTTTGCCCGCCATTCGATCTTACTTTTATGCACACGCAACTTCTCGAGACCCTGTTTTGGAGCGGCATGTTCGTCGTTTTTTATGCCTACCTTGGCTACGGGGTGGTATTGTTTGCATGCGTACAGGTAAAAAGGTTGTTTTCCCGCAGTGCACCTGAGACGACTATTTTGCCCGAGGTCACCTTTGTCGTGTGCGCCTACAATGAAAAAGACTGGATCGCACAAAAAATCGCCAACTCCCTGGCGCTCGAATACCCCGCTCCCCTGATTCGTTATTTGTTTGTTACAGATGGCTCCGACGACGGAACCGATGCTATTGTGCAGTCGTATCCATTCCCTGCAGGTGTGCAATGGCAATTATTGCACCAACCTGAACGGAAGGGCAAAATAGCCGCTTTCCAGCGGGCTATGCAGTATGTACAAACACCTGTCGTAATCAGTACCGATGCCAACACACTTGTGAACACGGAAGCGGTATTCAACATTGTGCGCCATTTCGGCGATCCGCAGGTAGGCGCCGTGGCCGGGGAAAAAAGAATCGCCATGGCAGACAAGGATGACGCCAGCAGTGCAGGAGAAGGGATTTACTGGAAATATGAAAGCACCCTCAAGAAATGGGATGCCGAATTGTGGTCGGTGGTAGGCGCCGCGGGCGAACTGTTCGCTTTTCGCACCGAAGTGTACGAGCACGTGCCTTCGGATACCATCGTGGAAGATTTTTACCTCACCATGCGCATTGCGCAAAAAGGTTACCGGGTGCAATACGAACCCGGCGCTTATGCTGCCGAAACGTCCTCCGTTTCTGTAGCCGAAGAGTTAAAGCGCAAGGTACGCATCGCGGCGGGCGGACTACAGGCGGTGGTCAGGCTGGCGCCGTTGCTCAATATTTTCCGGTATGGGGTTTTGTCTTTTCAATACATCTCGCACCGGGTGCTGCGCTGGACGCTCGCGCCCTTGTTCCTGCCGGTGCTGTTTTTTGTAAATATTGCACTGGCAACCCGGGGGTTGCCCTTGTATAAGTGGCTGCTGCTGGCCCAGGTGCTTTTTTATGCAGCGGCGCTGGCCGGCTACGTGCTCGAACGGCAAAAGATGAAGGTGAAAGCGTTTTTTATTCCCTACTATTTCTGCGTGATGAATTACTCCATGTACGCCGGTTTTGTACGGATGGTGCGGGGAAATCAGTCGGTTTTGTGGGAAAAGGCGCAGCGGAGCGTGTAGCACCGAACCCCAGTTCGGTGACCTGCACCGAACTGGGGTTCGGTAGTGTTACACCGAACTGGGGTTCGGTGATACTGTGGGGTTCGGTGTTACGCGCCGGCCTTCCAGAAACGCCCGCACCGAACTGAAACTCACCGTTTGCGCCTGAAAATAATGCTGCGCTGCTGCTGCGTCTTCCGGCGAAGCGCCCAGGTGGTTCAAAATATTGGTCAGGTGCATTTTCATGTGCCCCTGCTGAATGCCGGTGGTGATGAGTGAACGGACAGCCCCGAAATTCTGCGCCAGTCCGACCACAGCCGTGATGCACATCAGTTCGCGGGCGGAGGGATGACCGAGTATTTCCAGCGAACGTTTGGCCAGCGGATGCAACGCTGTCAGTCCGCCGACGGTGCCCATGGCCAGCGGGATTTCCAGTTCGAAATGAAACAGGCCGTTTTCCACGGTGCAGCGACTCAGGCTGCGGTACTGGCCGTCGCGGGCAGCGTAGGTGTGTCCGCAAGCCTCGATGGCCCGGAAGTCGTTGCCGGTGGCCAGCACGACCGCATCGATGCCGTTGTAAATACCCTTGTTGTGCGTAGTAGCGCGGTAAGGGTCAATCTGTGCAATGCGGACCGCCAGCGCGAAGCGTTCGGCCAGCGTACCGGCATCCATGCCCTGGCTGCGGGCCAGGTCGGCGAAGGCTGCGATGGGGCATTCCACCCAGGCGCGCACCAGGCAGTCGGGCGTGTAGTTGGAAAGGATCGACATAATCACTTCCACGTCGCGTTCCGTATCGGCGAGCTCGGCAGAATCGGTAAAAAATGCTTCCAGGGTTTCGGCAAAACGTTCCAGAACGGAATTTACAAAATTGGCGCCCATACTGTCGCAGGTCTCAAAAGCGACGCGCAACTGATAATAATCGGGTTCCACATCCCTGAAATCGATCAGTTCTATGCCGCGGACACCGCCGCCGCGTTTTTCCATATTAGCGACGAGGTCGGCGCAGGAATCGAGCAGCCGGGATTGCAGTTTCGGGAAAATTTCCCGCAGCCGTTCCGGCCCGCCGAACCAGCGGAAATGCACCTGTCCGAGTTTCACGGTGCCGATCACTTCTGCATGAAACCCGCCGCGTTCCTGCCAGAATTTGGCGGCACTGCTGGCGGCGGCTACCACGCTGCTTTCCTCGATGACCATCGGTACGGCGTAGGTTTTGCCGTTGATGACAAAATTGGGTGCGATGCTATACGGCAGCACGTAGTTGGCGATGGCGTTTTCTGTAAATCCGTCGACGATGCCTTGAACCTTGGCGTCGGGATGTTGCCAGGCTGATAGTTCCCGGGAAAAGTCTTGCGGTGCGGCGCTGAAGTGTTCGGCCAGCCAGTTGATTTTTTCTTGTTTACCGAGTTTGGAAAAGCCGCTTATTGTCTTAGACATAAAAGTGAGAGAGTGAGAAAGTGAGAGCGTGAGAGGCTTCGCGTTCGGCTCTCACCTATCACGCTCTCGCCCGCTCACTTCTAAAAATTATCTGACTTGTAAAAACGCGTGGGCCAGTTCCAGCCCGCGCACCTGCGCCTGCACATACGATTTCAGTTCGGCGTATTCGCCCTGCGCGTGTTTCAGAAAACCCGAAGCCTGGCCGTATACCGCCGGAAATTCCGATTTTTTTAATAAATAATAGCCGTCCAGAAAATCGCGGACGCCGCCGGAAAGGATCAGGCAGGGCAGATTTTCAAGCCGGAGCGTTTTTTTATGTATGTTAGCCCACTGGACCATATCTGTTGCAGTATGCCCGACAGCGGCTATTTTTTCAAATATCAGCAGTTTTTCCGGTTCACTGCGCAGCAGTTCGAGTTTGGCAAAATTGGTGCCGCCTGCCGCTGCGAATTCGATGCCTGCCAGGGGCAACTGTAGCAGCGCCTTCATGCTTTCGGGGCCGAATCCTTGCCCTACTTCCTTTACCATCACCTTGCAATCGAGGGTTTGCAGTACCTCCTCAATGACTTCCAGCGGCGATCGCTCAAACATGTCGCCCTCCGGTTGCATGGCTTCCTGCAAGGGATTGACGTGAATGAACAATCCGTCGGCGCGGAGTTTTTCCAGCAGCGCCGGAATGCGGTCGCTCTCTTTTTGCCGGAGTAATTTTTCTACCTGCGCCACGCCCAGGTTGGCGTACAGCGGCAGGTCGGCGCCCATTTCGCCACGTACATCGAAATCGGGCAGGAATTCATCGCTGTACAGCAGTTGGCGGCAGGACCCGAGGCCCATGCCCATGCCGAATTCGGCGCAGGCGCGTGCCAGGTTGCGGTTAATTTTTCCCGCCAGCGCCGTACCACCCGTCATCGACGACACCCACATGGGCGTCCGCAGCGTTTTACCTAAAAATGGAAACGGCTGCAAAGACCCGGGTTTGGGGTGGGCTGCCGGCATTGGTTCGTAATAAAAACGGGCATCCAGTTCTCCTGCTTCCACCCGGCTGCGGAAAGCCATTTCGATATGGTCTTTCTTTCGGGTTTCGGCAGTGGGGTCTTGCTCCGGCATTTCCCTGGACGGTGCGCTTGGATGTTCGTTGGCCATGTAGCGTTGCTGATAAAAAGTGTGCAAAAGTAGCAGAATTGTGTCGCCGGATAACAATCCGGCCAACAGAAGGTTGATATTGAGATATTCCGTATAGATTTGAAAAATTTTTCGTCATGTCTTGCCGGGTTTTACGCGTGTTTCTCTGGGCTCTGCTGGCGGTACATTCTGCCGCAGGACAGTCCTTTCAGAAGGAATATCAGGTAGCGGGCAGCAGCCTGGTGATCCCTTACAGCGTGGCTCAGCGCCCCGACGGAAATTTTCTGGTAGCCCATCTCGTACGCGAAGATTCCCTGCGCATGCACGTGTCGTGTATAGGCACTTCGGGCGAGGTGTTGTGGAGCACGCGCCTGCATGCCCATTTCAGCGGCGACAATGCCAGCGAAGGCATCAAAAAAACACCTGTTCTGGCAACGGCCGATAACGGCTGCGTGATGCTGGTTTCAAAAAGCCTCGTTACCACCGGCCAGGGCTGGGCCATCGTAAAATTGTCGGCAAACGGCACGGTACAGTGGACGCGATATATTACGGGTGTCGGTTCTGTAGACGACCTGCTGGGTTACGCCGGCGGCCGAATTTACGTGCTGGCAAGGTACTGGTCCTTCGACAGCAAACCCTTTATGGCCTGCCTCGACGACAACGGGAATGTGATCTGGGAACAAAACGTGCAGGCCCACCTCGACAATATCGTATCCACCGGCCTCCGCGTTTTGCCCGACCAGCGCATTTTGCTGATGCTTGCCGAAAGCAGTTTTTTGCAACAAACAGGGCATGTGGCGCGCCTGAATACCGACGGGTCGCTGACGCCCATACTTTCCTTGCCCAATCTTTCACTGCTCGGTGTCGATGAACACCCCGACGGGCGGCTGTTTTTTATGGCCCGAACGCTCGATTCTATCAACCTGAAAAATCAGGTACTACTGGGTTCAGCCCTGAACGGTCAGTTGCAATACCTGAAAGTGCTGGATATTCCGCAAGACTTTTATTACGCCGGCATGCTCGCGCTGAACACTGTGAAAGACAGTTTTACGGTGACGTTCCGGGCTTCTTTTTTCGAATCGCAACGCTTCTGGATACGTTTCGATTTGAATGGAAATCCGGGAGCGGCACATTATATTCCTTCGGAAACGACGCTTAACAATGAGGTAATCCCGCTGCTCGACGGCGGTTTCGCCTGGTTGTCGGCCAATTCCATTACCGGCAGCCTCACCTCTTTTGTGCTGGCCAGATCCAACCCGCAGGCCCGGCTGGAAACCTGCCCTGCGGGTGTGTTGTGCGGAATGGCCGTACGGGACACTTTTTTCCCAACCACATCGGTCAGTCCGTGGGCCGCGCTTCCTGTTTCGCGTATTATTCCGGGCAACACGATTCAGACGCCAAGAAGTGTGACAGTGGCCGATTATTGCAACCCGCTCCCGCTTCTGGATGCCTCCATCGCTGCCGGCGACTCGACCGTGTGCGACGCCGAACCATTTACTTTCAACAGGTTGCCGGCGGCCTCGGGCATTTCCTACTGGACTTTTCCCGGCGCAGCGCCCGGTACTTTTCTGGGCGCGGAGCCGCCGGACATTGTGTTTCCATATGCCGGGACTTTCGAAGTGCGGCATATCCTGAACCAGGCAGGCTGCCTCGATACGGCGGAACTGGACGTGCGGGTGTCGGATTATCCCGCATTTTCAATTCCGGCCGATACGGTTTTGTGTTCGGGCCAGCCCGTTGTAATTGGTGTACAACCAATGCCGGGGTCGATGTACCACTGGAATGACGACTATGCGCAGCCGTTCCGAAATATTGAAACAGCGGGCATCTATTCACTGACCGTCACCAATGCCGAAGCGTGCAGCAACAGCGATTCGATCCGGGTGCATTTGCCGGAGTTGCCTGCCGCACTCGTGCAGCCGGACACGTTTTTTTGTGCGCCGCTGGCCTTAACGCTGACGCTGAATTCGGAGCCGGGCTGGCAATATGCATGGGCCGATGGCGGCGGCGGGACCGAAAGGGTTTTTTCGGAACCGGGTATTTACTATTTACAGGCGGAATCGCCGGAGCATTGCGCGGTAACGGATAGCGTTGTTATTGTGCGCAGGCAAGCGCCTGAGGTTTTTATTGCGGCTGCACAGCCCTACGAATGCGGCGCGCGGAACCTGGAAGCCCGGGGAAACACCCTGCAATTTTTCAGGTGGAGCAATGCAGAAACCAGCGCCGGCATTTCGGCACATGAAAGCGGCTTGTATACGCTCACCGTTTCGGATGGGTTTTGTGAAAGCGCGGATTCCATGCAGGTCGAAATTTTACCCTGTCCGGAATGTTCGGTGTACATTCCCGGCGTTTTTAAACCGGCCTCCGGCATTGGTTTTCAAGTGCAATCGGGGTGTGCCGCAACGGAATTTGATTTGCGGATGTATGACCGGTGGGGCAATTTACTGTTTGAAAGCCGGGATGCGGATATGGTATGGAACGGCGAATGGAGGGGGCGTTTTTTGCCGCCCGGGGTGTATGTTTATCAATTGAAAATGACTCTTTTTTCGGGCGACGCCTATTTCCCGTTTGCTAAAACCGGCGACGTGAGCATTGTTCGTTGAAGAGATTTCCAACCCAAACGGAGAAACTTTGTTAGAGGTGAGAATAGTGCGAAGTCGTCAGTGCGAAGTGCGAAGTCGCCTGACTACTCGATCACAGACTTCTCACTTCGCACTGACGACTTCGCACTGACGACTTCGCACTTATTGGTGGGTAGAGCAAAATTTCAGGTCCGAGATACCCCCGAATACGTTCTTTTGACCGGCTAATACGTGGCCGATGTATCCTGATAGGTTATGCCACCCATTCTAATAGGTGTTTCACCTGTCCGGATACGTGGCATATGTGTATGGATACGTGGCGCACCTATCCTAATACGTGGGCGAGCGGTTTGGATAGGTGGTGGACGTATCTGACGATCAAACAGACGTATCTGACGGTCAATCAGACGTATCTGACGGGGTGAATTACGTATTGGAGGGCATGGGAAACGGGTCGGAGGGTGTGGGGAACGTATTGGACAGGCGGGAAGACGTATTCCACCCTTGCTGGCGTCTAAATTTGCCATTACGGAACCGCCTGCACATCCAAATTGCTAGTGAATATGATTCGTTATAACGCAAGATTCGCATAAATTATGAAAATAGGTATTGTTTGTTACCCGACCTACGGCGGCTCCGGCGTGATCGCTACTGAACTCGGCCTCGGGCTTGCCCGCAAAGGCCACGAAATCCATTTTATTACCTATCGCCGCCCGGTGCGGCTGGCACATTTCGACGCCAACGTTTTTTACCACGAGGTCGACAATGAGGATTATCCGCTGTTCGAATACCCGCCTTACGACACTGCGCTGGCATCGAAAATCGTGGACGTGGTGCAGTACCAGAACCTCGACCTGCTGCACGTGCACTACGCCATTCCGCACGCGGCGGTGGCCTACATGGCCAAAAAGATTCTGCTTGCCCAGGGCAGGTACGTGCCGGTTATTACCACTTTGCACGGCACGGATATCACGCTGGTGGGCAACAACCGCGCATTCGCACCCGTGGTAGAATTCAGCATCAACAAAAGCGATGGCGTAACGGCCGTTTCGCAAAGCCTGAAAGACGATACCCTGCAACTGTTTAATATTCAGGGGGATATCCGCGTGATCTACAATTTTATCGATTTCGAGCGTTTCCGGAAAACGAACAAGGAGCATTTTAAAAAGATCATCGCGCCGAACGGCGAACGCATTGTGGCCCACACCTCCAATTTCCGGAAAGTAAAAAGGGTGGAAGACGTGATCCTGATTTTTAAAAAAATATTCGAAAAGGTGCCCTCCAAATTGCTCATGATCGGCGACGGCCCGGAACGCCAGAACGCCGAGCGCATGTGCCGCGAAATGGGGCTTTGCGACGAGGTGCGTTTTCTGGGAAAACAGGATGCCATCGAAGAACTGCTGGCGATCTGCGACCTGTTTGTCATTCCTTCCGAAAGCGAGAGTTTCGGCCTGGCTGCCCTCGAAGCCATGGCCTGCGAGGTGCCGGTCATTTCTTCCAACAGCGGCGGTTTGCCGGAGGTGAACATCCACGGCGTCACGGGTTTTATGAGCGATGCCGGCAACGTCAATGAAATGGCCAGGTATGCCATCGACCTGCTACAGAACGAAGAAATGCTCGCCCGTTTCCGCACCAATGCCCTCGCACAGGCCCGCCGCTTCGATATCGACAACGTATTGCCCGATTACGAAGCGTATTATGAGGAGATTTTGGAGAAGAGTGTGTTTAAGGTGGTTTAGAGGGTGGGAAGGGTTTATAAGTTTATGGGTTTATGGGTTTATAGGTTTATAGGTTTATGGGTTTATAGGTTTATGGGCACTCGGGAAAGTAGGAAAATCGCGCTTCCCGGGTGGCCATAAACCTATAAACCATAAACCTATAAACCTTCTTTGCTATTTCTGTCACCACTTTCGTCGCGGATTTTCCTTTCCAACAGCGCAGGCCAGGGCTGTAGCAATTATTTTTGGGGTAACAAACCAACTTTCACCTCAACTGTTTTTGCCATGCGAAAAACCTGCTTTTTTTGCTGCTGCCTGCTGGTAGCGGCCACGCCCTCCTTTGCACAGGGTTATTATGAAACCAATTTCGAGTCTGTTACACAGCAAACATGCCCGTTCGACCCCACGAAAACGGTCACTTACCCGACCGGCTGGATCATTTATCAAACCCTCGACGGCACCTGGGGCGGCCCGGTAGACGTCGGCCGGTGTATTTCCGTAGAAGTTGCTCCGGGCAACAATCTTCAGATCGATCTGGAACAGATCAACCCTGCCGAACCGCTCTTCGTCCGCGCGTTGCCTTCCGAACTGTTGACTATCGGAGAATTGCCGGTTAATCAGCTCATGGCGGCCTATTTTATATGGTCCGTATCTACGAACGGTCTGAATGATATCGTACTGGGAACCGGATGTGCGGAAGATATCTGCACCGGCGTTTTTACAGGAATAGACGTCGGTATGCCGGATGCCATGCGCATTCAGACGCAGGCTTTTTCTGCATCTAATTCCGAGCATTTCTGCTTTCCCACGGAATACTTTCCCGGACAAAACATACGCGAATACATCTTGAAAGTTTCCTTTTCGCCCACTGCCGACCTGAGCGGCAAGTTCCTGCTGTTGCAGGGAGCGGGTATTACACCGTCGTGGATCGAACCCGGTCTGGTCGCTTCCGTAGATGCCCAGCAGTGGCACTTCAACGCAGTAACGCAGGAATACGATGTGAATATCTCGGATGCCGCACAGCAGGGAGGCTGGAACGGGAACTACCTGATGGTTTATACCGAACCTAGCTTTCCCAGCGCCGCTACGCCTTCCTATATCCCGGGTACGGTCACGCCGCCTTCTTCTCAGCAGGAAACGATTAATCTGATTGTAAATGATTGGGAAAATCTTGAAATTCAGCCGTTTACGCACTTGCGCGGCGAACTGGTGGAGGGCAGCGATTCTTTGCGGCATATCGTGAACCTCGTGAACAACGGCGGTGATTTCTGTCTCAATTTTATCGACCTGATTTTCTCGGGCGGCAACGAATACCGGCACGGGAAAGGTGGTATTATCGACGTGCACAATCCTTTTTCCTGCTTCCAGTTTCGCAAAGGCAGCGCCCTGCATGTGATGGACGACGCTACGCTGCATTACGGCACGCAAGGCGCCGGTATGCTGGCATTTTGCGCTACCGGAACGGTCAAACTCGAAAAAAACTCCACCCTGCTGGTAGACTGTCTGATGAACATTGCGGAATGCGACGACGCCCTCGAACCCACGCATATTTACATGGACCTGCCCAAAACCGCCAGCCTCATTTTTACCGAAAATGCGCACCTCACCAACCGCTTCAGCCATGGCCAACAAATGGAACTGCGCGTGCGGATGCTGGGCGGCACACTCGATGACAGTCGACTGCCGGCTGCTGACCGGGCGCTGATCCGCCGCATTTATCCCGACCCTGCGCCTGCGTTTGCCGATAATTTTTCGCTGACGCCGAATCCGTTCCAGGCCGTGCCGGTGTTGTCGTACCTGAGCGCGGAAGCAGAGGAATTGTCTGTTGAGTGGATATCTGCGGATGGAAAACTACTTTCCGAAACACATCTGACCGCTCAAAAAGGCATGAATGAATGGACGTTCGAAAACGCGCCCGCTGCGGGAGGCCTGTTTCTGTTGCGCATCGGGAACGGCAGGGAAAGTGCGGTGCTGAAAGTGGTGCGGACGGAATAAATTTAGGTAATAATGCGAACCATGGGTTAAAACCGGCTTCGGAGAAGCCCAACATTTGTAGAAAAGACCCAGCGTTACCACTGGCTTCGGAGAAGCCCAACATTTGTAGAAGATCCGAAGCCGGTTTTAGCCCATGGTTCGCATTAATAACCCATGTTGCCTTGTCTTCCTGACGGGACCCGTCCACTCTACGAGGAGAATTTGTCAAAAACGCACCGTAGAGTGGACGGGTCCCGTCAGGAAGACAAGGCAACATCCATTATCACCCCAAGCAAAAAAAACCGGCAGGAGCAGATGTTAGTCCGTTTAAAAAACGCGCTTTATACTTGCATGCGTTTTCACCCAAACAATTCTGACTTATGCCGGGCCTGCTTTTTAACCTCACTGAGAAACACTCCGTTGCCAACTGCTTTATAGCCGAACTGCGCAATATAAACGTGCAAAAAGACCGGATGCGTTTCCGGCGCAACCTGGAACGTATCGGAGAAGTACTTGCCTACGAATTATCCCGCACGCTGCGTTACAAAGAGGCGGAAATCGAAACGCCGCTGGGCGCCGCCGTTACAGCGCTGCCCTCGCAACGCATCGTGCTGGGAACCATCCTGCGGGCAGGTTTGCCGCTGCATCAGGGTCTTCTGAACTATTTCGACCACGCTGATAACGCGTTCGTGTCGGCCTACCGCCGCCAGCACAAGGATGGGTCTTTTACCATTCAACTGGACTATATCAGTACGCCCGATCTGGGAAACAGTGTGCTTATTCTGGCCGACCCCATGCTGGCTACCGGTGCTTCGGTCAACCTGGCTTTAAAGGAAATGATGCGTTTCGGCGTGCCTGCCACGGTACATATCGTGACGGTCATTGCCAGCGTGGCAGGCATCGAAGCCGTGCGCAGCCAGCATCCGGAAGCGCATATCTGGGCCGGCGCAATCGACGAAGAATTGACTGCCAAGGCGTACATCGTGCCCGGACTGGGCGATGCGGGGGATCTGGCGTATGGGGAGAAACGGTGATTGGTGTTGAGAATGTTGAGGGGTTGAGGGGTTGAGATTGTTGAGGGTGCTTCGCTCAAGATATTCAAATATGCCTGAGCGAAGCACCCTCAACAATCTCAACCCCTCAACATTCTCAACCCCACAACACCAAAAAGATTTTATTTCACAACAATAAGCCAATAAGCATATCGTTTCGTTAAAAGTTTTGACACGGTATTTCCTGCTGTTTTAATCTGAGTTATTTAATCCTTTAATCTTTTTTATGAATCCGTTTGCTCGCTTCTTAGTCGTGCTTCCGACTATTTTTTTTGCATTATTCTCTACCCACCCTCTTTCCGCGCAGGAGCAACTTGGAATGCGCACGGAAAAATTCGCCGGCCTTTCTGCGGCCGCGCTGAATCCCGCTCAAACGGCATTTATGCCCCATCCGTGGGAAATAAATCTGGTCGGGATAGACGCTTTTTTCGAAAACGATTACGGTTACCTGTCTCACGCAGGCGTATTTAAAGTACTGGGCCACCTGGACGACCTGGCACAATTCGGCGATACGCTGAAATCCACCGATCCGTTGGGCGACATGCAGGTCGGTTATTACAACGATCACCGGCTGATACGCGGCGTTTTTCAGGGCAGGATAACGGGCCCTTCCGCTGCTGTCCGTATTGGTGAAAACCATGTGATAGGGCTCGTTACGGCTGTCCGTGGCGAAGCGAGCGGTTACCGGCTGCCTGAATTCCTGCGCGCCCAGCGCCTGACGGACCGCAAGCGGTTTATCGAAGACGAGGTTACACCGATTGTCGGCGGTCTGCTGACATGGGGCGAAATCGGTCTGCACTACAGTTACCTTCAGAAAGGCGACGGACCCACGTTTGCGTTCGGTATTACGCCGAAATTGCTGCTGGGGCTGGAAGCCGGGTTCGCAAGGTCGAATACATCGCTGGATTTCTGTTCGACCCAACGCGACTCCATGGCGTTTTCCAGGGGCGACTGGGAACTGGCCATGACGACCGGAAACATGCATGCCGTGACGGATATGGGCAACAGCGGCGAACTGGACATGAACGCGTTGCATCCACAGGTGAACGGATTCGGTGCGGGCATCGACGTGGGTTTCGTGATCGCGATGCCGAAATACGAAGACGCATCGGAAGATGAAAACACCTGGCGGCTGGGCGTTTCCCTGGTCGATTTCGGTTTTATCCACTTCAAACGCCGTTCGGAAGACCACACCTTCGTGTTCGATTCCCTGCACGTCATTTCAAGCCTCGATTATGCAAAAGAGCGCGACCCGCACGAGATTCTCGACCTCGGAGGAATGAATTTTTACGGAAAAACGGAGGAGTCGCTGCAAAAAACATCCTTTGCCGCATTTCTGCCGGCCGCTGTTGTGTTCCAGTTCGACTACCAGGTGCTGCCCGATTTTTCAGTCGGATCTGTTTGGGTGCAACGTGTTCCGTTTGGAAAATTTGCCGTCAAACACGTCAATACCTTCAGTTTCGTACCGCGCTTCGAGCGCCGCTGGATATCGGCTGCCGCGCCGGTTTCCTTGAGCGACTGGCGGTCGGTGCGCGTCGGTTTTTCCCTGCGCATGGGCTTTTTAACCGTCGGAACCGACAACCTGAACAGTTACTTCATACAACAGCAGTTCACCGGCAGCGACGTATACGTGGGTATCAAAGTAAACGGTTGGCAGCGGTCGGGGCACTCATACGGTATGTCGGGCAAAAGCAGGAGGAAAATAAAGTGTTTCGGCTTTTAACAATATACTTCCAAATAAACAGGTGCATTTCCATGTAGTTATAGCAATTAATTTGTCAAAAAAAAATGAATTAAAAATATTGTTTTGCATCAACTCCATGTTTAATAGTTTTTTAATTTAAAATGGTTCAACTTTGTGTCCCTTTTGTATTAGCATTTAACATATATTAAATGAAAATCATGTGCTCTATCATTGAAAAACCATAGAGTTTAGACGCAAGCGAAATGAAAACCCTGATCGTAGATGACAACGCATTGGTGCGTGTGGCTTTGAGACACATGGTGGATGAGGTTCGGGCGCTGACATTTGTCGGCGAATGTTCCGACGCATCCGAAGCCTTTAACTTCCTGCAGGACCAGGCGGTGGACCTGGTGCTTCTGGATGTAGAAATGCCGGGAATGTCGGGGCTGGATTTGATCCGGACGCTTCAAAACCCGCCTTTATTTATTCTGGTTACTACCGAGCCGGCATACGCGGTGGAAGGGTTCGATTTGCGCGTAGCGGATTACCTGGTAAAACCCGTGTTGCTCCCGCGGTTTCTTACTGCGGTGCAGCGGGCGTCGGAATTATTTGAAGTGAAAAAGTTGGCGGTGCAACCCGAGTTGGAACATCCGGGCGGTCCTGATTTTTTGTTTGCCCGGGTGAACAACCAGTTGGTGCGTATCGATTTCAGCAACATACTGTACGTACAGGCATTGGGCGATTACGTATCGCTGATTACGCTTGTAAAAAAATACACCGTTCACATGACCCTGAAATCACTGGAGGAACGGTTGCCGCCTGCCCGTTTCGCGCGCGTACACCGCTCCTCCATTGTGGCGATCGACAAGGTCGCTTCACTCGAAGAGAATTCCATTGTAATGACGAATAAGGACGTCATCCCGCTCAGTGAGAGCTTTAGATCCGGATTTTTGAAAAAGATGAATATTCTGTGAAGAATTAAAGAGTTGATTGGCTAAATTCATGTTTGTAATACGCTTTATTCATCGAAAAATTGACCCCGACGGGTTGATCACTGGCAAGGCATGGCTGGCGATCGGTGCGCTGGGTATTCAGGCCGGGCTGGTTTTCGCTGCCGCCATTGTTCTTCTGGTACTCGAAAAAAAATCGCTCGAAACCTCCGGAATGCTATGGCTGCTTTCCTTCATGGCGGGATTTGTATTCCTCATGCTCTTGTATACGATGGTGCGCACGGTACGCAAAGTGATGCACGACCGGCGTTCCTTTAATCTTTTACACGAGGAGCAGAAAAAGAACCTTTCCCTGACCCATAACCTGATCAACATCCTGCCCATCGGGTATCATTCCCTGAACAAACACGGAATAATTATCGAAATGAACCAGACCGAACTCGACTGGCTCGGTTACACCCGGGAAGAAGTTATCGGCAAAAAACACGTGTCCGATCTGTATGCAGACGATTCCTATCACGACCGGTTCGAGGAATTGATGGAGGAGTTTAAAAAACAGGGAGAGGTAAATAACGTGGAATATACGATGCTCAGCAAGGACGGGCGACATATCCCTGCACTCATCACATCCAAGGTTCTTCTGGATGAAGCCGGCAATTTCGAGCGAAGTATCACCATGGTTTACAACTTCACGGAACGCAAAAAACTGGAAGACGATCTCATATCGGCACGGCAGGAAGCCGAAAATGCGCGCCGCCTGAAACAACTCTTCATGGCCAACATGAGCCACGAAATCCGTACGCCGCTCAATGCCATCATCGGATTTGCGAATTTGCTGAGCCGCGCCGGCCTGGCAAAAAACCTGAAAGAATACGTACAAAGCATCCAGATATCGGGCACCAACCTGCTGGCGATTGTTAACGACATCCTGGATTTTGAAAAGATCCGGTCGGGCATGTTGCGGATCGAGCAGATCGAATTCGATTTGCCGGGCCTTTTGCACTCGGTCACAACCATGTTGCGCACTTCCGCAGAAGAAAAACACCTGATACTGGAACTCAAAACCGACCCCAATTTGCCCATGCTGGTGGTCGGCGACCCCATGCGATTGACACAAATACTCGTGAACCTGCTGGGAAATGCCATCAAATTTACCGAGTTCGGCTCCGTTACCCTCGATGTACAAGTGATGTCGGCCCCCGGGGATTCCATTCGCATCTTGTTTAAAGTAGAAGATACGGGCATCGGCATCGCGGAGTCGGAGCATTCCCGCATTTTCGAAAGATTTATGCAGGCGAGCAACGACATGTCGAGAAAATACGGCGGCACCGGCCTTGGCCTGGCCCTCGTGAAAATGCTCGTTGAACTTCAGGATGGCTGCATCGTGCTCACCAGCGCACCCGGCAAAGGCTCCTCTTTTCACATTGAAATTCCCTATCAAACGGTCCGGGATCAAAAAATAATGCCAACCGTACTATCATCAGATAATATAACGGTGCCCGATCTGAGCGGATACCACGTGTTGCTGGTGGAAGACAACCCGATGAACCGCCGCATTGCCGAACTCAACCTGAAAGAATTCGGGCTGGAAGTAACGATGGCGGAAGACGGGTATAAAGCCCTGGAATTATTGCACGCCACACCCCATGCATTCGACCTCGTTTTTATCGATATTCAGATGCCGGGCATAGACGGTCATCAAACAACCCGCACCATTCGTTCGGAACTGGGCCTGCACGATTTGCCGATCGTTGCCCTGACGGCCCACGTGTTTGCCGGCGAACGCGAGAAAGTACTCGCCAGCGGCATGAACGACTACCTGACCAAACCGGTGGTACAAAACGACCTGATCAACGTGCTGCTTCGTTTCCTGCCAGGTTTTTGGGATTTCGAGGCTTTCCAGGAGCATACGCTGGGGAATGCGAAGATCGGTAACGAGATTGCCCGCCTTTTTATTCAGCAATTTCCCCAGGAAATGATCACGCTTCAGGCAGCCTTGCAGCAGCAGGATTTTGTTAAAACCGCCTCCGTATCGCATTTTCTGCGCTCTTCTGCCGCTTATGCAGGCTTTCAACAGGTGCTGGCCGACCCTTTGCTTCAACTGGAGCAGGAAGCCAAAAAAGAGTCGCCCGACCCGGACGTATTAAACGAAATATACACACTGCTCTCCTTCAATGCCCGCCGGGCCGTTTCTGTTATTCAGCGGGAAATCGGGCCGAAAGATTAAGAGCGTGTTTGATTTTGTGTTTTGTAAGTAACGCAAAAACTAAAAACACGCTCCCCAAAGACGATTTATCCCGACGACGATTTACCGGTTTTCAACGAGCATTTTGCCCGGGCCAACGAATGTGGGTCCGGGCACTCCTGTTTGTCCGCCAATTTTGAGCCGTTGCAGATTTTATTGGTGCATACACACCTCCCTCTTGCTGTCTGTCTCGTGGAAACATCAACATCGCTCGTTTAATCTACTAACTCAACCACATGCATTTAATGCGTTTAATATATCGCTGGATCGACCCCGAGCATCTGATCCAAGCTAAGACCTGGTGGATTATCTGTACCCTGGCAGCACTGGCCGGGTTGTTGTTTGCTTCATTGGTATTGCTCATGGAGCAGGGAGAGCATTCCATTTCGGAAACGGTGCTCATGCGTGATAAGTTTATCCAGACCGATGCGATGGGTAAAGAACTCGACAAGATCGGTGAGACCGTCCTGCAATATCAACGCAGCATTCGGGCCTATATCAACGACGGCGACACGGCTGCAATGGAAACTGTGCGGAACAGCCGCTACAATATTCTCGACAGTTACTGCAAACTGAAACTGCTGGCCACTTCCGAAAGTAAGCCCAAGATAAAGGCCATCGATGCGGCGATAGACAGTGTGCTCGTTTCGGGCATGGTTGCCCTGAACGTGCATTTTCAGGACAATACCCAAATAATGACCACGGCCGATGAAACCCGAATGGTAGGGCTTCACAACCGGTTATTGCTGTTAACGAACGAGGTTTTTCGTATCCGGGTGAGCATGATCCGTGCAGAAATGGAGGCCGATTCCGCGCTTGGCGTGGATTCTTTCCGCGACAACATGCTTTTGTTGTCGGCGCTGGCCGGCCTCGTGTTTCTGTTGCTCATTTACGCCATGACGCGCACCGTTCACCGGGTGATGGACGACCGGCGGGCATACCGGCAGATGTACGAAAAACAAAGAAAAGCGGCGGATTTTACACAGAATCTGGTCAATATCCTGCCCATCGGCTACCATTCACTCGATAAAGACGGATATATTCTCGATATGAACCAGACAGAACTCGACTGGCTTGGATACACGAAAGAGGAAGTTGTAGGAAAGCACATTACCGAGTTAAACGGCGGCGGCGGCGACCCCGAAGTTTTTGCAAAAATGTTCGCAAAGATAAAACAACAAGGTTATATGAAAAACACAGAACAAGCGATGCTTGGAAAACAAGGGCAACTGATTCCGATGGTTTTCAATGCCAAAATTGTATATGACGATGAGGGCAACATGTCGCACACCATCACCACGGGATTCAATTTTACCGAACGCAAAAAACTGGAAAACGACCTGATCATTGCGCGCCAGGAAGCGGAAAATGCCCAGCACCTGAAGCATTTGTTCATGGCCAACATGAGCCACGAAATACGTACGCCGCTCAATGCAATTATCGGGTTTGCCAACTTTCTGGGCCGTGCCGAACTCAATCCCGTGCTGAAGGAATACGTGGATTGTATCCAGATTTCGAGCGCCAATTTGTTGGCAATCGTAAATGATATCCTCGATTTTGAAAAAATCCAGTCGGGTATGTTGCGCATAGACAAAGTGGAGTTCGACCTGCCGGGTCTCCTGCATTCGGTGATCACCATGGTGCGGCCGAGCGCAGAAGAAAAAAGCCTCGTCATACACCTGGACGCCGACCCTCTACTGCCTCCTCTGATGATGGGCGATCCGATGCGCCTTACCCAGATTCTGGTCAACCTGCTCGGTAATGCCGTAAAATTCACCGACAGCGGGCAGGTCACCTTGCGCGTGCGGCGGTTATTGCCACGCGGCAGCAGAAGTTGTGTACGGATCCGTTTTGAGGTTGAAGACAGCGGTATCGGAATTCCGGCAACGGAGCAGGAGCGGATTTTCGAACGGTTTATTCAAGCCGACAGCAATGCCATGCGCCGCTATGGCGGAACAGGCCTTGGCCTTGCCCTGGTTAAAATGCTGGTCGAATTACAGCGCGGTTCTATTTCACTGGTGAGTGAAGTGGGCACAGGCTCTACATTCACGGTAGAAATTCCGTACACCTTGTCGCGTATGCCGGGCGTCTTGTCCGGAAA
Source organism: Bacteroidota bacterium (assembly GCA_029561355.1). Lineage (GTDB taxonomy): Bacteria > Bacteroidota > Bacteroidia > Chitinophagales > Saprospiraceae > M3007. The sequence goes on along the minus strand of JAKQJD010000205.1, from coordinate 24,078 downwards.
GCATGTCACTCAAAATATCACACCCGATTTCAAAGGACGCCACGTTCTCTTAATCGAGGACAACCCCATGAATCGCCGGATTGCAGAACTGCAACTACTCGAACTGGGCATGAAAATCACGCAGGCATCGAACGGGCAGGAAGCGATTACCCTGCTTCGCAATACGCCATGTGACTTCAACCTGATTTTGATGGATATACAAATGCCTGAAATGGACGGCTACACGACGACACAGTTGATCCGGACGGAACTGAAACTAAAAAAGGTGCCCATTATCGCCGTCACGGCGCATGTGCTCGCCGGAGAACGCGAAAAAGTGCTGGCCAGCGGTATGAATGACTATCTCACCAAACCCGTACGCTACGAAGAACTGATCACTGCATTGCAGCGACACTTGCCCGCAGATGCTCCGGTCCTGGAGGATTTATCGGGGCAGCCCTGCTTGTGATTTTTTTTGATGTTGAGGGGTTGAGATGTTGAGGGGTTGAGGATGCGCACTCAGTCAACCCCTCAACCTCTCAACCCCTCAACCCCCTCTCATTTTTAATACGCTGATTTTATGAAACGAATCCAACCGCTCCGGTCGTTGTTGAAAGGGGCAATCCTGTGCCTTTTCATGCTGACAACAGTGCTCCGCCTCTCCACCCAGAGCATTATCAACTACACCTTTTCCGCCTCCAGCGGATCGTTCACGGTGTTGTCGGGGGCTACAAATCCTTCACCCCTGATAGGCGATGTGGATGACGGCTATTTCAACGGGATTCCGATCGGTTTCGACTTCTGGTACATGGGTACGCGTTATACGACCGTATCGGCCAGCACCAACGGCTGGCTGACACTCGGCGCTAATATTACAGATCCGGTTTTCGCCAACAGTCTTGCCAGCGGAGGCGCACCACGTCCGGTGATCGCGCCGTTGTGGGACGATCTGGACATACAAAATGCTACCAACGTTTCCTACCTGACCAGCGGCAGCGCACCCAATCGCGTATTTACCATACAATACCTGAATGCCCAATGGGATTACCAGGCAACGGGCAATACCATTTCTTTTCAGGTAAAGATGTACGAAGGCACGGGAAGGGTGGAGTTTACCTACCGCCAGGAAACGGGCTCACTGAACAGTGCATCGGCCTCTATTGGTATAACAGCCACAGCTACGGGCTCGGGCAACTACCTCTCCGTGCGGAACACGGGAACGAGCGTCACTTCCACCTCCGAAAACAACATCAACTCCAAACCCGTAACCGGCAACCGCTACCTCTTTACGCCTCCGGTACCGGCCGCGCCTGCGAGCCTGATCTTTTCGGCCATCGACAATACCTCGATGACGCTCAACTGGTCGGACCTGTCTTCCAATGAAAGAGGTTTTCTCATTTACCGCTCTACAGATGGTACCAACTATAGTTTTGTCACTCAAACCGCTGCCGGCGTCACTACTTCCGTGCAATCGGGATTGTCGGCGGCTACGCTTTATTACTGGAAAATATATGCCGTTTCGGAAGGCGGATTCAGTACCAGCGCACTCAGCGGCAGCCAAACTACCGCATGTACGCCACCTGCCGCACCAACGGTAACCAGTCCGGTAAGTTATTGCCAGAATGCCACCGCTATACAACTGACCGCTACGGGAAGCAGCCTGCTCTGGGGCGGACTGACGGGTTCGGCGGGCGGAACGACGGCCCTCACAAACGCTGTGTACGTCGATAATGCTTCGAACAACAAAAAAACAAAATTTACCACCACCGCAGCCAGTGTGAAGATCACCACGGTCGATTATTATATTCCTGCCTATCAGGCCGTTACAGGCCTTGTGTTGTCCATTTACAACAGCGGCGGCACCGTGATTGCTACCTCTTCCACCACCACGACTTTAACGGCAGGCAGTGCGACGGCGCGTGTCAGCAGCGTTTTTAATTATACGCTCACATCGGCCGGCGATTACAGCATCGGCGTTTCGGCCGGGACCGGCAATATCGGATACGACAATCCGTCCTTTCCGGTCAGTGAAAGTACGGGCACCATTAATATCACCGGGGTAACGCCCGCGGGTTCGCGGTGTTTCAACAATATTCAGTTTCTGGTTTTGTCGGGCAGTACGGCCCCTACACCGTCGACAACGATGACCGGTTCGTTCAACTACACCGTGACGCAAACGGTGAGCGGCTGCGTGAGCCCGGCGGCTACTATTGTGGTCAATGTTACGGCACCCAATATTTCACAAATTCCGGGCACCAGTGCCATCGGAAATTATCCGTTTACGGGAAATGCCAATGATATTTCGGGTAACAACAACCAGGGTACCCTGCAAAACAGCCCGGCACTGACAACAGACCGCTTTGGTAATTCGAACCAGGCGTACAGTTTTAACGGCAGCACGCAATACATTTCCACATCTGCCCAATACGTGAGCCCCGCCAATTTCACGATCTCTATCTGGTTTAAAACGACTACCACGAGCGGCGGCAAACTGATCGGTTTTTCTGCCTTGCAAACCGGACAGAGCAGCCAGTACGACCGGCATATTTATATGAGCAATTCCGGGCAAATTTATTTCGGCGTATACCCGGGAGCCATCAAAAGCATCAATTCTACCCTGTCCTACAACGACAACAACTGGCACCTGGCCACCGCTACCCTGTCTTCCGTAAGCGGCATGACATTGTATGTAGACAACGTGCAGGTGGCCGCCGATGCAACGACCACCACAGCGGAAGGAACGACGGGATACTGGAGACTTGGTTACGATAACCTGAGCGGCTGGACCAATCTGCCAACTTCGAATTATTTTAACGGTGTACTCGACGAAGCCTTGATCTACCATCGGGCGCTCAGTGGCGCGGAAGTCACTACGTTGTATAATTCGCCGGATGGCGCGGGAAACAACGGACCTGTTTGTACAGGTTCGACGCTTACCCTCAGCGCGACTACTTTGAGTGGCGCCACGTACGCGTGGAGCGGCCCCGGCGGCTTCACTTCTTCCGCGCAGAACCCGACCTTTACCTATGCCTCCGCAAATGCCGGAACCTATACGGTAACGGTAACTGCCGCAGGATGCACGGCTGCCGCTTATACCAATGTAACGAGTACCACGAACGCGGGCCAGTGGACGGGCAGCGTCAGCACCGACTGGGCTACTGCCGACAACTGGTGTTCGGGCGTTGTGCCCACTTCCGCTGTCAACGTGACCATTCCGGCGGCGGCGGCGAACATGCCATCCATTACCGGCAGCGCCGCCTGTAAAAACCTGACAATCAATACGGGCGCTACCCTGACCACCACCTCTTCCGGTACCCTGAGTATCGCCGGTACGCTGACCAACAGCGGTACCATGACCAACAGCGGCGCAACCGTTTTTAACGGCACGTCGGGCCAGCAGACTTTTTCAGGAGTGTCTTCCTTTTATAACCTGACGCTCAACAACAGCAGCGGTATGCTGTTGCCGGCCGCCATTGCGATAACCAATCACCTGACCCTGACAGCCGGTACGCTGAACGCCAACAACTTTAATATGTCGGTGGGCGGCAACTGGGTGAATAACTCCGGCACGGCGGCCTTCACAGGCGGCACTGCCGCGGTGACCTTCAATGGCACGGCGGCACAATCGATCGGCGGGAGTTTTGTAACTACCTTCAACAATCTCTCCATTTCAAATACCGGAAATACGGTGAGCCTGGGTATAAATACCAGCGTGACCGGCAACCTTCTCGTCGCTACCGGCACCTTCGACCTGGGCAGTTATACCGCCAATCGCGCCAGTTCGGGCGGTACGCTTACCGTATCGAACGGCGCGACGCTGAAGATCGGCGGCACCAATGCGTATCCGTCCAATTATACCGCCAGTTCGCTGGCCGCAGCCAGTACGGTCGAATATGCGGGTGGAAACCAAACCGTAACGAACCAGGTGTACGGCAACCTGACGCTGAGCAGTTCGGGCGGCGCCACCGTAAAAACCTTTCCCGGAACTGCCCTGTCGGTAGCCGGCAACCTGACGAGTACGCTGGGAGCAGGCGCCTCCCTCACGTACACCGCCGCTTCGAATATTACCGTCAACGGCGTGGTTTCCATCGGCGCGTCCACCATTTTTAATGGCGGCAGTTACGCACACAGCGTGGGCAACAACTGGACGAACAACGGAACCTACAACGGCGGCACGGGAACGGTCACCTTTACGGGTCCCGGATCGACGATCGGCGGCTCGGGCACGCAGAATTTCAATAACCTGACCGTGTATGCTTCGCTGGTGAATATCGCAGGCGTAAACATTACCGTCAGCGGCAACCTGGCCACCACCAGTTCGGGTTCGTTCACGCAGGCTTCTGGCGGCACATTCTTTCTGACGGGTACGGGCAAAACCATCAGCGGCGTAGGCATTTCCATGCAAAATCTGGATGTGAGCGGATCAGTCAGCACAGCCGCTTCACTCGATATCAAGGGAAATCTGGCTGTCAGCGGGAGCCTTTCCGCAAGCGCCGGCTCGATTTCCATGAGCGGAACTTCCAAAACCATTTCCGGAGCCGGAACCAGGAGTTTTTCCGTATTGAATATTTCGGGCAGCATCACCACCGATGCGGATTTTTCGATTGCCTCAGGTTTGACGGTGGAAGGCAGTTTTTCCGCCTCAGCCGGCACCGGCACGTTTACGGGAACTTCCACTTTGAGCGGCACGGCCGATCTGTACAATGCAACGATCAACGGAACGTCTTTGCAACTTTCTTCAGGCGCCGTAATGGGTGTCGGCAATACCTTCACGATCAGTTCCGGTACGCTGAACGTCACGTCGTCGATTCCAAACACCGTTCGTTTCAATGGCAGCGGCGCCCAAACTGTAAACGCCATTACCTATGACGTACTCCAACTTTCCAACGGAAATACCAAGACGGCCGCAGGCGGTATTACGGTCAACAACACGATTACCATCGGTGCAGCGACCACGTTCGCAGCAGGCGCCTACACGCATTCCATTTATATGGACTGGAACAACAACGGAACTTTTACCGCCGGAAGCGGGACCGTACAATTCCTCGGCACCCAAAACCGCACCCTGACCGGCGTTACTGCTTTTAACACCGTTACCGTCAATACGGCGTCCGGCACTTCTTCCCTTATTCTGAACGATAACATATCCGCTGCCACTGTCAATATGACCCAGGGCATGATCCTGACAGGGGCCAATGCCCTGACTATTACCACCACCAGAACGGGCAACGGCATTATTCTGGGCAATATCCTTCGTACCCATACCTTTTCGACCGGCATTGCGTATGCCTTTGAAGGGCCTGACAACACTATTACCTTCTCATCCGTATCGTCGGTTGACAGTGTGCTGGTTTCGGTTGCACAGGAGCCGATTACAGGTTTTCCATACGATGCTTCCATCAGCAGGGAATACGAAATTACCATCCCGAACGGAACGTATACTGCCACCTTGCGGCTGCACTATGAAGACAATGAACTGAACGGAAATGCGGAATCGACACTCGCCCTGTGGACATTCGACGGAACGTACTGGATACCGGTCGGCAAAACCGCCAACAGCACGACTTCCAACTATGTAGAACACAGCGGACTGACCGATGTGGAAGGCTTTTGGACCTGTTCCTACAGCCAGGATATAGCCCAATGGAACGGCAGTGTCAGCTCCGACTGGAATACCGCCGCTAACTGGACCATTCTGCAGGGCGCCGGCTCTTTACCTCCCGGCCCTACCGATATAGCCGTGTTGGGTACGGCTGCATTTAACCACGAGCCCACCATCAGTACCGCAGTAACCGTCAAAAACACCGTTTTCGGAAGCGCTCAAGCGGTCACACTTACGATGGCCGGCGGTGGTTCCCTGAATTCGGGTAATATACTCGGCGTCTGGAACGGCGTTGCCGCTGCACACACCATCTATGTAAACAACCAGTCGATAGTGATCGACGGCGACTTGTCGCTGAGCGACGGCACAAGCGGACACACCATCGACCTGAACATTGGCGCCGGTTCGGTTACCATCTCCGGAACCCTGCACCAGGTCGGCGGCGCGGATGTGGTATTTTCCTCGGCAGGCGCTTTGAATATTGCTGACGACTATCATTACGTGAGCGGCACTTTTACGCCGGGAACCGGCACGGTCACGTACAACGGCGTGGTCAACCAGGCTATTGCGGCAGTAGATTATTACAATCTGACCATCGACAATGCGGCCGCTGCGGCCGTCATCAGCAACCCTTTCCTTGTAGGCGGATCGCTGACGCTCGACGCAGGGGAACTGGATAACCAGTCCGTCACCACCATTTCCGGAAACGTGAATATCGCCTCGGGCGCTACCCTGCACAACCAAGGTACCCTGTACATCGGCGGCGACTGGAACAACAGCGGGACCTACAATGCATCCGAATCCGTTGCGGTGTTTGACGGCGCCGGAACCCAAACCATCTCGCCTACTACGTTCCACAATCTGGTGATCGATAAACCTGTCGGCACGACGGCCGAACTGACCGGTATGGTACTGATGAACGGCGATTTGACGGTGACATCGGGCACGCTGGATATCGGCTCCTTCGTTTGCGACCGCACGGTGCTGGGCGGTACGCTTACGCTGGCAGATTCGGCCACATTCATCGTGGGCGGCAACAACCCGCCCGCCAATTTCGCCAACGGTACCCTGGCACTTTCGAGCACGGTGATTGCAGACGGCACTGACCCGCAACTGATTTTCGGCGTCGATTTCGGCAACCTTATTTTCAGAAATGCAGGGGCCAAAACGCTGGTTTCGCCGATCACTGTACATGGGAACCTGGTCATCGAGAGCGGCGCTTCTTTTGATGCCGGCGCCAATACGCTGACGCTCGGCGGCAACTGGGTGAACGACGGCACTTTTACGCCGTCGACCAGTACGATCGTTTGTACGGGCACTTCGAAAAACATTTCAGGCAACAGCACTTTCAACCGGTTTTCGGTGTACGGGTCGTATACGATCCTCGACGACGTAACATTCGATCAGTTGCTGGTGATCAACAGCGGCGGGTCCATAAGCGGCGGTTCCACGATTCATACCACGATGAACGGCGACCTGATCAACCACGGCATTTTATACACGCTGGGTACGACGACGTTTACGGGCAATGTGCTGCAAACCCTGAGCCTGATCAATGCCGTTCAAACGGTAGCGATAACGGTAAATTTTAACGGTACCGTGCCCCCGGTGCTCAATTCCACTTCCGCTCCACAGTACGGCTACCTGAATATCAACAATACCGGCGGCATTACGCCCAGCACCGGCTGGAGCATCCTGTACGGCCTGAACGTTGGAACGGGGGCTTCTTTCAACGGCGGCATTTATACGCACAACCTGCTGGGTTCGCTGGACAACAACGGCACCATCACCGGCAGCGGCACGTTCAACTTTATTCCTTCATCTGCCGCCACAATCGATTTCGGCGCCGATTTTTCCAGTTCGGGCACTGTGGTGCTGGGCAGCACCGGGGCCATCACCGTGGCTGGAACACCTGTTTCTTTTAACAACGTCCTCATTTCCAATACCCATGCTTCCGGTATTACGCCGGCATCGGATTGGGAAATTTTAAATGATTTTACGGTAAACGGCAGTTCTACATTCCATGCCGGCGCCCACACCTATTCCGTCGGCAACAATATCCAGGTCGACGGCACGCTGGATGCGGGCACTTCTACTTTCATCCTGAACGGCACTGACCACCAGGATATCTTCAATACTTCCGGTTTTTATAACCTGACACTCGACAAGGCGGCGGACGTAGCCACCCTGTTTGCCAATACGTCCGTAAACGGCACGCTGCATTTCATTTCAGGCAACCTTAATACGGACGAATACGCGCTTGTGCAATCCGCCACCGCCGCGGTTACCGGCGCTGCACAAAATACGGGATGGGTAAACGGACTGCTGCAAAAAGGGGTTGCTACGGGCGCTACTTCCAAAACGTTCGAAGTGGGTGATGCCACCACTTATGCACCTGTTAACCTGGCCTTTTCAAACGTCACGACCACCGGCAGCCTGACGGTGTCCACAACTGCAGGCGACCACCCGGAAATCGCGAACGCTACCATCAATGCTTCCAAAAGTGTGAACCGGTACTGGAAACTGCTCAACAGCGGAACATTGTACAACAACTATTCGGCTACCTTTCATTTTGCGACGGGCGATCTGGACAGCGGAGTGGATACCCTGCTTCTGGGGGCGGATTTATACGACGGTTCGTCGTGGCGATTGCCTGTTACTGTTTTGAAGCGCAGTACATTCGTGCAGGCCTCGAACATTACCGAAACCGGCGATTTTGCCATCGGCGAGATATGTAATGCAGGTACGGCTATTTCGTACACCGCTTCTCCGTATTGTTCGGACGCAGGCACCGGCACAGCAACACTGACCGGCAAAACCGGAGGCGTGTTTTCTTCCATTACCGGGTTGTCGCTGGACGACGCGACCGGCGCAGTCGATCTGTCGGCCTCCACACCGGGCGCTTACAACGTTGTTTACACCCTTGCGGCGGCAGGCGGATGTCCGCAATACATTACAAGCGCCGAAATTGTGGTGACTGCTGCACCCTCGGCTACCATTACGTACGAAAACAGCCCGTATTGCAGTTCGTTTAAAACTGCGCCGATCACCCGTATCGGTACCAGCGGCGGCACGTTCAGTTCGACGGACGGTCTGGTGATCGATACCCTTTCGGGCAATGTCGACCTGATCACCAGCACTGCCGGCGCCTATACGGTGACGTATGATGTGGCTGCTGCGGGCGGATGTTCTACTTTTTCAACCACGGCGGATATTACCATCACGACCCAACCGTTCGCGTCGGGTACCTACGAAGGTAATCCGTATTGTACCGACGGTGGTATTGCGTTCCCAACGGGTTATGCGGAAGGTGTAGCGGGTTCGCTCTCCTCGACAGCAGGCCTGTCCATCGACCCTCCTACGGGTGTGATCGACCTGGACTTGAGTACGCCGGGTGTTTACACGGTTACTTACACCGTACCTGATACACTGGGCTGCCCCGAATACATCAATACGGCAACCGTCGCTATCAGCGAGGCGCCTTCCGATAGTATAAGTTATACGGGAAGTCCGTATTGCCGAAATGAAGGAGGTGTATCAGTCACCCATTCGGGTGGTTCGGACGGTTCCTACAGTACGACTTCCGGCCTGTCCCTGAATACTGTCAGCGGCGAGATAAACACAGCGGCCAGCACACCGGGCACCTACACCGTCACCTATACCGTGGCAGCAATAAACGGCTGCGGGGAGTATACTGCCACCGCAAGCGTCACAATCAGGGGCGAAGGCATCTGGACCGGCGCTGTCAGCGACGACTGGGACACGGCCGGCAACTGGATTTGCAACACCATTCCCGATGGCTCCATCGACGTGCTGGTGCCCGACAGCCTGCCGCATTACCCGGTAATCGATGCCGGAACGGCTGCTGCACACAACCTGGCCATCGAACCGGGCGCTTCCCTGACCGTCACCGGCGCTTCCCTGCAAATCGGCGGCAGCATCAGCAACAGCGGCACTTTCACCGCTTCTAATGCCGTCATCGAATGCAACGGCTCTGCGGCACAAACCATTCCGGCGGGCACTTTTGCCGGAAATACGATCAAATCCCTGACCATAGACAATACATCCGGCGTTACCCTGGGAGGCGCACTTACGCTGACCGAGGTGCTGACTGTTGCGGGCGGAAGCCTGCATACGGGCGGTTACCTTACCTTGAAATCGACGGATACCAGTACGGCCTGGGTAGCCGAAATCACCTCTGCCGCCACCACGCCCATCGACGGTAAGGTGACGGTGGAACGATATGTGCAGGGGCGCCGCAAATACCGCCTGATCACCAGCAGCACCACGACGAGTACGGATTCCACACTTGATTCGGGCGAAGAAGAATTTTCCATCTGGGGCAACTGGCAGAACCAGGGAAACAACTCCACGGCCAATACCGGCACCCTCATCACAGGCGGCAGCAGCACCGACGGATTCGATACCCAAACGGGCAACCCTTCGCTGTTCACGTACGACGATATCAACCGGGTGTATATGCCCTATTCTACAGGAAATGGCTACAACACAAAATACACGCCGCTAAAAGCGGGTATTGCCTATTACATGTTCGTATACGGCGACCGCCTGAATTCGGTGTACGCCACCTCGCCGCATCCGACGGTATTAAAATCGTACGGCACCCTGCTGACGGGCGACCAGACATACAATACCAGTTCCGATATTCCGCTTTCCGGTGTTACAGGGCGGTATACGCTGCTGGGCAATCCGTTTGCTGCGCCTATCGACTGGACCAGTCTGCCGAAAACAAATATTTCCAGTGCCTGCTGGGGCTGGGATCCCAATTTGGGCGCCCTCGGCGGATATGTCACGGTTAGTTCCATCGGGGACGTAACGATCATTTCACCGTTTTCAGGCAGCACAGGCCTGGACCAGTACATTCAGCCGGGACAAGGATTTTTTGTGCAAACGACCGCATCGTCGCCTTCGCTAAGCATCCGCGAACAGGACAAGGTGGCGGAAAACAACAACGGCGCGTTCTTCACCGGGCCTGCTACGCCCCGCAATACACTTTCCCTGCTGGCCATCAACCTGCTATACGACAACGGCGGTACCGCAGTGCTTGCAGACGGCGTAGTGACCGCTTTTGACGACGATTTTTCCAACGCCCCCGGGCAGGAGGATGCCGCTAAAATGGCAAGCACCGCCGAATGCCTTGCTATCCGGAACGGAACCGATTCGCTGAGCATCGATGCGCGGCAGCAACCGCAGGAAAACGACACCATTCATTTGCGGCTGGCGCGGCTGACAAAGCCGGCATACAAGTTCCAGATTTTCGGGCACGATATGGACCCGGCCGGTGCGCAACCCTATTTGCTTGACAGATACCTCGATACCCGGCAGGCGCTGTCGCTGACCGACACCAGCATCATTGCATTCAGCGTCAATCCGGCTGTTCCGGCTTCCCGCGCTGCCGACCGTTTCAGTATTGTTTTCGGCAGTGCCATAGCGCTACCGGTCAAGTTCATGTCGGCATCGGCCACATTGACCGACCGCGGTATAGAGGTGACGTGGAAAGTGTCGACCGAAACGGGTGTTGAAAAATACGAAGTAGAACGCTCCGGCGAAGCATTGCATTTTTCCAGAATGGACGAAGTGGAAGCGACCGGACACAGTGCCGCCGCAGCCACGTATACCTGGCTCGACGAACAGCCGCAGCAGGGCGAAAATTATTACCGGATTTATTCGATCGGTACGGACGGAGCCATTACCTACAGCCCGATTGTACAGGCAGGAACCGCCCCGGACAAGCAGGTGATGGAAGTTTATCCCAATCCGGTGGAGGCGCGCCGTTTTCACCTCCGGATAAACGATCTGCCTCAGGGAGATTACACCATCGTACTGCTCGATGCCGGCGGAGCACAGCGCATGGAAGCGACGATGACGCATCCGGGCGGATTGTTTATTCATGCATTTGCGCTGGATAAAAACATTGCATCGGGGGTTTATTACCTGCAATTGCAGACCGAAACCGGCTCCTCCGAACGTATCATTTATATCGATTAATAACCATTCCGGTATTTTATGAACCATTCCGTAAATTTCCTTCAGGTCATTCTTCCGGCATTGCTGGCGGCGTTATCCTTCACGGTGCATGCGCAAACAGGCCCGACAGACACCTTGCCCGGCGATCCGGGCGCTTTGTCAGTGCACAACATTCAGGACCTGCACTTCGGTGTATTCAGCCAGGGGGAGGGCGGTACGGTCACTATATCGGCTGCGGGCGTCCGCTCGGTATCGGGCGATGTCATCGACTACAACCTGGGCATTTCCTACTTTCAGGCGCTGTTCGAAGTAGCGGCGCCTGCCGGGGCGATCATCTCCGTTTTAAACGGTCCCGATGCCACCCTGACGGGCAGCAACGGAGGCTCGATGTCGCTCGAACTGGGTGGCACTTCTCCGGAAGCACCGTTTCTGAATACGACGCCGTCGCCGGGTTACACCAATTTTGGTATCGGCGGAACGCTGACTGTCGGCAACCCTGCGGCGAGTCCGCCCGGCGTCTACAGCGGCACTTTTTACATCACATTCAACCTGGAATAGCATCCAACGGCACTTTACCCGGTTTCGACGAGCCTTTTGCCGCAGCCAACGAAAGCGCTCCGGGAAAGCAATGAGATGCCTCTAAATTTGTCCCAGTTGATAATCAAACATGCTTTTTGAAATTCATTTTTTCTTTTAACCACTTTTTTTAACACCAATTCTTTTTATGAACAAGTCAATCTTATTTGCTGCTGTAATGCTCGGTTTTTCTGCCGCTTCCTTTGCACAGGCCACCGCTTCGGCTACCGCTACGGCTACCATCATTGCACCTATTACCCTTACGAACATCGAAGACATGAACTTCGGCAACGCTGCGGTGATTGGCTCCGGTACGATAGATCTCGATCCTGATGGCTCCAGAACACCGTTTGGCGGCGTAACACTGCCAGTAGTGACCGGTACGGTAACTGCGGCTGCGTTTGCAGTAACCGGCGAGGGCACTTCGACGTATTCGATTACGCTTCCTGCCGGCAACTACACGATTACCCGTGTATCCGGTGCGGAAACCATGACCGTCAATGCGTTCAATAGTTTCCCTACAGTTGGTACCGGCGGTACACTCGTAGCAGGTGAAGACGTCGTTACAGTGGGTGCTACACTCAACGTAGGTGCTGCTCAAGTACCAGGCGTATACACCAATGCTACAGGTTTCGACGTGACGGTGAATTACAACTAGATCTTTTTTGAAGTAAAATTTTGTGATTGATAGGGAAATGTGGCACATCACTCGAAAAGAGAAAGGTGTGCCACACATTTTTGAAGAGGTTGTTACATAAATAAGTTTAAATGGTTGATAACCATACGTTTATTTATGAAACAACCTCTTTTTTACAATTTTAAATACCAATGAACGTGTTTCGTAACATCCGGATTAACAACACTTTTTCAGTACTTCTTTTCCATGTGTTCGCCGGGCTGCTGCTGGCGGCAGCCGCACCGCTGGCGGCGCAGGGCGACCTGCTGATATTTCCGAAACGGCTAGTGTTTGAAGGCGGGAAAAAATCGGATATCATCAACCTCACCAATATCGGAAAAGATACCGCTACCTACAAAATATCATTTATCCAGATCAGGATGACTGAATACGGGGGATTTGAGAACATTGTCGAGCCTGATTCGGGTCAGTTTTTCGCCGAACCGCTGCTGCGTTATTACCCGCGTACGGTGACCCTGGGACCAAACGAATCGCAGGTGATAAAACTGCAACTCAAATCAATCGGCAACACGCCTGCCGGCGAGTATCGCTCGCACCTGTATTTCAGGGCCGACAAAACCGCAGCGCCGCGAAAAGACGTGAAAGCCGATACCAATGCCGTATCCGTGCACATCAGCGCATTGTTCGGCATTTCGATCGCTACCATCGTGCGGGTTGGGAAATCAACCGCCAGGGTAAATCTGACCAATTTATGGATGGAGAGAAACGAGCAGAACGCTCCGCTGCTGCACCTGGAGTTTCACCGCAGCGGCAACATGTCGGTGTACGGAACCCTGGTTGTTCAACATGTTTCTCCGGAAGGGGTGACCACGAAAGTGGGCGAAGTGAGCGGCCTGGCCGTGTACACACCCGGCGCCGTGCGGAAAGCCGCCCTCAAACTACAGGAGCCGCCGGGCGTCGATTATTCCAAAGGCAAACTGGTGGCGATATATGCCACGCCGCCGGAGGCCAAAAACGTACAAATGGCCACGGCGGAGTTAGCGCTCCCCGCTAAAATAATAATCCGTTAATCTTTCTAATCTCACAGATTTGCAGACCTGCAATTTTATTTCCGCATGTGTCCGCAGGAACCGCGGCGGCCTCGCATTAGCCGTTATTCGCCGGGTTGCACGCTTCCTGTTTTACCTGTCGGTTTTTCCGGCAATATCCTTTGCGCAGAACGAACCTGCTTTTGAAGAAATACCCGTTTTTATAGACGTGAAGTCGCTGGGCACCACCGAAATACCAGCGCTGTTGCATGGCAGGGAAACCTATCTTTCTCTCAACGGGCTTTTTGATTTTTTACAAGTCAGTTATCAAATTACTCCCGATTCGGGTTTCTTTAAAGTTTACCTCGACAACCCGAAAGACCCCTACCTGATAGACCGGGCGCAGCACCGCGTTGTTTTTCAGAAAAATCTGTTTCCCGTAGATGGGCAGGCGATCCGGGTATCCGGATCGCAGTGGTTCCTGCGGTCGGATTATCTCGGCGCACTTTTCGGACTGGAATGCACTTACGACCCGCACAGCCTTTCCGCAGTGATCAAACCGAAATGGGAACTGCAGGTGGTGCGAATCCGGCGGTTGCAGGAAACACATACAGGGACAAATCATGGAAACAACACTTTTTTTGCAGATGCCACCATCGGTAAACAGTACCGGCTTTTTCATTTTAACAGCGCCGACTGGGCTATACAGGCTATCCAGCAGGTGAAGGGTCCCGATTTTGTCCGGATGAGTACTTCGGTGGGCGGCGTTATTGCCGGCGGCGAATTCAGGGGCTTTTTTACACACGCTAGCAACCAGCCTTTTTCCGAAAAACAGCAATACTATTTGTGGCGATATGCCAACAATAAAAACCCGGCTGTGCGGCAGGTGTTACTGGGTAAAATTTCCACACAGCCGGTTTCCACGCTTTTCAACCCAGTTGTCGGTGTGCAGGTAACGAATGCCCCTACCTATGTGCGGAAAGCCTACGGGTCCTACACCTATACGGGTTACGTGCAGCCGAACTGGGTGGTGGAACTCTATGTAAACAATGTATTTGTAGATTACCTGCGGTCGGATGCCATGGGCCTGATCCGTTACAATATTCCGCTTTCCTACGGAAACACAGAGGTGACAACCCGCTACATCGGGCCCTGGGGCGAAGAACACCGTTACACACAGGCCTTCATTGTGCCTTTCACCCTGCTTCCTGCCAATGTGCTGGAATACAGGGCAAGCGCAGGCATGGTGGAAGACAGTACCGGCAGTTTTTTTACCCAGGCGCGGGTGAATTACGGATGTACCGACCGGATCACCCTGGGAGCGGGTGTGGAATACCTTACTTCGGTGTCGAAGTCGAAAAGCCTGCCATTTGTGAATGCCGCAGTTCGCCTGGCCTCCAACCTGACGCTTTCGGGTGAATACGTGAACGGCGTGCGCTACAAGGGCCTGCTCACTTACGGTGCGCCTTCAGGTTTGCAGGCGGAACTTCAATATGTGAAGTACGATGCCTTGCAGGAAGCGGTGCGGTTTAATTATTCGGAAGAGCGCAGGTTGTCGGTTTCCATGCCTTTTCATATCCGGAAAAGCACGGTTTTTTCCCGGCTGGCACTCAACCAGAACATGCATGGCCGCAATATTTACACCAACGTGGAATGGATGGTGTCGTGGATGGGCCGGAAGGCCAACCTGAGCGTCAACAGTTATGCATATTGCCGTGACCGTTCCACACCTGCCATTTACAGCAATATATCCTCGTCGTTGCGCATGCCGAAAGGGTTTACGCTGACGCCGAAAGCCACCTGGGATTATACAGACAACCGTCTCAGGGCATTCAACCTGGGAGTGTCGAAATACTGCTCCCGGAAATTTACCGTCAATGCTTCCTACGAACGAAGATTCGATTTCAGGCAAACGTACTGGCGTGCGGGCATGAAGTATGATTTTTCGTTTGCCCGCTTTTACTCCAATGTAAACGTGCATGAAACGGAAACCTCCTTTTTCCAGTCGGCCGGCGGCAGCCTGCTGTACGATAAACACCTGGGCCGGCCCGAGTTCAGCCGTATTTCTTCCACGGGTAAAGGCGGACTGCTTTTTTCTGCCTTTCTGGACATCAACGGCAACGGCAAAAAGGAACTTTTCGAACCGCTGATCAACAGCCTGAACGTAAAAATAAACGGCAGTGCCGGACGTAAAACCATCACGAAAAGAGGGGTTCTGTTTACTTGTATGGAGCCTTACCTGTTTTGCGAGGCATCGCTCGACGGCAACAGTTTCGAGAACCTTTCATGGAAAATCCTGCAGCCGCATCTGCGCATCTCCGTCGACCCCAACCAGGTTAAACGCATATACGTTCCGGTGGTGCCGCTGGGAGAGGTTTCGGGCACTGTGTACCGTTACGACCAAACCGAGCGGCTTGGCCTGGGCGGCATTTCGGTGGCGATTTACGACCACAAATCGGTGCTGGTGGCTAAAGTCGCCACGGAAGAAGACGGTTTTTACAGTTACCTGGGCCTGAAACCGGGCAAATACACCGCCAGAATTGAAGATGCCGAACTGGACCGTGCCGGCATGGAACGCGGCGCTGCACCGGCGATTTTTATGATCAAAAGCAGTAAAGAAGGCGATTTGGCGGGGCATCAGGATTTCCTGTTGCAACCCCGGAAATAGGTAAAACGCTTGCCGGAGAAAGCCCGAAAATATCCCGACGATCATTTACCGGCTTTCCACTACGAATTTCCGGCAGTCAACGAAAGTGCGCGAAACCTGAAATTTTTAGAGCCCATCTTTGAACTATCAATTGAACGCGATTCATTTTTAAAGACAGATGATTGATGGTTTGTGCTGATTGTTATAGACGCTACCTGTGAAGTTTCTTTTAATCTCTTCTTTTAATCCCCTTTTTTTTAATCCCTTATTTTAATCTCATTTTTTTAATCCTTTCTTTTAATCCCGTTCCTTTAATCTCATTCTTTTTTAATCCCCCTCAAGTACTAACAAGCAAACGAGATCTGAACTTTTTTTTTGATTGAGGTACTTCTAATAAGTTATTGTGGTTGTTACGGTTATATACAGAGTTCATCCTGAGTAGTCAGGGTGGCTCTGTTTTTTTTATGTCACGGGTTAAATAATGGTGAATATAAGTTCACCACTGAAGTCAAATAAAAGGTTAAAGCCCCAACGACGAAATTCCTGATTTGAACGACTCTTTTTCGTTGGTCAACGAAACATGCCGGGGCTGACGGCAGGAAGCGGTTAATATTACATCGTGTTTAAAAAGAAACACAGAAGTGCCGCACCAACCCCGTGCGGCATCGGTAAAAAAAGGTCTTCACGCTTCTTAATTTATTTAACATGAAAAGTCTTCTGCAAAAAAAATACACGCTCCTGGTAACGGTATCCATGTTCGTCATTTCCTGCGCATATGCCAGAAATGCAGGGGTGCCTGAAGGCGGCCCCGAAACAAACGCAGTGGCAGTTGTCACGGCCCCCTTTGCTTCAGAACCGGTGGACGCGGATTTCAACTTTTTCATTTCTGCCAACCCTTCCAACCGGGAAGTGACACTCAACTTTACCAACTCCTCCATCGGCATCATGCGGATCTCCGTGTACAGTTATATCGGCCGGGAAGTTTTTACCAAACTGGTGCCCATCTCTGATGCCGGAGCGGCTACGACTACACTTAACCTGCCAGGCACCTTGCCCGCCGGCACATACATGATGAAAGCAGAGAGCAGCAAAAGCGCCTGCACCAAAATGTTCATGCTGCGCGCCGGCGCCTGAACAGAGCGGGTTTGGTTTTTTGTGTTGGGTGTTTAGAAGGGTTTGATTATCAATCTTTTGCCATACGCTACACACAAAAAACCAAACCCCCTCCCTGGACGCTCGTCCCGATTCCCATCCGACATGCTTCATTTATTTTGAATCCTATTTTTCCGCTTTAATCAATGACGCACTTTTTTAAACTGCTCGGTTCCGGTTTTTTGCCGGTATTGCTCTTCTCCGCAAGTTTCCTGTCAGCACAGGAAACGAATTTCACACAGTTTTTTAACCTGCGCACAGCACTGAATCCCGCTTTCGTCAGCGTACCGACGGGCGTGGAACTGGGCCTCGGTTACCGCCGCCAGTGGGCAGCGTTGCAGGGCGGACTTTCCGGCGCATTCGCGGGTGTGGCGATACGGCACTGCGGCACTACGCTCGCTTATGGGGTGACGGTGAGCCAGCTCGGTGAAAACGTATTCGGCTACCACGTACGGGAAGGTTCTTTCCAACTCGGCGTTTTTGTAAACACATCTGCTACTTCATCCCTGCACTTCGGTGTACAGGCTACTGCCGGCCAGCGTGGGATAGACGCGGACCGGCAGGTTTTTTCGGGCCAGTTGGATCCCGTATTCGGTATCGTACGCGACAACAGCGCTTTTGTCAGCGTTGAAAAAGAGGCGGTGCGCACCTTCGCGCTGGGCAGCGGCCTGGTATGGCGCGGCGAAATGCAGATCGGTTCGATGAAGACGCCCTTTAGCGCAGGTTTTGCCATGCACAACATCGGCGGCAGCCGCGACATTTCCTTTCAGAATATTCAGACCACGCTCCAGCCCCGCTGGATCGCACATGCTTCGATGGCATTTCCGGTAGCCGAAGCCTTCAGCAGCGACGCTGCGATGTACGTATCGCCAATGTTCCGCATCGACCTCCAGCAGGCGTTGCGGCAGACGTATACGGGCTGCATTTTTCAATTTAAAACGGCTTATATCGGTCTGATTTACCAGCATGCGCACAATCCTGTCAATGTCAGGAACACCAACACCCTGTCGGTGGCGCCGGGCGTGGAAATGCCCTGGGGGCGTTCGAACCACGTCACCCTGGGTTACAGTTTCGATATGCCGTTGAGTGGCCTGGGCGCTACCGCTACTGCGGGCAGCCATGAACTCTCCGCCAGGTTCAGTTTTGAGGACACCTGTCTGCTCGGTTCCGACAGCGGCAGGGGACGCAGGAAAGGCGGCCTATTCGGAGGCAGTTCCCGCCGCGGCAAAACCAAGTGCTACCAGTTTGGCGGCAAAAGTTTTCTGGGCTTTTTGAACTGAATCCGGCGCCCCGGCGCTCATGCCCGCTGCGCCTTTTCTTCCACATTTTCCTTTTTTCATTTTTAATATTCTGGTATGCAAACCACGCGATTTGTACGGTTATTTTTATTGGTACACTGTGCTTTCATGGTAGTTCCTGCAATTCTTTCGGCACAGTGTTCAGTCGACTGGAACATCCGGGACGACTGCGGGCCTATCCTGGCCAACGGCGGTATTGCGCCCAACAGCCCGCCGATTTTCTGTGAGGGCCAGACAGTCACGTTTCTTAATACGACCGACCCGGCAGCGGGCGTTACCAAGGTCTACATGGACTGGGGCGACGGCACCTGCGAGGAATATGCCGGTAATCCGCCGTTTTTCACCCACGCTTACGATGTGCCCGATGATTCGTGCATTTCCGTCCCGTCTTCCACGTATTTGCTTTACATGGGCGTGGAAAAAAAATGCAGCCCCGAACATGTAAGTTTCCACTATATCATTACACCGCTGGCCGTCATGTTCAAGCCGGTGGCCGATCCCGCTCCGCCACAGGTGATTTGCGAGAACGAGCCGGCGCTTTTCCTGAATCAGTGCCATACGCCCTCGAATACGACCACCGTGTGGACCACCAGCGATGGTACGATCCTGAACGGAGAAACATTCAGCCATTCGTTTACGACGCCGGGTACGCACCATGTGTACATGACGGTGTCGAATATGTGTGGCGCCGACAATGCGACGCTGGATATTCAGGTGACGCCGACGGCTGTTGCGGCGGCCGCTTTATCGGATACGGCGCTTTGCCTGCCTTTCGCCACGTTGTATGTGACCAATCAGTCGCAATACACAATCGGACAGATCTGGACCGTTACGCCGGATGTGGGTTATGTATATGAAAACGGTACCGGTCCGGGCTCCTCCAATCCGCAGATCAAATTTCTCCAGCCGGGAACCTACACCCTTAAAATGCAGGCCATAGGATGCGGCTCGCCTTCCTGGACGAAAAACATTGTCGTAAGCAGCCCGCCGACAATTACGCTGGATACCATCCCGAACGGATGCAACAGCGTGGTAATCGATCCGAACAACTATTTCACTGCGGGAGGTGGCACTGCAACGTCCATTTCGTGGACCTTTTCCGGTGGATATCCTTCCTTTGTCAATACCCTGAATGCGCCGCCTATTACGTTTACAGGCGTAGGTATGCACGTGGCGGCCCTTACGCTGAGCAATCACTGCGGTTCCGTCACGCTGTCCGACGCGTTTCAAATATTGCCTGCCGCTACCGCTTCCGCCATGCTTTCGGATACGCTGCTTTGTATTCCGGAAGACACGCTGCACGTGATCAACAACTCTACCAATGCCAACGGCTACGTGTGGTGGATAACGCCCGCTCCCTGGGGCGGATTCGCCAACGGTACCGGCGCCACCAGCGCCGTGCCTGTCATGAATTTTACCTTCGAAGGTCTGTACACCGTACACCTCAAAGCCTTCGGTTGCAATGGCCCGGAATGGTCGGCCCCGGTACGGGTGCGGCGCAAACCGGATGCAAGTTTAATCCAGCAAATAGAAGATGCGTGCTTTAGCGCGGTCGTGGTTCCATCGAATCACATTACGTTGAGCGGCGGGCAAGCCGATTATATCAACTGGACTTTCAGCGGCGGATTGCCCGGATCGGCTACCGGTCCGTTTCCGCCTCCGGTTTCATTTCCCGATACGGGTTACCACTTCGTACAAGTTGAAGTGGGCAATACCTGCGGTGTCGACACTGTCCAGGAAGGATTTACCATTTTTAATCCCACGGTGGTTACAGCCGTCACACCGGCTGATTCTATTTGCCGCTCTTCAAATTCAATACAGTTACAGGCCATCCCGAACGGCGGCGTATGGTCGGGGCCGGGTATTTCCGCCACCGGTTTGTTCGATCCCGCCGCCGGCCTGAACAACGCATGGAACGACCTGGTGTATTACTACGGTCCGCCTGACTGCCGGCTGTACGACACGGTGCATGTTTTTGTTATGTCGACCGATGTGGAAGCCGGTCCGCCGCTTACCCGCTGCATCAATGCAGGGGAAGTATTGCTGGCCGGGCAATCGCCCGCCGGAGGCGTATGGACAGGCGCGGGTGTGACGCCGGACGGTATTTTTGATCCGGCAATGGCCGGTGCGGGGAATTTTGTACTGGCCTATACTTTTACCGATGCAAACGGCTGTCCGAATTTCGATGCGCGGCAGGTAACGGTTAGTGCAGCGCCAACGGCCGTTCTGGCTGCCATAGACGATGCCTGCGTGGGTACGCCGATGGATTTCAGCACCTATACATTCGGAAGTACGGGTATCAACTGCAACTGGACCTTTGGCGACGGTTCCGAAGCCTCGAGTTGTGCGCCGTATTACGCTTATTCCGATCCCGGAAATTACACGATCGAATTGATTGTAACAGCCGCTAACGGCTGCCGCGATACGGCACAACAGGACATCGCAGTGCACGCTATTCCGGATGCCAATTTTGTGCTCGATCAGACGGAAGGTTGCGCGGATCTGCTCGTGCAAATCAACAATACCAGTACACCCTACGGGCTTACCACGTACCATTGGAACTTAGGCGACGGCAGCATGGACACCCTTTTCCAGCCCGGACAACACGTATTCACCCAAGGCCAAAGCGATACCACCTACCTGCTGGAACTGACTGCCACGAACCATTGCGGACAGGGGATTTATGCGCAACAGGTAACGGTGTTTCCAAAACCGCAGACGCGTTTTTCAAGCGATATCGACAACGGTTGCACGCCGCTGACGGTGCATTTTAACAACATCAGTACCGGCAATCCTACACATTACCGCTGGTATATCAATGGAATTCTGAAAGACACCATTCCACAATTGCCCACCCAGGTCTTTTTCGCCGGCGCAACCGATTCGTTGTACCGCGTAGTGCTTGTACTGGAAAATGCCTGCGGCAACGACACCCTGCAACACGATGTTTTGGTACATCCCAATACGGTAATGGCGTTCGCACACATCGACACGACCATCGGCTGTGCACCGTTTACCGTACACGTTGCAAATTACAGTACCGACGGTTTTTTTGCCAACTGGGATTTCGGCGACGGCAATACCGGTATCGGCGACTCCGTGCAGCATACCTATCCTGTGGCCGGAGATTACCTGATTCACCTGTACGTCAACAACGGGTGCGGCTACGATACCACGACTGCCAACGTACATGTACTGCCGCAGCCGGAAGTCGGATTTACCGTGCCCGGCTACGTGTGCTACGGAGATACGCTTCCTTTTGTGAATACTTCCGTCGACCTGAGTGGCTGCCTGTGGTATTTCGGCGACGGCTCGATGGAGCCTGCCATGACTTCCCCGGGCCATATGTATCCGGCGCCCGGCCAGTATAACGTCATGCTGATCGGCTTTGCTGCGACGACGGGTTGCAGTGATACCATTTTCCATCCGGTTACCGTGCGCAACATTCCTGTGGCCATGGCACAGCTGGACAACAAAAACGGCTGCGAACCCTTTTCGGTGCAGCCGGTTAATTTATGCACAGGAGGCGGATTTTACCTGTGGGATTTCGGTGACGGCGCTACCAGCATTCAGGTTTCGCCGGAGCACACCTATGCCAACGACGGGCAATACCGCATGCAACTGAAAGTTGTGGACCAATATGGTTGTGAGGACACCTGCTCTTCTTACGTCACGGTGCATCCCAACCCCGACCTGTCATTTAATATTCTGCAAGATCAGCCCTGCCATTCGCCCGTTACCGTCTCTTTTTCCAATACCACGGTACATGCCGATGCGTACGAATGGACGTTCGACAACGGGGTACACTCCACTTCCATATCGCCGGCCGTCAGCGTCGGTTCGGGTCCGCTGGGTGTGCACCTGTTTGGGACCAATATGTTCGGTTGCGAAGCGATGCTCGATACGCTGGTAGCCGTATACAGCCAGCCGAACGTTGAAGCATTTACCGCTGAACAGACAGGCTGCGCACCGTTTACGGGTGTATTTGAAACCGTTTCGCAGGCTGTCAATCATTATTTCTGGACGTTCGGCGACGGGCAGTCTTCCTCGGAAGCCAACCCGATACACCGTTTCGATCATCCGGGAAGTTACCGCGTGCAGGTCATTGCCGACCATAACGGACTTTGCTTCGATTCCAGCGAGGTGCTGGTAACGGTGCTGCCGGTACCCAAAGCGGCATTTACCAGTGCAGCGCTCAATGACACGACGGTTGTTTCAAACGGTATTTTCCTGTTCAACGACGCTTCCATGAATGCCGTGGAATGGTGGTGGGATTTCGGCGACGGCCATACTTCCAATGTGCAAAATCCGGTGCACCGCTACCTGATCAACGGCGACAAGCCCATTACGCTGGTAGTGGCCAACGAAGAAGGCTGCCGCGATACGATCAGCCAACTTCTAAAGCCCGATCTGTTTGGCAACCTGTTCATTCCCAATACTTTTTCGCCCGAACTCGGCGCGGATGGCGCCCGCGAATTCCGCCCCATAGGCATAGGCCTGAACGCCTTCCGTATAGAAGTATTCGCAACCAACGGTCAGCGGGTATGGTCGTCCGACAAACTGTTTGAGGGGCAGCCGACCGAAGCCTGGGACGGCCGGTTCGAGAATCAGTACTGCCCTCCCGGCGTGTACTGGTGGAAATGCTCCGCCATACTGGCCACGCGCCAGCCCTGGGAAGGTATGTCGTTCGACGGGCAGGAAAGCGCAATGCGAGAAGGCAAACTTTTGCTGGTACGATAAGAGCATTGTTGAGATTTTCCTGGCTTCGCCTCAACAGCAAAAATCTCAACAATGATCGAAGGATACAATGAGTTCATCCCGGGTTTTCGCTTTGAAATAATTGCCCATGATGCGAAATACGGACGCCAATGAAGGCGCAAATGAATGGTCATTCAGGTCCAGGAACGAAGTGTTTGACTCTCCGAATGAAGCATTTGATTCCCGGAATGAAGCGTTTCGTTCTTGGAATCAAAATTTTGACGGCACGACCCAAAATTTTGAACGATGCCATCAAATGTTTGACCCCGCGGGTTAAAATTTTGCCCCCGGCAATGAAACGCCGGTCAAAAACAGAAAAACACTTCGTTCGGGGAATCAAACGCTTCATTCGGGGAGTCAAATATTTCAATCGGAAGGTGAAAAATTTGACGCTCGCAGTCAAACGTTTGACC